>CAZVKG010000015.1:0-56210 GCA_964627665.1 uncultured Eubacteriales bacterium | reverse complement strand
ACCTTACGGTGCTAATCATTCATATTTTTTGGGACATTTTCAAAAACGCTTGACAATTTTTTTTAACTTTTTGCGACTTCAACATTAACGATACGGCCTTTAATACGCTTATCTTTTAATTGTTTGATGACTTGATCAACATAACGATCTTCGACATCAACAAAAGAAAACTTATCATACATATCGATAGCACCAATACTGCGACCATTGACTTGACATTCGCCGGTAATTGCGCCGAGCAAGTCAGAAACCGTTGCCTTGTGCGCTTTTCCGACACTAACAAACATGCGTGTCTGTCCGCTACTTTTTGTGTTGCGTCGCTTACCTGATGGGGATCCTGAGTTACGTTCTCCACGTGAACTACGTTCGCCTCTTGAACCACGGTCACCTCGTGAATCACGTCGGCCACCTCTCTCATTGCTACGGCCACCTTGTTTATTAAAGTTGTGATCATTTAAGTCACTTTCTTCAACCATGTCATGTAATGTTAAGGCATCTTTTAACAAGGATGCTGCAAGTGTATCTATGCTATAGCCTTTTGCTACAATCTTTTGAACGATGGGCTCGTAGTGATCAAGAACGTCTTGGTCCATACTCTCCATTAAGTTATCGATAAATTTCTCCATCTTCGTATCATTCACTTCTTTGACCGAAGGCACATTAATCTTTTCGATTTTTTTCTTAATATACTGCTCAACTGTATGTAATTGGAAACGATCCTTAAAGGATGCTAGGGTTATGGATTCTCCCGGCTTACCTGCACGACCGCTTCGTCCGATTCGATGTACATAATAATCCGCTTTTTCAGGAATATCATAGTTAATAATCAAATCAACATTTTGAATATCCAATCCTCTAGCCGCCACATCTGTTGCAACCAAAACATTAATCACGCCTGAGTTGAATTTTTGTAAAACTGTCAAACGTAATTCTTGTTTTAAATCACCATGAATTTTATC
Organism: uncultured Eubacteriales bacterium; assembly: GCA_964627665.1. GTDB lineage: Bacteria > Bacillota > Clostridia > Lachnospirales > Vallitaleaceae > UBA1351. Next base: position 55,251 of record CAZVKG010000015.1, on the reverse strand, counting down.
TGACCAATAATCTTTGGCCTGTAATTCATCGGTTATCTTATCAACCATACGTTTCGTATTACAAAAAACAATACAACGCTCTGGAGCTTTTGCATCCAGCAGTCTAAACAAAGCTTCCGTTTTGTACTTACTTTTAACAGCACAATACTGTTGAATAACTGTACTGGTTGTTAATCCTTTTGATTGAATTTTAATGTTTTGGGGATGATCTAAATACTTTTCAGCAATTTCGTGAATGGCTCTAGGCATCGTTGCAGAGAACATAATTGTTTGACGTTCTGTATGAACACTACTTAGAATCAACTCAATGTCTTCTCTAAAGCCCATTTTGAGCATTTCATCCGCTTCATCCATAATAATTGTATGAAGGGCGTCAAATTTAATCGTTTTACGATTAATATGGTCAATAAGACGTCCCGGCGTTCCAACGATTACATGAGCGCCTGATTTTAATGCACTAATCTGTTTATATATGGGTTCACCGCCATAAACAGCCACAGTCTTTACACCTGTCATATACTTTGCGAGTTTCCTGAATTCGCCTGCTACTTGCACCGACAATTCACGCGTAGGACATAGTATAAGCACTTGTGGCTTTCTTACGTCCGGGTCGATTTTTTCTAATACCGGAATAGCAAATGCTGCTGTTTTACCGGTTCCTGTTTGTGATTGACCAATGACATCATGGCCTTCACTAATCAATGCAATACCTTTTTGTTGGATTTCTGTTGCTTTCTCAAAACCCATGTCAGCTATTGCTTTTAAGATGTTACCACTTGTTACTAATTTTTCAAAGTTCATTCTTTACTTCCTATTCTTAAATCAAATTAATACTGTTACAATTAGACAGCAATCATATTATTATAACACATACACGACTAGCTCACAAGATAATTATCTAAACTTTTGCGAGAATCGTATTTTTATTTCAACAAATTCGATGAGATCACTCAAATAACGAAACAATACCGCTCGGTTTTCAAATTCTTCGCGGCTACTTGGTAAGGGTGTGCTCCGATAATATTCCAGCAACTGTTCGCCTTTTTCTTTTAAACCTACACCGGTATTACTTTCTGCAAATTCATCCGCAATCTGGCCGGTAAAATCACTTAATAACTGCGCTTGTTCAACCGTAATAAACATGCGCTCTAGATATTTCTCCATGTGCATTAAGAGTAAAAACTGTTGCCGTCGCATTTGAAAATAATATATATAATAGCTATTATCGACAAAAATATAGTTATTGCTATGCTGTATGGCTTCTCTTTGTCCCTTTTCAAGAAGTTGGTCTAAACGTTTAAGACCTCTGTCTTTGTCTTCTATGGAACATTGGTTTACCAACTTTAACCGCATTATTTTCAGTACCCGCTTCATTTCTTCTTCAACACTGACTTGATCTTCTTTAATGGCATTAATTCGATTGGGCATATGAAGATTTAATATCCAGGCAACGCCAACACCGATGACAACTAATCCCAACTCATTGAGTATAATGCGAAAACTAAGCTCTTGAAAGGTATATATATGACTCACCAAAACCGTACTGATTGCCCAAGCATCCAAACTATTTAGCCATGTTAACATTAGGGTAAAGCTTAGCAAAAAAACACCTAGCATGAGCAGTGTATGGCTTCCAAACCAAAAGATCACGGATGCTAGTATAATAGCGATGCCCGCAAATAAAATACGTTTTATTCCGGTGATATAGGTTTGCTTGCGCGTATCAAAAATACTCAGCATGGTAATAACACCTGCCGTTGTTGCATAGGCAAGCCCTAAAAGTTCTGCTAAAATAATCGCTAACATGACTCCTAGGGTGATTTTTATTGACCTATATAGCACAATAATTCTCCATTTCTTGATTGACACCATTTTGAGGTTCTGCTTTCAAAAATTGAATCAGCTTTTCACCATATTCATAGCCTAACTTATAATCCCGTTCTAATATATTCAAATCCTTTGTCAACCGCTTTGTTTGAAAAGTATCCGGAGGACATACTTCAATCATTCTTACACCTTCATGTTCGGATCGGATATATTCAAGTTGTGCATTATATATTTTGCTTCGTTCTGAAAGCGCCTCCTGAATCTTTGGTAGTTTTCGCAACATGAATTTCGTCAAAAATTTATTGGAATCATCCATTCGATAATTATATTTTTTTGATCGTAAAACCACAATATGTGTCGCTCCCAATTGTATAGCTTTTTTTACCGGAATCGGGTCCGCAACACCGCCGTCAATATAGTCTGTTCCATCCACGTTCACCGGATGTTTATAAATGACAGGTACTGCTGAAGAAGCTTTGATGGCTTCTTCTAATGTTTCTTCTGTTGGTTTTATGAATTCAACTTTTCCTGTTTCAACATTTGTGACACCGACGTAAAATTTACTCGGGGACTCCATAATTCGACCAAGGTCTAAACGTACCTCATCGATGGTTTTTTTCCACAACCAGTCCAAATCCATTAAGTGATGACCGCTAAAGAATTTTCGAAAATTAATAAATTCCGGTTTTGTTGAATACTCCATATACACCTGTCTATTTCTTCCGAACATGTGCGCTAAATAGGCTGCAATATTTGTAGCCCCCGCGGACACGCCGATACACCATTCAAAGGGGTTATATTCCTCTTTTATAAAGGCATCCAGTATACCTGTGGAAAATATGCCTCGCATTGCTCCACCTTCAACAACCAGCGCCCATTTTGTTTCATTTTTTTCTTGCAAATTAACATTCATTATTTTGTCTCCATATTTTGACTTTCTTCTCTAATAATTATTATATACATTAATGGAATAAAAACAAGGGTTAATAATGTTGAAACCAAGAGTCCAAAAACTAAAGCAACCGCCATTGGTTTAAACAACTCGCTATTTGACAATAGTAGCGGGATTAACCCGGATATTGTTGTTACTGTAGATAGAATAATAGGTCGCAAGCGGATTCCGGAGGCTTCTTTAGCTGCTTCTTCAATACTTTTGCCTTCCTTTCGCTTCATATTAATATAGTCAATAAGTACAATCGCGTTATTCACCACAATTCCAATCAAACTTATAATTCCGATTAAGCCGGTAAAAGAAATCGGTTGATTCATTATAAACAGTCCAAACAAGGCCCCTGCCGAAGATAAGGGCACTGTAATAAGGATAATAAAAGGTTGTCGTAAATCTTTAAATTGGAAGAGAAGAATCATATAAATAAAAAACACTGCAAAAATCGCAGAAATACCTGCACTTCCAAAATTTTCTATAATCTGTTCTTCTTCTCCATCAAATTCGTAAGCAACATCATAAAAATCAACTTGATTTAACTCACCTTCAAAGGCATCCAAGATAAGCGCACGTTGAAACCCTAGGTAGATGTCACTGTATAAGGAAATGGTATATTGACCTTTATATTTTTTAATTGTGGGTTGTTGTTCAATTAAACCAATGGTTCCAACATCTTTTAACAAATGCTTATTCCCACTGAGACTGGATTTAATCATCAAGTTTTCAACAGACTGCAAGGTTTTGTCTGCCCCTTCGAGACGGATACTGTACTCTTTTCCTTGACTTCTATAGGTCGAAGCCTCTCGACCTCTTAAGGCAATGCTGATTTCATTAAGAACATCATATTTAAGAAGTCCAAGATAGGATAGTTTGTCCTGCTTGAGATCAACCGAATATTCTAGCTTTTTCCCATCATAATCCGTACGTACGTTTTTTGTTCCTTCAATAGATTCTAAAATTTCCTTCACTTCATCAACTTTTGCATTCATGGCATCAAAATCATTGCCTGTAAAACGAATAGCAATTGGAGCCTCGCTAGGGAATGCATTCTCCAACTCTTTTACTGTTGCCTTTCCCCCTAGAACTTGTCGATCCACTTTTTCCTGCAAATATTCTGCATAGGGCGTGTTTTTTTTATACTCTGTCTCTTCCAAATCAACCCGGAACATAATCTGTGCATTTTGAGGCAACTTATTATAGACATTCATAGCCGTAAAAAACTTAGGGATTCCACCTCCAATTGCCGTCGTATAGTTTGTAACACCCGCTTCGTTTTCTAAAATAGCTTCCACTTGATCCGAGACACGCTCTGTTGTTTCTAAATCGATGACTTGGTCTGCTACTATATCTACATAAAGGATATTTTTATCTGCTTTCGGAAAAAAGATAACTTCTAAAAATAAAAAAGTACTTCCTAACAAAGCAATAATTGCAACCACACTCATCACACTTATGATTTTGTGGTGCATCATTTGATCTAAAAGCTTATAGCCAAATCGTGATCTTGCATGTGTCCCTTTGTTCTTGCTGGGTTTAAAAAACATATATGCAAACACTGGAGTTACAAAAACAGCAACAACAAATGAGGATAGGAGGGCAACAATGACCACAATCGGCAAACCAATAATATAGTCGCCTACAATCGAATTGAGGAAAAGTAAGGGAGATAAGGTTGCAATCGTCGTTAATGTGGAAGAAAAAATAGGTACAAGCACATCTTTTGCCCCTGAAACACAGGCACCTAATTGATTAATCCCTTCATCAATCTTGTTTTGTATGGAGTCACTAACTACGATTGCATTATCAACCAACATTCCTAGTGCAACAATCAATGCGATAATAGATACTTGGTGAATCGGTGTATCAATTAAGGGCATAACTATAAAGGTCATAATAATCGATAAGGGAATCGCTGTTGAAACAATAATCGCATTTCGCAAGCCCATACCAATAAAAACGACAAGAATGACAAGTAAAATTCCTTGCAAAAGATTCATCATAAATTCATTAATGGATGATTCCACATCCTCCGGCTGAAAGAGCACTTCTCTAAAAATCAAATCACTGGGCATTTCTTTTTTTATTTGATTGATGACTTCACGGATTTCATCTCCAATAAGCAATACATTTTCATCTTGTTTAAAATACCCGCTCAGCAAAACAGCATTTTGTCCGTTATCCTTGTAGCTTAATCCTACTTCACTTTCTGTGAGTTCAACCTTGCCAATATCTTTGATTCGAAGAACAGAGTTATTACTATCTGACATCCCAATAATCAAATTTTCAATCTCTTCTAATGATTCAAAAGACCCTGTAATATTTAGGGCTATTTTACTCTTTGTATTTTCAATAAGTCCCGAAGGTATCTCTAAGTTTTGGCTTTGCAACAGTTGAAGGAGCTCACTATAGGATAAATCAATTCGATTCATTTTATCTTGATCTATCGTAACCCGCACTTCTTTTTCCACATCTCCGGAGAGCTCAAATCGAGTAACGCCTTCAATATCTGTTAATGCTTCCATGATTTGTTCCCCATAATCCGATAGCATTTCATAGGAATAATTTTCTCCGGACAAGGCAATGATCAATCCAGCTGTTTCGGCCAAATTTGTCTCTACTTGAATATCTTCACATTCATCCGGCAACTCCGATTGCAATTGCTGCAGTTTCGTCCGAAGCCGATCCCATGTCTGATCAATGTCGACATCATACTCTACTTGAAGTACAATTGTAGAAACACTATTATTTGAAAAGGATATACTAAAATCATAACCTTCTAATGTTTTTATTTCTTTCTCGATTTTGCTGGTCACTAAACTATCGACATTCTCTTGTGACGCTCCCGGATAGATGGTTGTAATCATTGCAACTGACGGTGAAATATTGGGCGATTCTTGTTTGGGAATATAGTAGTAGCTATAGACCCCGGCAATGATGATCAAAAATAAAAAGAGCAATAGTATTTTCCGATTATTAATTATCGATTTAATCATTACCAAGCTCCTCTCCAATAATCGAAACCGCTTTACCTTCATTCACTTTTTTAATATTGCTGATGATAAGAGAATCTCCGTCGTTTAACCCTGTGACAATAATTTGGTCATCCAGAATTTCTTGAATGTCAACAGACCGACGCCAGGATTGTCCACCTTCATAAATATATACATATGTCTCACCATTTACAATCGCTGATTGGATAGGTATCCTTATCCCCTCTTTTTGACCGACAACAATTCGACATTCAACAATTTTTCCGATGAGAATATCTTCTTCTTCAAGATACACTTCGACATTATATAAATGCGTTGCTTGATCCGGTATATTGTTTTTTCGTAAAACAATACCCTCTCGCATCGTATCTGAATCATCATTGACGAAAACAGGATCTCCTACATGAATCTTTTCATAATCTTCACTTGTAACACCGATTGAAATGTTGGCTCCGTCACGGCGAATATGAACGACTGGCTGGCCGGCCGGTATCATCGTATTTTCTTCATAAGGCAATTCAATAACGGTTCCGCTAATCGTTGATTTTAAAACCGCATCCTCTAGGAGCGTTTGTTTGTGATTGTAGTTGGTCTTTGCCTGTTCATATTGGCTGTAATAGAGCTGTAGCAACTCATCATCAGCACCGTTAATCGCTGATTCATAGACTTGTTTTGCTGTATTTAAATCATTCAATGCGACATTGGCTTCTAATACAGCTTGATCATATTCTTTATTCGAAATAATACCTTCCGAATAAAGGCGTTCATATTCTTCTAGTGTCGTCTGTTGAAAGGTATAAAGGTCTTGCGCCTTATCAACCATCAATCGTGCTTGTTCAAGTTCTTGACTGCTAGATCCTTTGGCTGATAATTGATATTGAGCATAGGCCGCTTCCATTGCTTTTTGAGCCGCTTCAATCTCAAACAAAAGATCTGAAGTGTCTAATTGCATAAGTATATCACCTTGCTCCACATAATCCCCTTGTTGAACATTCATTTCTAAAATCTTACCCGGACTTTTAAAACTTAAGGATTGTATGTGATCTGCTGTAATGGATCCAATATAGTTAAGCGTCTCATCATATTGAACTTTTTCAACCAACATGACTTCAACCGGTATGTATATATCTTGTTCATTACTAATATTCTCTTGTTTGACTTGCTCTCGTTGAAAAACAATGAATCCAATAATCAATCCTAATGTTAAAAAAATACCAATATTTCGAATTATTTTCTTATATTTCACGTGTTTCATAGCATTCGCCTCTCCAATTTCATCTCTCTGTGTCCTTGTCATATACTAAATATAGTACACTTAACGTCCACCGGTCAAGGTCTTTTGGAAATGAATCTAATTCTTAATAATTTGTTAAAGAACTTGCGTTTTCAGTCGTTATATGCTATTTTATTAAGTGATTAACTACATTTGAAGTGAGCTCTCAAATGTGTGAAAAATGGGGAAAATTTCGTATTAACTTTGCAACGATGACATAGCAGTATTACCTAGGAGGAAAAAGATGAAAGAACTTTGGAATGGTTTATTTGATGTCAACGACGAAATAATGAAAATTTTAGATGAAGCGCCCTCAGTAGTTATTCCGGAAAGCCGAAAGCAAATTCTTGATTTGGCAACCGGTCAAGGGCAGGACGTCTTTAAAGTCAATTACGATATCGAAGGCATCGGAATTGTTGAAGAAGTAACTGTAACAAAATGTAAAAACGGTGTTTCCGTTAATTACAATGAGCCTTACATGCGACGACGCGACCCTGAATGTACTTCAATCGGAGACGACTTACCTACAGACAAAAAAACATTCAAAGAAAAATATGATCGGGATTTTAACGATGTTCGTAGCGAAACGCTTGAATGGTTAAGTCATCAAGAATTAGTCGTATTACCGTTTATCTCAGGAGATAAAGATCATGGTGGTTATGAGTCTATTCTTATCGCACCACGAAATGCTTCTTTCTTTGTAGGTGGACTTGCTGATTTACAAGGTTTTATCCCATTAAATGAAATAAGAGAAGGCTATAAGCCAAGAGCTGTTATTTATCTAGCTCCTACGTTTAGACACACACACTTTAACGGAAAACAAGCCGTTGTACATAATCGTTTAGATGATGTACATGAAGTGTTTTCCTTTAACTTATATCCGGGACCTAGTGCCAAAAAAGGTGTTTATGGTATCTTATTAAGCATTGGAGAAAAAGAAGGCTGGGTTACAGCTCATGCTGCAACTGCTCATATAACGACACCTTATGATAACGAAGTCGTTATTATGCATGAAGGCGCTAGTGGTGGTGGAAAGTCTGAGATGATTGAAGAATTACACCGCGAGCCAGACGGAACCATTGCATTATGTCGAGATACTGTTACAGATGAAGTGACACGTATGGAATTAAGTTATACATGTAATTTACATCCGGTAACTGATGATATGGCTTTATGTCATCCATCCTACCAAAACGGCAAGAAACTTGTTGTTTCTGATGCTGAAGCCGGTTGGTTCTTACGTTTTGACCATATTAAACAATATGGTTCATCACCGGAACATGAGAAGTTAACGATTCATCCACCAGAACCATTAATTTTCTTAAACATGGATGCAACACCCAAGTCAACTATTTTAATTTGGGAGCATATCCAAGACGCACCTGGTAAGTCTTGTCCGAACCCACGTGTTATTATGCCACGTAATTTTGTTAAGGATGTTATTAAGAAGCCAGTTGAAGTTGATATTCGTTCATTTGGTGTACGTATGCCATTATGTACAAAAGACAATCCAACCTATGGTATTGTGGGTATGGTTCATGTTTTACCACCTGCTCTTGCTTGGTTATGGAGACTAGTATCACCACGAGGCCATGCTAACCCAAGTATCGTTGAAACAGAAGGTATGAGCGGTGAAGGTGTTGGTTCCTATTGGCCATTTGCTACAGGCCGAATGGTTACTCAAGCGAATTTACTCCTTGAACAAATCGTAAATACGCCTGAAACAAAATTCATTCTCATTCCTAACCAACATATTGGTTCTTATGAAGTTGGATTTAAGGCAGAATGGCTTGATCGTGAATATTTTGCACGTAAAGGTAATGCATCATTTAGAGACGATCAACTTGTAGAATCCCGTTGTTCAACTTTAGGTTATGCAATGAAGAGCTTAAAGATTGACGGATTCGATGTTCCAAAAGGTCTTTTACAAACAAATCTTCAGTTATCTATGGGTAACGAAGCATATGACAAAGGTTCAAAAATCTTAGTTGATTTCTTCAAACAAGAATTGAAAAAGTATCTTGTTGAAGACTTGAATCCATTAGGTCGCCAAATTATCGAAGCTTACTTAAATGATGCTTCCGTGAAAGAATTTGAATCTTTCATTTCTATGAACGACTAATAACAATGAATAATAAATGATTAGAGGTTGATGCGTCATGCATCAGCCTCTTTCTTCATACAAAAACACAAATTGAAAGCGAGGTAACACTATGCGAATAGAAACTCAATGTTTACATGAAGGCTACACTCCCGGAAATGGAGATCCTCGAGTTGTGCCTATTGTACAAAGCACTACTTACACGTATGATTCTACAGAACATATCGGAAACCTTTTTGATTTAACCGCTCAAGGACATATGTATTCTCGAATATCGAATCCAACGGTTGCTGCCGTGGAAAGTAAAATTGCAGCACTTGAAGGTGGTGTCGGAGCCCTGTGCACCACATCTGGTCAGGCTGCAAGTATGATTAGCCTATTAAATATTCTAAAATCCGGCGACCACTTTATCAGCACAACGACCATCTACGGAGGAACGGTTAATCTCTTTGCCGTTACTATGAAGCGTTACGGTATCGAGTGTACATTTGTGGATCCTGAATCTAGCGAAGAAGACATCCAAAAATGCTTTCAAGAAAATACACGTGCCGTTTTTGGAGAAACCTTAGCTAATCCGGCACTAACTGTGTTAGATATTGATAAGTTTGCTGAAATCGCTCATAAAAACAATGTCCCATTAATTGTTGATAATACCTTTGCCACACCAATTTTCTGTCGTCCATTTGAATACGGTGCAGATATTATCGTCCACTCCACTTCAAAATATATGGATGGTCACGCCGTTCAACTAGGTGGTGTCATTGTCGATAGCGGCAAATTTGATTGGACTAATGGTAATTTCCCTGAATTTACTGAACCGGATGCTTCCTATCACGGCGTTATCTATAGCAAAAATTTTGGTGCAGCTGCTTATATTACCAAAGCAAGAGTTCAACTCATGCGAGATATTGGGGCTTATCCGTCTGCCAATGCCGCTTTTTTACTAAACCTAGGTCTCGAAACTTTACCGATTCGTATGGAACGCCATAGCGAAAACGCTCTTGAAGTTGCCAAGTATCTTGAACGGTCACCTTATGTTGAATCTCTCAATTATCCTGGGCTTCCATCAGATGCCCACCATGAACGCGCTCAAAAATATTTACCCAAGGGAACTAGCGGTGTCATTACTTTTTCCATAAAAGGAGGTAAAGAAAAAGCCGTCCACTTTATGGACAGCCTAAAACTTGCATCAAATGTTGTTCATGTTGCAGATATTCGTACCTGCGTATTACATCCAGCAAGCGCAACCCACCGTCAGTTATCCGACGAACAACTTCTCGCTGCCGGTATCACTCCGGGTACCATACGATTGTCTGTCGGTCTTGAAAACATTCATGATATTATTGAGGATTTAGATCAAGCTTTTAACGCTTAATCGTCTTATTTTTTGGTTTTTGTCTTCGAATAAACATCAAAGGCTACGGCTGCAAGTAATACAAAGCCTTTGACGATTTGTTGCCAGAACACGCTAACACCCATAATGGACATACCATTGTTTAAGATTCCCATGATAAGACCACCGATGATTGCTCCTATTACTGTTCCCACACCGCCTGTAGCTGATGCTCCACCGATAAAACATGAAGCGATTGCATCAAGTTCAAAACCTTGCCCCGCAAGTGGTGATGCTGAGTTTAACCGTCCCGCAAAAACAATTCCTGCAACGGCAGATAATAAGCCCATATTTGCATAGACCATAAAAAGTATTTTTTTTGTTTTAATCCCGGACAATTCAGCGGCTTTTGCATTACCACCAAGGGCATAGATGTGTCGCCCAATCACTGTTTTACTTGTTACGAATGAATATATAATAATAAGCACAACTAAAATCATAACAATATATGGAACCCCTTCAGCAAGCGCTAGCCAGAACGTAAATATGTTAATGACAAGAACTAAAACTGCCATTTGAACCATAAATGAAGTATCAGATCCTAAGTCAAATCCATATTGACGTTTATTCTTACGACTATTCGCTTGAACAATGACGAAAATAATTGAGCTAATAATACCTATTACTATTGACGTGATGTGAATACCACCTTGACCAAAAAAGTCCGGAATAGATTCTGATGCAATGATTACATATTCCTGTGGTAGCCCTATAGTTTCTCCATTAAGTATTAAGTTATTAATCCCCCGAAAAACTAACATTCCAGCTAGGGTCACGATAAATGCAGGTATTCTCACATAAGCTATCCAAAATCCTTGCCACATACCTGCCAATAATCCGATTCCTAAGGATAATACAATGGCAATCGGAACCGGGATATTCCAGACAACACTGAATAATGCACTTGATGCACTCACTAAAGCGACTATGGATCCAACCGACAAGTCAATGTTTCCGCCCGTTAATATGCATAGCACCATACCAATGGCCAAAATAAGAATATAGCTATTTTGCATGATTAATCGCTGTACATTAATCGGTTTCAGTAAAATTCCTCCGGTTAATATCTGAAATAAAATCATAATCGCAATCAACGCAATCAGCATGGCATACTGCCGGATATTATTTTTAAATACTGCTTTAATGTTCTCCATGTTTATTATCCTTTCTCTTTACCTCGTGTATTGGCATGTGTTATAATTTTTTGCATTATACTTTCTTGATTAGCTTCTGCCGTCGGCATTTCTGCAACAATCTCGCCTTCATTCATTACATAGATGCGATCGCTGATTCCTAACAATTCCGGTAATTCTGAGGATATGACGACAACACACTTGCCTTGATTTGCTAATTCATTAATTATGGTATATATTTCATATTTTGCCCCTACATCAATGCCTCGTGTCGGTTCATCTAAAAACAATATATCCGGATCACTAAATAACCATTTTGCTATACATACTTTTTGTTGGTTTCCTCCGGATAGGTTTCCTGTTTTTTGGGTAACACTAGGCGTTTTGATTCGAAGTGATTTTCGATAATCTTCTGCAACATGCATTTCCTTATTAATATCAACAACACTTCGCTTGCTGATTTTATGCAAGTTCGCTATCGTTATGTTTCGACGAATATCATCGATAAGAATGAGGCCTGCACTTTTTCTATCTTCTGTTAAATAGGCTATCCCATTAGCAATTGCCCGGTCAATAGACTTGAGCTCAAGCTTTTTACCATCTTTATATATAGTCCCTTCATGTTTGCTTCCGTATGCGCCTCCGAATATGCTCATGGCAAGTTCTGTACGGCCTGCTCCCATTAAACCTGCAATACCCACTACTTCACCTTTTCTTACATTAAAACTCGCATTTTTTATACGTTTTTTTGTTTCATCCATGGGTTCATACACGGTCCAATCTTTAACTTCAAAGGCAATTTCTCCAATATTTGGCTCACGCTTTGGATATCTGTCCACAAGCTCACGTCCAACCATACCTTTGATAATTCTAGCTTCTGTGATTGTATCTTTTCCTTTTGTCAAAGTTTCTACAGTAGTCCCATCGCGAATCACCGTAATTTCATCCGATATTTTTGTTACTTCATTTAATTTATGGGAAATAATAATACATGAAATTCCTCGTGTTTGATTTAACTCCACTAATAAATTCAAGAGATGATCGGAATCTTCATCATTTAACGCTGCCGTTGGTTCATCTAAAATGAGTAAGTTTACATTTTTTGATAATGCTTTTGCAATTTCAATAAGTTGTTGATGACCAACACCAATATCTTTTACTAAAATATTGTGATCAAGTTTTATCCCGACTAACTTCATCAGTTCTTGAGCTTTTTGATAAGTAGCATTCCAGTTAATAATGCCTTTTTCTTCTTGTTCATTCCCTAAAAAAATATTTTCTGAAATGGTCATATATGGACTTAAGGCTAGCTCTTGATGAATAATGACAATACCTTCTTCTTCGCTTTCTTTGATGTCTTTAAATTGACAAACATTGCCTTCATAAACAATATTACCCTCATAAGTTCCATGAGGATATATTCCGCTTAAGACATTCATTAATGTACTTTTTCCCGCACCATTTTCACCGACTAAAGCATGAATTTGTCCTTTTTTTACTTTTAAGTTAACCTGGTCTAAAGCTTTAACCCCGGGAAATTCTTTAGTTATGTTCCGCATTTCAAGAATATTTATCTCAGACATATGCTTACTCCTTTAATTGATCAAATGAATAAATATGCCGTGGCGAAAACTGCCACAGCATATTATGATTTAAACCTGAACCTAGCTATTTATAAATCACTTTCCGAGTAATACCCTGAATCTATAAGTAATTCTTTATAATTATTCACATCTGCAAATACCGGCTCACAAAGATATGACGGAACGACTTTCACACCATTATCATAGGTTGATGTATCATTAACAGGTACTTCTTCATCATTCATATGTTTCGTAATCATTGTAACAACTTGATCTGCTAACGTTCGTGTATCTTTAAATATTGACATAGACTGTTCACCTGCAAGCATCATCTTCACATTTGTAATATCACAGTCTTGACCTGTAAGTACTGGGAAGGGCTTGTCTGCTGAACCGTATCCTGCCGCCTTTAATGACGCAACAATACCTTGAGCTAAACTGTCATTGGGTGATAATACAACATCAATATCTTTATCTGCATAATTTGCTGTTAATAGGTTATCCATTCTTGCTTGTGCGCCTTCAGCTTTCCAACCTTCGATTGCAATTTGGCTCATATCCGTTTGTCCTGAATGAATCACAAGTTGTCCATTGTCGACATATGGTTTTAAAGCATCCATTGCTCCACCATTGAAATAGTAGGCATTGTTATCATCCGGTGAACCACCAAAAACTTCCATATTGAATGGACCTGCCCCACTTTCAAGGTCTAAGGCTTCAATAATGTATTCTCCTTGAATTGTTCCAACCATGTAGTTATCAAAGGTTGCATAGTAATCCACGTTCTCAGTATCACGAATGAGTCGATCATAGGCAATCACTGCGATATCTTCTTTAGCTGCATCTTCCAAAACACCCGCCAAAGCTGATCCGTCGATGGAAGCAACAACAATCACTTTTGCTCCACGTGTAATCATGTTCTCGATTTGAGATACTTGCGTTTCAACTTTATTTTCTGCATACTCAAGAATGACTTCATATCCAGCTTCTTCAAGTTTTGCTTTCATATTGGCTCCATCTTGATTCCAACGTTGAAGCGATTTAGTTGGCATTGCCACACCGACGACATTGTCGCCACCTTGAGCACATCCAACACCGGCAAAAAGCATAACTAACAATACCCCACTTAATAAAATTGCTGTTAATTTTTTCATATAATTCTTCCTCCTAAATATAAATATTAACGTGTTACAGGACTTATTGTATAGTTTTTAACGAAAGGAAGAAATAGAAATAATTATGAATTTCTTCACATTATTAACTCCTTTTAAAAAGTCATAAAAAAAAGCAGTAAATTATTAAGATTAATAATTTACTGCTTCAAATAAACGTCTTCTTCATTGTGAAATAAATCTTTGATGACGGTTTCTCGCATATTATAGTCATAAACCGGAACTACATCATATTGTATATAGGGCACTTCATACTCGCCATCATAAATGGTTTCTTGGTATGTAATTTCATGGCCATTAATGAGTTGATCCACAGTATTTACTGCGCCTTCAGCTAATGTTTTAATGGGTTTATATACGGTCATTAGCTGCTTGCCTTCGACAATATTCTGACACGCGCTGATATCTGCATCATGTCCAACCACCGGTATCTCGCCTACTAGTCCATATTCTAGCAAAACACTGATTGCTCCTTCCGCAATTCGATCATTAGCTCCAATAATAGCATCAATGTTTTTTCCCTTTTCAAGTAATTGACTCACCGTATTATAGGCAAATTCTTCTCGCCAATTCTCTGCCCATACTTCTTCAAGGATAACAATACTTCCATCATCTATATAGGGTTTCAAGTTATTATAATAGCCTTCATTAAACATGGACGCATTATAATCTGTCGGTGCTCCATTAATAATCACATAATTCCCTTCCGGCTGTACTTCAATCAAAGCACGTGCCATATGCTCACCAACGGCTATGTTATCAAAGGATATATAGGCGTCGACATCCGCTCGCATAATCAAGCGATCATAGGCGATAACGACGATATCTTTCTTCTTTACTTCTTCGATAACTTCTGATAGAGAATCTTTGTCACATGCGATAATAACAATCGCTTTTGCTCCTTCGTTGGCCAGCATTCGAATTTGTTCTATTTGCTTTTGAACATCTTCGTAAGCATTTGTCACTTCGACATGATATCCCAGCTCTTCTGCTTTCGTCTTAAAAATATCCACATCATGTTGCCAACGTTCAATAACCATTCCATCAACACTGAGGCCAATCAAGGGCTGTTCATTTTCTGTGCGTCGAACACCTTCATATTCCTGGGGCTTTGGTTTGTTTAAAAGCGTAAAGACAAAAATAATAAGAATGAATCCACTCATCATCAAGATTAAAATCCATTTATTCACTTTTGAACCCATGTTTTCCTCCTCTAGACAAAATCTGTTGGCGATACCCCAACATTCTTTTTGAATAAGCGACTAAAATAATTCGGATCATTATATCCAATCTCAAAGCAAATTTCTTTGATTGTTCTATTGGATTCTTTTAACATTTCTTTTGCTTTATCCATACGCAATTGGGTTAAATATTCGATGAAGTTTACACCGACATCATCCTTAAATATTTTACTGAAATATTGGGGACTAATCTGAACAAGCTCCGCCACATCTTTTAACCTTAATTCTTGATTATAGTTTAAAACGATATATGCCATTGCTTCTTTAATAATTGCAGAAACTTGTGTTTCTTTGGTGTGACGCATAGCATCTGTTAACATTAGCAATTCAGAGATGCACCAATTCTGCAATGCATAGAAATCTTCCACTTGACTGATTTTCTCTAAATACTTTAAATGCAATATTTCTATATCTTCATAGCCATTACTATATGCCATCGAAAAAATAAGGACAAACATCTCCGTAACAATGTTTTTAACCAACTCCATTTTTTGATGATATGCTTTGTGAACTTTTGCTAAAAACCATTTCAATGCTTTTTCTACATCATCTCGTCGGCCTTCTTCAACTTTTTTTATTATAAAATCGATGTCATTTTTCACTTTTGAAAATGTGTATTCTGTATCAACATTTTTTTGCTGAATCATATCACCTATATGCAAAATATGCTCATCTTCAATTTGATTAATAACCTTTAATGCCTCATTATAGGAAATATTTAATTGCTCTTTTGCACATCGGCTTCCGATCCCAATGTATACATTTGCCCCAATAATATTCTCTACATCACGGCGAATCTTCTCAGCGAGTTCAATTGCATCTAACCTTCCTTGATATTCATCTTGTCGTTCATCCTCGTGAATAACCAGAATGATTCGATTCACCATTAAGGGGCCGACTATTGCATGGCATTTATATTTTATGCAATGGCGTATATTTTGATACAAGGTATTACTTCGAACACCTACACCAATACGATTTTCGAGTTCATTAAGATTATTGCCATCACCAAATTCAATAATCATAATATAACCTTTTTCTTTTTGTATGTTTAGCAAATGGTGATATTTTGAAAGCTCATTTTGATAATCATGATTCATCAGAATCGAATAAATATATCCGATTTCCAGCACTGGCACTACTTGATCTAATTTTTCTTGGGTTTCTCGTTCTTTCTTTTTAAGACTCTTTTCTTCATTAATATCATGGATTGATTTTTGAACAATCTTTTTTAAATTTTGACGATTAATCGGTTTTAGTAAGTAATCCACCGCACCTAGCTTTACAGCATCTTTAGCGTATTCAAATTGTTCATATGCAGAAACAATAACAACACGAACTCTTTGGTCAATACTTCGAATCTCCTTAGTCGCATCAATGCCATTAATTCCGGGCATTTGAATATCCATAATAACTAATTGCGGTCGAAGCTCTTCGAATTTCTCAATGGCTTCTCTTCCGGTTTTAGCCATATGTACAATTGTCGTTACCTCCGCAAAATCTTTGTCAAGTATATATTTAATTCCTT
The DNA here is from genome assembly GCA_964627665.1 of uncultured Eubacteriales bacterium. Taxonomy (GTDB): domain Bacteria; phylum Bacillota; class Clostridia; order Lachnospirales; family Vallitaleaceae; genus UBA1351. The sequence goes on along the minus strand of CAZVKG010000015.1, from coordinate 38,064 downwards.
CTCGTACAATATGTTCATCATCAACAATCATTACTTTAATCATAATGCCTCCTGCATGTGGGGTATATGAATAATTACTTTCGTACCTTCGTTATGTTCACTCACAATTTCTAATAGATTTTTTTCTTTATAGAAGAGTTCTAATCGTTCGATGACGTTTTGCATGCCAACACCATTAGACACTTTGCTTTGTTTTACTGAATGATTCAAAATACTTGAACGTATGTCATCGGTCATTCCGGAACCATTATCTTCAACAATGCATTGATAGTAGTCACCTTCATCTTTGACTAATATTTGAATTTTTCCGCCTTCTTCCAATTTACTGAGGCCATGAATATAGGCATTTTCGACGATTGGCTGAAGTGTCAGCGGCGGGATTAAGCATTCACACGCTGATTCATCAATAAGAAATTCAAACAAGATCAAATCATCGAATCGTACTTTTAGCATCTGATAATAGTCCTTTACATTTTGAAGTTCTTCTCGTAGGGTAACAACTTGATCTAGCTTTTGAATATTATACCGAAATAAACGACTCATGCTCTCTAAAAATTCACTCGTTTTGTCCGCGCCTTCAATCATTGCCATTTGCACACCTGCATTAATGGTATTAAACAAAAAGTGTGGATTCATCTGAGACTGGAGCGCATATAATCGGGCGTTATCTAAGAGCGACTGCATCTTGAGGTTTTCTACCATTTGATCTTTGAGCATTGCCTCTGTCTTGGCTTTTTCTTTAACGGTCTCAATATATTCCTGGATATTATATTTCATGCGATTAAAGGCTCTCGACAGAATTTCGATTTCATCACTCGTTTCCACAAGGACAATATCTGTGCTAAATTTCCCTCTTGCAATTTCTTCAGCTGAATGGGATAACTTAACAATGGGTGTAATCATTTTATTGGCCATTTTCAAGACAATAATTACAGATAATACGATAAGATCAATAATTAAAACGATATTTAAGATATTTGAAATTCTCACTTGTTCAGCCATATACAAGTAATTGGTTGAATTACGGGATAATTGACGTGTGTTAAGTTCATTAATAAAACTTAATATGTATCCACTTAAAACTTGTGCACGATCATATCTCTCCATATAAGAGTCAATGTCGGACCGGCGCTTATCGTCGACAGCAAGATCTGTTTCTTCAAGATAATTCGTGACCATATTCTTAATGTCTAAGACCATCAGCTCTTCTTCCGTATAATCCACAATATTATTTTCTAAATCCTCCGTCATCTCACGTAGTAAATCTGAATAACGCATATACTTATTTAAACTCGTCGAACTTTTTGTGGACAAATAGACTAAGAGCTCTTGATTTGTTTCTCCGATTTGATCCGATATCTCTTGAAGCATAATATTTCTGACAAACATGGCATCAATCTTACCTTTATATAGATTCATAATACCGAGGGAATAGATGCTAAGAGCCATCATTAAGATGATAATCACAAACACGTATCCAAACATTTTATTTTTAATTGAACCCATTTTTCGTTTCTTAAGCTTACTCTTCATGACTCTCACCTATTGTTTCTTGATTGTTTTGGCGAATACGAAGAACTTCTTGACGTCTTAGTATATTCTCATTAATATCGCGATATTGAGAGACAAATTCATTGTTTTTATACTTTACCATTTCTTCAATCGCTTCAAAACCTATTTTTTCATTTTCCACGACGACTGTCGCAAAAATAATCTCACGTTCAACATAATCTAAAATTTCTTCATAATCATCATTGCCAATAACAACGACATCATTAATCATGTTCTGGTCTTTGAGCGCTTGAATGGTCCCCAGCGTTTCTTCACCATTTGAACAAATGATGCCTACAATATCATTATACTGTCGAAGTATGCTCTGCGTCGTTCCTACAGCGTTCAGGGCATTATCTCCACTTAGTTCATTACGCACGCGTTGGATGTTAAAACGATGATCAAGAACTTCATTGATAGCTAATGCTTTATCCGAATTTTCAATGCGCTCATTTTGAAAGAGTACAATCGATCCTGTGTGAACACCCTTTTTATCAAAATATTCTTTCAGTAATTTTCCGATTTGCGTCCCCATTCGGTATTGATTATAGGAAATAAAGCTTACTTTTTCCTGTGCCGGTATGTCTGTGCCTATGGTAACAACCGGAATATTTCGTGCATTGGCCTTTTGCAATGTAGAGTCAAAGCCTTCATCATCAAAGGCTTGCAATATAATTCCATCCACATTGGATTCGATTGCAATATCAAATTGTCTAAGAATTTTTTCACTTTTATCTTCACCGTCAAAATGCCACATTTCATAGGCAACATTATTATTTAGCGCCCCTTCATGGATTCCCTTCTCAAACTCATCGACAAAATTCGCGTCTGAACCATCAATAATTACCATGAAGCGATAGGTAGGTGGTTCCTTTTTGGAAAAAACACTTCCTTCAACAACTTCTCTATTAAGTTTTGTTAAGTTGATGCCGACGAGTGCACTCAAAACAATTAAAATCATGATAAGCACAATCGTCACACCATTAATAAGGTATTTATTCATTATATTCTTTAATCGTACTTTCCTTTAAGTTTATTTCATACTTTTTGACGGATCCATTTTCAATACTGATCCGCATTGTTGAAGCATTTACGCTGATGACCTCTAAAAAAACATTATCATTGATGCTGTGAGGCAGTGTTGTGACACTGTTATATTTGGCAGTTCCAAGGCTAAGCTCTAGGAGTTTGTCGTCTGCAAAAAAATAAAATGTGTCATCACGCATCATTCCCTCTATTATCGGTCCATTATATAAAACTTTGTATGTATTATCCGTTAAGTCCAAAAATCCGATACCTGCTGAATATTCTTCACTAAAGGGTTCCCATCCGTTTGCCTTTAAATAAACGCGTTGTCCAAACTGCTTCAATGTCTCGTAGTAACTATTACGCCCACCTTTATGAATCAACTGACGCTTACCGCTTCCATCTTCTGCATATATGTTCGTCATATACTCATAGATTTCCGTTCCTTGAGTTAAATTCGATTGAGGCAATAATTCATGTTCTTGATAATAAACCATTTCATCATACTCGTATAACTCTTCGCGTCGAACAGCATCGGATTCATTGTTGGATTCTTCATTCGTATCTATTTGCATACGGTTATTTAAATTACTTGCTGAAGGCATTAACCATGTATTTTCATATCCATAAAGTGTAAATTCAAAGGTTGTTTTTTCTCCGTTTTCAAGCGTTACATCAATTTCATAGCGTTTAATACCACTTCCTATGTTTTCAATATGATTGACAGATTCCAATGTTTTTCCAAGGCTATATTGCCTAAATAGTTTTTCGGCAATTTCTTGACTAGCTTGACCTGAACCTTTTTGACTAATTATTGTATCTTCGTAGGATGTATATCCGGATGTCAGTTCAACAAAACGATCCCCATTTTCATCAAGAGATACATAGGTTTCTTTAATAACCATCCCCGGGTTTAATTCTGCTGACGTACTGATTCGATAGACATTCCCTTGACGATCAACAGTTCTCCAATATTCTTCTTCCTGTTTGATAATCACTAAGCCTGATGTGTAGACCTCTTCATCATCCGGAGGCGTTAAATCAAGGATCTCTCCTTCGTAGGAGGCCGTCCCGGCTCCCCCTTCCATTTCCTCATTATCTACCGCTTCTTCATCCTCTTCAATATCTGCTATCGTGTCATCTTGAGAATCCACAGGGATTTCATCATTGCTGTCGTTTTCCTGATTATCTTGAGGATTGTCTTGGGTCTCTTGAGCTGTTGGATCTGTTGTTTCTGGCAAGTCTTCATTCTCCGGCTTGTCAGCATTACATCCAACGAATATTAATATTAAAATAAGGCTATAAAAATAAACTTTAATTGTTTTCATTGTATCCCTCCACTTTTCTATATAGATTATCATTACTATTGTAACTTATCTCAAGAAAAATTACATTAAAAACATATGAAAAAAAAGCACAAAAAAACATCAGATGAATTATCATCTGATGTTTTGCGACTTACGTCGTGAATTACGATTAAAGTGTATTAATGTTTTCAGCTTGAGGACCTTTAGGACCTTGAGCTAAATCAAAAGTAACTTTTTCGCCTTCTTCTAAAGTTTTGAATCCGTCTTTGTTGATTTGTGAGTAATGTGCAAACACATCAACTCCGTCATCACCAGTAATAAAACCAAAACCTTTGTCTCCATTAAACCATTTTACTGTACCATTCATCATATTCGTTTCCTCCGAAATTTTATTTCCTTAATATTTGATTCTAAAAAAAGCTTTACAAAATTTCGGTGATTCGAAGTACGTACTGTATAATCTATCATCTAATCTTTTATGAAAATTCTTTTTATCCTTCAACTAAGGTTCTGTATAACTATAACACAGCTTCAAAATAAATGCAAACTATTTCGGAAAATACTTTATTTTTATTTATATCCGTTCAATACATCCAAAAAAATCCGACCATATTTTTCCAGTTTTACATTCCCTACGCCATTAATACGGCGAAACTCTTCTGCCGTTGTCGGCATTTTTCGCACCATTTCTTTTAAGGTCGTATCCGGGAAAATAATATAAGCAGGAACTTTTTCTTTTTTTGCTAATGTATTACGTACAGTTTTTAATTGACTGAAGAGTTCTTGATTCAATGGACGATTGATGCTCTTATCTGCTGATTGCAGGGGACTATAAGCAACTGCATCTTCATTCCTTACCGGCATCTTCAATTTCTTCTTTCCTTTTAATAGTGCCAAGGACTTACCTTTGACCTTTAGAACAGCATACTGATTATTGAGGCTATCAATAAAGCCCTGTGCAATCAGATGCTCAATTCGATTAGTAATCTCCTTAACGGATTGATCCGCCATTAAACCATACGTAGATACTTGGTCTAATTTTTGTTCAAGAATCTTTTGATTACGACTGCCACGTAATATATTTACAATCATGGTTGTTCCATAGGTTTGATCTGTACGAAGTATGCAAGAAATAATTTTTTGTGCATCAACCGTTATATCCACTTCCTTTGAAATGGCTTTACAGTTACTGCAATTTCCACAGAAACCATCCGACTTTTCTCCGAAGTAACTTAATAAATTTTGTCGAAGACAATACTTGGTAAAACAAAAAAACGTCATTTTTTTTAGTAACTCAAGCTCTTTTTCTTTAAGCGCTTTAATGGTCTTTGGATCCAATTGTGTACCGTCATCGGACGGAACTTCAGATTTTTCAATAATAAATTGGTTGGTCCGAACATCTTGCCCACTATAAAAAAGCAAACATTCTGCCGGTTCTCCATCCCGCCCTGCTCTTCCTGCTTCTTGATAGTAGCTCTCCAAGTTTTTTGGCATATTATAATGAATCACATATGCCACATTGGATTTATCAATCCCCATACCAAATGCATTGGTCGCGATAATTACAGGACTTCGATCATATATGAAATCATCTTGATTCTTATGACGTTCAGATTCTGAGAGTCCGGCATGATACCTCGTTGAGCGAATTCCTTCCGCTTGCAGGCGTTCATTGACATCTTCAACATTTTTTCGTGTCGAACAATAGATTACACCGGATTTATCTAAGTTAAGCGTCACATAATCTAAGGTCGCCTTAAATTTATCCTTGGGCTGTTCGACGTGAAAATATAAGTTTTTCCGATTAAAACCGGTAACCATTAAAAATGGAGACGTGAGTTCAAGTTTCTCTATAATATCTTCTTTGACTTGTTTGGTGGCGGTCGCTGTAAACGCTGAGATAATGGGACGTGTGTCTAAGCGTTTTACAAACTCAGGAACTCTTAGATAACTAGGACGGAAATTATGTCCCCATTGAGAAACACAATGGGCTTCATCAACCGTAATCATGGTAATATTCATTTGATTGGCCACATCAATAAACCGTTCATTGAGAAGGCGCTCTGGTGCGACATAAATTAATTTATAATAGCCTTCTTGGGCCAATTCAAGAATATGATCATATTCTTGATAAGATAATGAACTGTTGATATATGCTGCACGGATTCCAGATTGTGTTAAGGATGCCACTTGGTCTTTCATCAAGGAAATTAAGGGGGATATAACAAGGGTTGTCCCCTCTAATATCATAGAGGGCAACTGATAACATAATGATTTCCCTCCACCTGTTGGCATAATCCCAAGAACATCCTTTCCTCCTAGAATATGCTCAATAAGATCTTCTTGTCCTTCCCGAAATGATGACAAGCCAAAAACATCCTCTAATACTTCTATTTTTTGCATAAAAACTCCACTTCTTTATTTTAAATATCCTATAAGCAACTGCAATGTATTTCGTAAGGCATCTTCATGTGTCCTCTCCAACGTATGTGACGCATGTACGCCCGGACCAATTAAAGCAGCCTTAATATCATGCCCACCTGTCAGTGCTGCTGATGCATCTGAACTGTAATAGGGATATATATCAAGGGCATAGGATATTTTTTCTGTTTGAGCTATATTTATAAGTTCATTGACCATCCCATAATCATAGGGACCACGTCCATCTTTGACACAAATAGAGACATCTTTTTCTGTACACGTTAAGTCATCTCCAATCGCTCCCATATCAATAGCCAACAATGTATCAATCGTCGTAGGAATATATGACGAACCATGTCCGACTTCTTCATATGTGGAAAACATAACCGTAACATCACGGGATAGAGATACTTGATTTTCATAAATATAGTGTAAAAAACCCATAAGTATGGCAACGCCTGCTTTATCATCAAGGTGTCTGGATTTTATATAACCACTTTCCGACACTGAATATCTTGGATCAAAACTAATATAATCTCCAACGGTAATGCCTAAGGCTTGGACGTCCTCTTTTGAAGTCACGGATGCATCTAGGCGAATTTCCATCAATTCTTCCGTACGTTCTATGGACCTGGCATCATTATAGACATGAACGGAAGGTTTTGTGCTAAGAATTGTACCTGTTACTGTTTTTTGGTTGCGCATATGAATTGTACAGTACTCTCCTTCAACAGATTGCATCATAAATCCACCTATAGTCGTCATACGAATCTTACCATCCGCTTTAATACTACGAACCATTGCGCCTAATGTATCTACATGAGCACTTAATAAAATTCCTTTTTCCTTATTATTATTGCTATCATTTTTTGGAATATAAATCAGTCCATTTCCTTTTGCCGTCATATCATAGGAAAAACCTAACGCTTTAACTTCAGATGCTATATAGTCCAATACATTCCTACAATACCCACTCGGACTTGGTATATCAATAATCTTTTCTAGTATTTGTTTTGTATAATTCAATGCATTTTTCACAATAATTTTAACCTCACTTATGCTGTCCACTTTTTTTGATTGATGTTTTTCTCATTCAATCGCTTATTTGATTTTTCTTTTAATAATGTATAAATAATAGAGAATAAAGGAATAAAGATAAGTATTCCTGTAATTCCCATCAGGCTTCCACCAATAGTTACAGCCATAAGTACCCACATTGAAGGTATTCCGATCTTGTTACCCACAACAAATGGATAGATAAGATTTCCTTCAATTTGTTGTAAAATGATAAATACGAGTAAAAACCATACCGCTAGCATTGGATCAAGAACAAGAATTAATAAGGCGCCAATAACACAGCCAATAAAGGCTCCAATAATCGGAATTAAGGCAGTTACAGATATTAGCACACCAATGAGTAGAGCGTATGGAAATTGAAAAATACTCAATGTAATCCAAAACATGGCTCCTAAAATGAGCGCTTCTAAAACCTGACCTGAGATGAAATTTGAAAATGCTTGATTCGATACCCGCATAACATGAACAAATTCATCAGCCTTGGGTTCATCCAAAAAACCATATACGAGTTTTTTGCTTTGTCGTGTCAAATTTTCTTGCTCAAAAAGCACATAAATCGCAAAGACAAGACCGATTAATATGCTGAGTATTCTTAATGCAACATTAGAAATAATACCTACCGTTGAATTAAAGAGACTTCCTGCTCCAGTCGATAAGAATTGTAATCCTCTTTGGGCCATTTCTTGCCAATCAACATCACTTAAATTCACGTTGATCCAATCTTCTAAGATGGGCACGTATTGGTAATAGGGCTCAATCCATTCCTGAAATCGCTTAAATTGTCCGGGCGCTTTAGATATCAATGTATTAATAGCCTCCGTCATTTCAGGAACAACGATAATAATTACTAAAAAAATGACACCTGACAATATGATAAGTGTTGTAAAAAAACTAATGACACGCCGAATCTTAATGGATTGAATCCATCGACTCAATATACTTTTTTCAAAAAAACGCATGGGTACATGCAAAACAAAAGCAATGGCAGCACCTAATGTGAATGGATAAAAGACACTAATAATGTATCCACCTAATTGCAATACAGATTCAATATTCAATACAGCAACAAGTACAAGTCCAAAAAATAAAATCAGTTCCATCATTTGTTTCTTAGTGATTGAATTACTCTCCATCATTTCCTCCAATAATCTACTTCTTCTTTGAAATATTCTCACTCAAATATATCATAAAAATCATAAATTGCATAGACATCTACCACGTATCCTATGCTATACTATAGAAAAGCCAAGATATATTTTTTGAGGTTAGGAGGCATTCTATGAAACAAAAAATCACTTCTATTCTTAAGCAACTTTTAAAAAAAATTGGAGCCGATGATTTAGGTGGCTTATCTGCCGAGTGTTCCTACTATTTGATTTTATCCATTTTTCCTTTTTTGATTTTTCTGCTCAGTATCATCGGACTCACTTCGATTGACCAAAGCATGCTTATTGATCAAATCGAGACTTTACTACCTGCCGAATCTGCCGGTGTCGTCTTAAATACTATTGACTCTATTATGGAAAGTGGTAATGTTACCTTACTGTCTTTTGGTATGATAATCACCCTGTGGAGTTCTCTAAAAGGTATTCGTGCATTGATAAAAGGAGTTAACATTGCTTACAACACCATCGAAAACCGTCCGTTTTGGGAAACCCTATTAGTAGCTTTTTTTTCAACACTCGGAATTCCTATGTTGATTATTGTGTCTTTCTTTTTCCTTGTTTTCGGGGAAAAAATCGGCGAATTTCTTTTTGGTTTTCTAGGAATCACCGGGATTTTTCAGGCACTATGGAATCAATTTCGGATTGTTTTTCCTGTGCTTATGCTTATTTTTTCATTTTCATTATTTTATAAGTTTGCTCCAAATCGAATTTTGCGTTTGAAAGACGTCTTTATCGGCGCTTTATTTGCAGCATTTGGATGGATAAGCATTTCCCTATTATACTCTGCTTATATCAACCGATTCGGAAACTATTCTATGATCTATGGCAGCCTTGGTGGCATAATCATATTACTTATTTGGTTATATATCAGTAGCTTGATTATTCTCCTAGGTGGCGAGATTAATGCTATGCTTTATCAACATCATTCTAAAGACTCAAATCGCTTGTGATTTTTTTGCAAAGTCTAAGGCTTCATCTAATGTCATCGGTCTTGCAAAATAATAGCCCTGTATAATATCACAACCCATGAGTCGCAACATCTTAAGTTGCTCTTCTGTTTCCACACCTTCTGCAATAACTTTCTTTCCCAGATTATGAATAATGTGAATAAGACTCTCTGTTAAATTGGCTTGCTTTTCATTGACAGTTATATCCTTAATAAAATCACGGTCTATTTTAACAACATCAATGGGCAAAAGTCGCAAATAATTCAAAGAGGAATATCCGGTTCCAAAATCATCTAGATGAATTTCAATGCCTATATCTTGAAGCCATTTTAGTGTATCAATATGGCGTTCTGCTGCTTCCAAAAAAACAGACTCTGTTAGCTCAATAATCAACTTATTGGGCTGCATCTGGTGTAATTCAAGTAAATCTGTAAATTCCTTGGCAAAGTGCGGACGCGTTATTTCCATTACCGAAACATTTACCGCCACTTTTAAGGTCCTTCCTAACTCTTCTTCAATTCGCTGTATGCTATAAAAGGCTTGCTGATAGACCCAACGGCCAATGCGATGAATAAGCCCTAATTGTTCTGCAATCGGAATAAACTCTCCCGGACTAATGACACCTTCTCCCGGTACATTCCATCTTATTAAACCTTCAAAACTAACTAAGCTTTGATCCTTAACACTGATTTGCGGTTGAAGATAAAGTTCAAACTGATCACGTTCAATAGCAAAACGTATATTGTTCTGAATTCCCATTAAATTCGTCGCGTTTGCTCCCATAAAATCATTATAGTAGACTGCCTGGCCCTTACCGTTTTCTTTCGCTTGATACATGGCAATATCTGCTTTTCGAATAAGTTCTTCTGCTGTTTTTCCATGCTCCGGAAAAGCAACAATACCAATACTTCCGGATGCAAAAATCTCTTGATCTCCAATAATAACCATCTCTTCGAGACATGCATTGACTTGGTCCAAAAAGTCTTGATGATTGATTTCATTGCTTTCACTAAAGTGAGCAAGTACAAACTCATCGCCTCCGATACGGATTACGATGGTATCTTCTCCCATTATATCCCTCAATCGATGTCCGATGATCCTTAATACTTCATCGCCAAGAATATGTCCAAATGAGTCATTAATATATTTGAAATTATCTAAATCAACAAAGAAAAGAACTCCCGATTTTTTCTCTTTTCGAAATTCCCGTTCCAATATTTTATATAAATACACTCGGTTATTAAGACCGGTCAAAACGTCCGTATATGCCAGTTCCTTATACTTCCTTCGACTTTTTATCAATTCTTGACGATTGTCTTCCAATTCCTCATATTGGGCACGTAGTTCTTCTTCTTGCGCTGTTAGTTCTTCATATAATGAGGTTAATTCATCATTTTTTTCTTGTAAATCAACCGCAGTCAAGCGTTTACGTCGATTATCAACAAGCATTAATGCTGATATCATCGTTAATATGATGATGACAACGAGCGCCGGTAATAAAATCCAACGAATCGAATCAAAAAAAGGCTCCGGGGCATTGATTAGAATCGTCTCTCCAGGCAATTTGTTCTCATCTAAGCCATGCTGTATTAAAACATTATAGTCAATGATATATTGATTTGGGCTTTCCTTGATAACCGGAATGTCCTTCAGATTTTTACCCTGAATAATATCAACCGCCATCCGGGCCGCTAATCGGCCATGCTCAAAATAAGAAACCGAATATCCGCCAAGTAAACCTTTTCCTGACCCACCAATGGTTGGTGTATAGACAACCGTTTCGGTTAAACTCACAATTTCATGGACCGCTTCATCTACAGTAATCACTTGTTGCATATGGTTTTCGATCATGGATAAATACATAAGTGCCTGCGAATGATCCAAAGCACTTAATCGTTCTTTCAACTCAACCTTTGAGACTTCACTATAGTTTATTCCACTAAACTGAATTTCCGGATACTGATGACTGACGGCCATAAACGCCTCATATTCACCAATACCAGTTCGTGTATTATCATAAATTGCCACTATTTCTTTTAAGTCTGGCTGAAGCTGCTTAGCAAGTTCTATGTTTTCTTCAACTGACATTTCTTCATAGATGCCTGTATAATTGGGTCGTGATGCTGCATCAGTAACTCGATTCATATCGTTAATACCCAAAAAAACCACCGGAACATCCTTAACCAAGGTGTCTTCATGATCTAATAAAAACTGAAGTGCATTATCATCACCGACGATAATAACATCATATGGTTTCATACTGGATAAGCGGTAATTTAAAAAGTCATAATAATTTTCATAGTTTCTCCCACTATTAAAGCGTTTTGTATCCATAAATTCCAAATCATAATTCACATACTCATCATCAAGAATACTTTTTATTCCTTCAATCTGGTCTGGCACCGAATCAAAGCTATATGAATATGAACTGATAAATAAAACTCTTGAGGGCGCATCTGCCTTCACATAGATATTGGTACCTAAACCCAATAAGAGAATGCATAGAAAAACGCCTATTTTAACACGCTTTATTTTGTTAAGCCATCTTTGTTTTTTCATATAAAAAACCCTCCCACAGATGAACACACTAATTGCTATATTATAACATAGCGTGTGGAACATTTCTATTGGAGGATTTGATATATTCTTAATTCATCCAGTCTATTGTAATTCAAAAACACCCGTATATAATTGGTAATATTTCCCCTTCTTATCAATAAGTTCCTGATGGTTTCCACGCTCAATAATTCGTCCTTGTTCAAGAACCATAATCATGTCTGCATTTTGAATCGTTGATAAGCGATGCGCAATAACAAAAACGGTTCTTCCATGCATTAGTGAATCCATTCCGGCCTGTACGATAGCTTCTGTTCGAGTATCAATACTTGAGGTTGCTTCATCAAGAATCATGACCGGTGGGTCAGCTACGGCTGCTCTAGCAATAGAGATCAACTGACGTTGGCCCTGAGATAATCCGTTACCATCTCCAGATAAAACGGTCTCATATCCGTGGGGCAGCATACGAATAAAATGATCTGCATTTGCAAGTTTTGCCGCCTCAATACATTCTTCATCGCTTGCATCTAAACGTCCATACCGTATATTATCCATAACCGTTCCTGTGAAAAGGTTCACATCTTGTAAAACCACACCTAGGGAACGTCGCAAATCACTTTTTCGAATTTTATTAATATTAATTCCGTCATAACGAATCTTACCGTCTGCTATATCATAAAATCGATTAATCAGATTTGTAATCGTCGTCTTCCCTGCACCGGTAGCACCGACGAGAGCTATTTTTTCTCCCGGTTGGGCATGCAAACTAATATCATGTAAGACAAGCTCATCTGCATTGTAGCCAAAGTCAACGTTATAAAAATTCACTTCGCCTCTTAGTTCCTCATAGGTCACGCTTCCATCCTTATGTGGATATTTCCATGCCCAATGTTCTGTTCGTTCCATCGTCTCTTCAATCTGGTCACCTGTAATCTTCGCATTCACTAATGTCACATAGCCGTGATCTTCTTCGCTTTTTTGATCCATCAGCTCAAAGACACGTTCTGCTCCGGCTAAAGCCATAATGACAGCATTCATTTGATGGGATACTTGTGCTAATGGATTAATAAAGCTCCTAGACAGTTGTAAAAATGATGCAATCATCCCTAAGGAAATAACATCTCGTCCGGTAAGACTAAAATTCGTCACCTCTGAAATTGCCATCGCACCACCTACAATTCCTAAAGCCACATATAAGATATAGCCAAAATTATTCATAATCGGCATTAATATATTTGCATATTTGTTGGCTGAAGTCGCATTTTCGCAAAGCTCAATATTTTTTTCATTAAAGACTTCTTTTGCTTTTTGTTCATAGTTAAATACCTTGACAACTTTAAGTCCATTCACCAATTCTTCGATATAGCCGTTCACATCTCCAAGAGATTGCTGCTGTTTTACAAAATAGCTTCCGCTACGCCCGGCAATAATGCGAATAACTTGCATGATTAACACAACAAAGATAAAAACAAAAACTGTTAACCAAATGCTTAGATACATCATTGCTAGAAAAACAGAGAGTATTGTTACCACAGAAGAAAATAATTGAGGTAGACTCTGAGTAATCATTTGCCTTAGTGTATCAATATCATTGGTATAATGACTCATAATGTCTCCATGACTACGGGAATCAAAATATCGGATTGTCAATGTTTGCATTTTTGCAAATAACTCATCACGTATTTTTTTCAACACGCCTTGGGCAACACTTACCATTACACGGTTATAGATGAGTGTTGCTACAACTCCCACCATGTATATACTTGCCATAAACATGAGTACTCGTAATAGTCCGGAAAAATTCGGGACGCTTTCAAGAAGTAAGGGCGTTATATAATCATCAATTAAGGTTTGAATAAATAGTGCTGCACTTGCATTGGCTAATGCACCTAAAATAATTGATATGACAACTACACTAAGTTGAAGCTTATAGGCACTGATATAAGTAAACAACCGTTTTATTGTATCGCGACTGACTTTTTTATTCATGGCTGTTTCCTCCTTTAACTTGGGATTCATAGACTTCTTTATAAATAGCATTGCTTGCTAATAATGTGTCATGATTTCCGATGCCGGCAATTTTACCGTCTTCCATCACGATAATCGTATCTGCATCTTTTACAGAAGCGACACGCTGAGCAATAATCAGCTTAGTTGTGTCCGGTATTTTTTCAATAAAAGCTTGTCGTATAAGTGCATCTGTCTTTGTATCAACCGCACTTGTCGAGTCGTCTAGAATTAATATCTTCGGATTTTTGAGCAATGCCCGCGCAATACTCAACCGCTGTTTTTGACCACCGGACACATTGGTCCCACCTTGCTCAATATAGGTATCATAACCGTTTTTAAACTCTTGAACAAACTCATGCGCTTGTGCTAACTTACATGCTTCAACCAATTCTTCATCGGTTGCATTTTCATTTCCCCATCGTAAATTTTCTTTAATGGTTCCTGAAAACAAGACATTTTTTTGCAACACGACCGCAACTTGGTCGCGTAGCGTCTTTAAATCGTAATGCTTTACATCAAGCCCACCTACTCGGACAGTTCCTTTTGTTGCGTCGTATAATCTTGGTATGAGTTGAATCAATGTTGTTTTTGATGATCCTGTGCCCCCTAGAATTCCAACTGTCTCACCCGATTCTATAGATAGATTAATATCATTTAAACATAATTTGTCCGCATCTTTTGAATAGCTAAACTGAACGTTTTCAAAAACAATAGACCCATCTTTGATTTCATGAATGGGTGTTTCCATATTTTTTAAATCGCTTTCTTCATCAAGGAGTTCTGAAATACGTTCAATAGAAGCTCTTGAAATTGTAATCATTACAAGAACAAAAGAGAACATCATCAAACTCATTAAAATCTGCATGGTGTATGTAATTAAGCTCATAAGTTGTCCTGTGCTTAATCCGATGGCCGGATTATTTCCGCTGGCAATAATTGCACGAGCACCAAACCATGATAGTAAAATCATGGACGCATACATAAGAAATTGAACCAATGGCATATTAAAGGCCAATGTTTTTTCAGCCTCCGAAAAATCATCATAAATTTCTTTAGATATTTCTTTAAATTTCTCTTTTTCATAATCTTCACGAATATAGGACTTCACCACACGAATCCCTGCCAAATTTTCTTGTACAATATTATTCAACCGGTCATATTTTTTAAAAACACGTTGAAAAACCGGGTATGCTTTCGAGATAATCAGGTACAGGCCTAAACTTAAAATCGGAATCGCAGCTAAAAAAATCAATGATAATTTTGCATCAATACTAAATGCAGCGATTAATGAAAACGCTAACATAATCGGACTCCTGGCTGCCATACGAAGAACCATTTGAAAGGAATTTTGAACATTCGTAACATCTGTTGTTAACCGTGTAATAATACTTGAAGTGGAAAACTTATCAATATTTGAAAAAGAAAATGTCTGTACATTATAAAACATATCTTTTCGCATATTTTTTGCAAAGCCTGCTGAAGCATTTGCTGCACTTCTTCCGGCTAAGACCCCAAAAACAAGGGAAATAAAGGCTGAAATTAGTAAAGCCACCCCCATCTTAACAACAACAGACATTTGACCGGCATCAATCCCATAATCAATTAAATCCGCCATGAGAAAAGGAATAAGCACTTCCATAACGACCTCAAACATAACAAAAATTGGTGTTTTTATTGTATCCTTCTTATATTCTCGGATACTTTTTAGTATTCGTTTATACACTATATATTACCTCCATTGTTCTAAGAACTTATATTTTCTTTCATTCGCTCAATATATTGATAGAATTCTTGTAATTCTTGTTCTGAAAACCCCTTCAACATCTCTTTTTCTAATGATTCGATCTCACATTCAATTGCTTCATACATCTGAATCGCTTTTTCTGTTAATACTATTTTTTTTAATCGTGCATCAGACGCAACGCTTTCACGTTTAATTAGATTTTTTTGTTCCATTAAACTAAGCACTTTTGATGCCGTCGAACGGGTGACTGAAAAACGTTCTTGAAGATCTTTTTGAAATATATCTGCATCTTGATGTTTAGCTAGATAGGAAATAATCCAGCTATTTGTTCCTGTCATCTCTTGAACATGCCTAAAATATTCAGAACTTTCAACTCGTCGTTTAATGAGGTTGTTTAACGAATGTAGTTCAAAACCCAGTCGTCTTTCTAACATATCATTCTCCTTTTCTCATATTTGTTTAACCGCTGAAACTATGATTAGATTTCTAACTGTTTGATATCAAACATTATATCGAATTTTATACTATTCGTCAAGAAAAAAAGAGTTGCAAATGCAACTCTTTTTCAAACTATTTTTCACACTATATGATTAAAAATTGGTTTCATCCGGATCTTTTGATGTTCCACAACAATCCGTCAGATTTGCCATCATTTCCACATCGCCACTGTTTAACTCAAAATCAAAAAGTTGAGCGTTTTCTTCGATACGCTCCAGTGTCACTGATTTCGGTAACGGTAAATACCCCATTTGCAAACTCCAACGCAAACATATTTGGGCGATGGATTTGTGATACAATTTAGCAAGCTCTTTCATTTCAGGTACATCAAAAACTTGACCAGTGCCTAACGGGCTATACGCTTCGAGTATAATATTATTTTTCTGGCAATAATCTGTCGTTTCTTTATGAATATCTCCCGGACACAATCGAATTTGGTTGACCATGGGTTTGATTTCTGCTGTTTCTAATAAGGCTTCAATGTGATGTGGTCTAAAGTTACTTACACCAATCGCTTTAATTCGACCGGCTTTATAAAATTCTTCAAATGCTTTCCAGCTTCCGGCATTTGCTTCTTTCCAATGATTTCTAAATTTAATTGGATTCGGCCAGTGTATAAGGTAAAGGTCAAGATAGTCCATATCCAATTCTTTCATGGTTTTCTCAAACGCTTTTACCGTTGCCTCATATCCATGATCTGAATTATCAAGTTTAGATGTTACAAAGATGTCTTCCCGTGGTATTCCACTTTCTTTAACCGCGATACCAACGCTTCTCTCATTGTCATATCCCGCTGCGGTATCAATATGACGATATCCGACTTCTAAAGCCTTCTTTACAGCTACAACACCTGTCTCATCATCCGGTGTTTGCCAAGTTCCAAATCCTACACAGGGGATATTTACCCCATTATGTAGCGTATACGCATCTGTTAATGTTTTCATCAAAATCCTCCTTTATAAATACTCTCGTGTTTTTGTTACTTAAGCTTATTATACTACTTCGAGTAAACTATAAGTCAATTTTTTTATTTAATTTTATTGACACTTGTGCTATATTGGAAACAAGAAACATAGAGATTAGGTTTTAAGGAGGCCCCATGAAGCAAGATACTATTCGTCAAGTTCTAGAAATCGCAATATATTCCGGTCGTATCATGCTTGAAAATGGCGCTGAGACTTATCGTGTTGAAGAAACCATTAACCGCATATGTGCCTCTCAAGACATTCATGTTGAAAGTTTTGTTATACCTACAGGTATTTTTGTGTCATATAATCATGAGACAAGGGATTATTCTTATGTACGACGGATTCGCCATATACATATTGATCTTGAAGCTATCGGAATGATTAATGATTTTTCCAGAAATTTTGTTGCAGGAAAATATACACCTGATGACGCTAAAGAACAATTAGACAAAATTCGTTATGCGCCACGCTTTAGTACACCTCTTGTTATTTTTTTTGGCGGCTTATCCGGAGGCTTTTTCACCTTACTGTTTGGTGGAACTTTTTTTGAATTCAGTGCCGCATTCCTGGTCAGCTTAGGAGTTATGCTTTCTTCAACAGTGATGACCAATCGGTCGAAGTCCTCCTTTATGAAAAATTTAGTTGGCGGTATCGTGAATGCTACCTTAGCACTCTTGTCTGTCGGCATTCTAACGCGCATTGGTGTTACTGCTAATATTGATATGATTATTATTGGAAGTATTATGCCACTCGTGCCCGGTGTGGCCATCACAAACGCAATTCGGGACCTTATATATGGGGATTACGTTTCCGGCATGTCAAAGCTCAGTGAAGCACTGCTCGTCGCTGCCGCTATTGCCATCGGTGTTGGTATTATTTTACAGTTAAATCTATTGCTCTTAGGAGGTCTCTATGTATATTAAAGCATTTATCTTTGCCACCATGTGTGTCATCGGTTTCGGTTTTATCTTTAATATTCCCAGGCGTGTCTTGCTTCATACCGGTGTGGCTGGGGCCCTCGGTTGGGTCGGATATTCATATTTTTTGACAACTTTAAACTCAACGATTGGAGCCGCTCTCATCGGAGCTCTTATCGTAGGTCTTCTTGGCGAAATCCTAGCACGAACGATGAAAATGCCGGCAACGACATTCATCATTCCCGGCATTATACCTTTAGTCCCTGGTTATGGACTTTACTATTCTATGTTAAAAATTATTGAAGCCAATTACCAAGAAGCTTTAAACGTTGGCTTCGAATCCTTGCTGATTGCTCTTGGTATTGCTGCCGGCATCATTATCGCAACCTCCATGGGGAAACTTATTAATCGTCGTCACGTGGTTATTCCACGCTTTCATCGTCGATAATCACAATAAACGAACTTTTCTAAGAAATAGTTCCGCTAAAAACAAGAGCATTCCAATGATTAATAGTATCGATGACACATCTTGACTAGCTTCAACCGGGGGCAATTCCCCGTAAAAGACCTCACTTGGATCTTCTAGAATTCTTCCTCCGGATTGTTGTACCATACTTTCCGGGGTCAACCGTTTTTGATCAAAAAAATCAAATTCCGGCGAATAGGGTACAATCACTCCGGCTAAAATTTGCTCCGAGTCTTGATTGCCTTCTAATCTAATATTGGCCAAATAAACCCCTTCTCCGTCCGGTTGAAATACCCCTTCGTATGTTCCGGGTGCTACTGCCTTGAACTCGATTTCTTCTGTCTCCCCTGTCGGATTGGTTAATTGTCCGAAAAGTTCTGTCTCTTGAACCGATTCTCCTGTAACGTTTTCAACGGTAATCTTTCCTTGTCCATTAGCATAGTCCGTTTGTATAGCATAATCTTGATTGATTTGTTGTTGTACTAACCAAGCCAAGCTATTATTCCATAATGTTCTATTTTGTTCCCAATTCAGCCATTGTCCGGTCCACATGC
Source organism: uncultured Eubacteriales bacterium (assembly GCA_964627665.1). Taxonomy (GTDB): domain Bacteria; phylum Bacillota; class Clostridia; order Lachnospirales; family Vallitaleaceae; genus UBA1351. Next base: position 18,856 of record CAZVKG010000015.1, on the reverse strand, counting down.
CTTTCATGTCAGATGTCCATGCCATGGTTCGACCCAGTCCGTACTGCCATGTCGCTAAGATAGGATCTTGTTCCGGTCCGGATAAAATAACTTTTGCCATCGATTTTTCCCGTGTAGCCACATATCCGTCCAATGTGGGTAGTCCTGTGATTCCATCTAATAGTGTTGAGGAATTCATCACGTCCGGATGAAAGGATATATTATTTAAATATTTTTTTCCGGCCATAAAAGCTTCTTTTGTGAAAATCGAAGGTATATCTGAAAAGACATCGGTTGCATAGTACCTTCCTCCCCCGGCTTCAGCCAATGCATATAAAAGTCTCTGATCAGCTCCTGAGCCAACAGCAACTGTCGACAAAGTAATCTCTTCATCGCTTATAGTGCTGATAATAGATTCATATCCTGTGTTTTCTGCTTGTCCATCTGTTAATAGAATAATATGCTTTAATGCAGTATCTAAAGGGATTAACGCTTCAACTGCAGCATTGAGTGCCGGCCGAATGGACGTACCACCTCCGGGAACAAGGGTTGCAATAGCATCTTGCATGGCTTCTTTTTCATCCATTGGCGCCGGCTTGACCACCCACTTAAATTCACCATCAAAAGCAATGACACCTAGATAATCTTTATCTTCTAAAATCTCTGTTGAACGAATGGCGGCTTCTTTGGCAAGTTCCATCTGAGATACACCGTATTGACCGGCAGACATACTACCGGATTTATCAATAACAAGAATCATGCCTAGATTCGGTTTTTCTTCTTTGGATTTGACATCCACATGTACCGGTAACATCTCTTCTAATAAGGTATCATAATATCCACCTAATCCATAACTGTTGTCTCCACCTGAAACAAGGAGCCCTTTTCCTTGATTACGTATAAGTATATCAAGCTGTTCAACAAATCTCGGAGATAATGTTTCCAAAGAAATATCAGCTAGGATAAATGCATCATATTTAAGTAAACTCTCTAATTCCAAGGGAACTTCTTCAGGGGCAAGAGAATCTATATGCGCTGTATCTTTTAATAGTCGCATATAGTTTTCACCTTCTTTATATGTATCTTGTACCAAGAGTATGGTCGGCAAATCATTAACAATCACATAAGCTGAACGTTTATTGTTTTCAATATAGGTATCTCCGGTCGGAATCACTTCGATTGTATAATCAACCAAACCACTTTCGGTCATTTCATCGATAAAGGTAAACTTATTATCTCCTGTTTTTAGCTCAATTGTCTCTGTTGATTTTAGTTGCCCATTAACGTAGATTTGCAACTCGGTCCTTGTTGCATGAGTACTCATAATACTAGCTTCGACTTGAATCATCTGATTTTTCTCCGCACTTTTCGGTAGCGAAATATCATCCACTTGTACTTCTTGCTGATTCGGTCGCTCAAATGAAACGACATCGACTTGTATTCCACTATCAGCAAGTGCCCGTAATTGCTTATCTGCCTCATTATTATTTTCATAACCATCAGTTAAGAGCACCACACGTTTACGAATATTTGGATCAAAGACAACCTGACTTTGTACTAAGCCTTGATAAATGTTGGTAAAGCTATCATCCACTTGCACTTGAAAGCCGTTAAATTCGATCTGTTCACGCAAGGGTTTTTCAACTTTACTGTCATTCGCAAAAGCCACAATACCGACAAGATCATCGGCCGGTTTATCTTTGAGCGCTTCACGAATAAATGTTTCCATGTCATTCGTATAGTCATTCATACTCTCAGAACGATCCACTAAAAAAATAGTTCCATCGTGTTTGGCTGATTGCACAAGAGTCATGCCACATAAACTAAGTATAATCAAAATCATACTTAACATTCGCATCCACCATAAAATTTGTAATCGTTTGGTCCGCTTATGTTTTTGATAGTATGTAAGTCCCATTATGATTCCTACCGGAACAAGTAGGAGTAATGGTGTGATTGTCGTCATATTAACGTGCATATCGCTTCCTCCTACTATAGATGAACCATTCCAACAAGAGAACAATAATCAAGAGCGTTCCTATCCATATGCTTAAATCCTTGCCTGTATAATAGGTCTGCCGTTCACCCTTTTCACCGGATGCATTTGACGTGGTTGTCTTTTTTTGTGGTGTATTGACAGCGAAAGATTCGGTCTCTATCACATCGCCAATTTGTTGATTCAATGTATAAACACCGATTTGATCGGCATCTCGAAATGTTATGTACTTATTTTCATTAGATAGCGAAAACGTTCCCCCTTGGGGCGTTTCTATCCATGCTTTTTCTGTATCCGGAGAAAGGCCTATATCTAAGGCTTGACCAACGGATATTTGACTACTACTAAGCGCTGATGGGTTTAATAAGTAGTTAAATGTGTTGGTCATTAAAATAGGATATTCTATCCCAAGAGGTAGGTCTGAATAACGAAAATCAAACCCGAAAACAACCCCACGATTCCTACCATCTTCCCAAGAATACGCAATGGTCCCATGTTCTGTTTCATAAATACTTTCTTTCCTTTCTGTTGTGTCACGATCTATATCAAATACTTGTGTTACTGCAATTTTAAACTCCGGTTCTTCGATTAAATGGGTAATTGGATGATTGGCTGTTTCAAACTTTGGATTTTCAATATAACCAATAGAAAGCGAATCTGTTACCGCCTCTGTCGGTGGATCAATCATCAATATATTCCCATCTGTTGGCAAACTTTCCGGCGAAATTCCATCAAAGAGATAAAGGTCATATCCTGTCAACATTTCCACGCCGACTTCATCAAATTCATACACTTCGAGCTGGTCTTGTAGGTCCATGATCTTTTCTAAAAAGAGATTGCCTTGGCTCACATAAGCAAGTCGGGATTTAACCTTTGGCGTCACTACACCATAGGCTTCATTATCTAATAACAATCGATCGGTTGTCTCGATGACTGCTTTTAAAATTTTTGTTTCCTTTGGAATCCCATCAAAAAACACCCGTGTTGCTTCTTTCGGTGCAATCATCACTTCTTTTGTTGTTAAATATAAGTCATCTACATATATGCTTACAGGAACCGTCTCTTCTTGTGGTGAATCATTCACCACTTCCGTCAAAGCAGATAGACTGTTCTCATAAACTGTCATTGACAAGCCATGCAAGGATAAATTACGCTCATCTTTTGCAATGCGAAACAATCGCGCACCTTGAAAATCATCATCACCAAAATAGACTAAGTCGTAATCATGGTCACTCGATAAAGCTTGGATTGTCTCATAAGCTAATGCCTTGTCAACGTAGTTCATACTCGGTTGGACTTGACTGATTCCATCACGAACCAAGGCAAGATCCTCTTCTTCACGAAACAAAATCTCCGGTGTTTCTCGTAAAACAAGAACCGATACCATTGCACCATCATCCAGCTGATTCACGTAATCTGCCGCTAGGTTTTTCGCCTCTTCAAATCGCGTCGGCTTCACATCCGTTGATTGCATGGATAGTGAACCATCAAGAACAAGAATATGATGCTGACTGCTTCCGGCGTTTTTTAGAAACACGCCGGATAAAATTGCCGTTATTAAAAGCATGGCAAGAATTTCTAAAAACAGCAAAATACTTTTGCGCAATCGATGTATTTTTGAAGCAGATTCAATCTCATCAAAAACCTGTTGCCAAAGATAGGTACTGGCGACCACTCTGTCTTGATGCTTGGGTTTTAACATATATAAAATAATAATAAATGGAATGCCTAATAAGGCTGCGAGCCCTAAAGTCTGACTGATTCCCATATAATTTCCTCATTTCACAACGGATTTACTCACTCACTTGAAGCATTTGTCGTATCAAGGGTTCAATCCCATCTTCCGCCACAAGTTGAAAATAGTGCACGCCATATTTACTGCATAGGCGTTTAATTTCATGCATATATTTTTCATAGGCTTCTTCATAGATCTGACTGCTCTCGAGACCGGCATCAATATCATAGGCTTCATTTGTCTCACTATCGATTAACCGTTCATTAACTTCGAGCATAGGGTCGATCTCTTCTCTTGATAAGACATGACACAGGACAATTTTTTGCTTGCGATAGTGTAACATAGGTAGAATACGTTCTAATTGATGATCAAACATTAGATCTGAAACAATCACCGTAATACCTTTTCGAAAGCGCGGTTGCCATGCAAAGACTGTTTTTTCCAGTTGACTATTGCCCATGTATTCCTTTTTTTCGAGTTGCTCTACAACTTTTGTAAACCCTTTTGTTCCTCGAATATTGGTGAGATAATGATCGATTTTTTCATTAAACGTAATGGATGATACGGTGTCATATTCCGCCAATGCGGCATAGGCAAAGGTCGCTGCCGTTTTGATGCCGACTTCACGTTTTCTTCCAAAATTCATGGATTTACTTTGATCACTAAAAATCGTTACCGGGGATTCCTGTTCTTCCATAAACAGTTTAATAAATACTTTTTCAAACCGGGCTAATGCATTCCAGTCAATACGTCGAAAGTCATCCCCCGGAACATATTCACGATAGTCGGAAAACTCGACAGAACTCCCTTTTGAGGAAGATCGTTTGAATCCAAACTGGTTATTCTTAAGCTTTAGCTCGAAATGCATAGGTACCCGCTGAACTAAGTTCATAAATGCTGAATCAATTACTTTTGCCATTATTCCTTAATCACCCCTACAAGTTCTCGAATAATATGCTCAACGTTCACACCATCACTCATGGCTTCAAAATTTAAGCTTAATCGATGGCGCAAAATTGGCTCCGCCATGCTTTTAATATCTTCAAAGGACACATTATAACGACCATTTATCAATGCACGTACTCTAGCCGCGTTTATAATGCCTTGGGCCCCTCTCGGACTTGCTCCGGCAATCACATACTTACGAATAATATCCGGCGCTATATCTTGATCAGGATGACTCGCGACAATGAGACGCATTGCATAATCCAATACCGGTTGAGCCACAGGTACGGTTTTAACGATATGTTGTATTTCAATCAATTCTTCACTATTTGTTACTGTTTGAACCTGGGGTTCATTGTCGCCTGTGGTCAGATTAACAATCGCTGCTAGATCTTTTGCCTTTGGAAACAAGACATTTAGCTTAAACATAAAACGGTCCATCTGGGCTTCCGGCAAGGGATAGGTCCCTTCTTGTTCAATCGGATTCTGCGTTGCCATAACGAGATAAGGCTTTGGCAATATATAGGTTTGCCCTGCAACGGTTACTGTTTTTTCCTGCATAGCTTCAAGCATGGCTGCTTGTGTTTTAGGGGTTGCACGGTTAATCTCATCGGCTAAAACAATATTCGAAAACACCGGTCCTTGTTGAAATTCAAACAGATTACGGTCGCGATTGTATATGTTGGTTCCGGTAATGTCTGCCGGCATTAAATCCGGGGTAAACTGAATACGCTTAAATTCTAGTCCAAGGACCTGACCTAAAACGGACACGAGTCGTGTCTTTCCCAAGCCCGGAACCCCTTCTAACAAGAGATTTCCTCCGGCCATTAAACAAATTACCGTATCTTCAATTAATTCTTCTTGCCCAATAATATGTGCCGATACTTGGCTAATAATTCGCTTGCTCCATTCACTTACTTGCTCTAATTCAATCATCCTCTACTCCTTCTATTCGTTTAAACTCGAAAAATAGTCTTTTACCAAATTTCGCATAATCGGCGGAACCTGAACTTGATCGATACGCATGGACGCATCATTACTATATTGACTCAATATCTCTGAATAAGGCACAAACTCACCGGCTTCTGAGGGCATGCCTTGTACTTGACTATATGTCCGTTCGCCTTCTTTTTGATTGTCTCCTTGAATAAAGCTCGGGTCAGTCTCTCCACCTAAGCGTTCCGGAGGATACAGGGATTCATACAGACCTTCTTTGGGATTTGCACCGTCATGATGACCACCTTGAGGGCTACCACCTTCTTGTAATTCCTCAGCTTCATTAGTTGAACCTGTTGGCGAGGATCCGGCCCCTTGGCCTTCTCCTTGACCTTGGCCTGGTCCTTCTCCTTGACTCTGGCCTTCGGCAGGATTCATGCCGGCTCCCGCCATTCCATCGCCATATTCTCCCGCTTCTGTCCCCATCCCTGGTTCACCGGCAAAAGCCATCTGACTGATGCTAGGTTTTGTCGCAAGATTTTGTCCACTGGAATTAATCGACGCTTCCATCTCAGAAAATGTTGCACTCATGGCTTCCATCATTTCACTGGCTTGGATCTCAGTCAGGTCACTCATCTCGTCCATACTTAGTGCTTCAATGGCTTCCATAAATTCTTCTTCAATATCCTTTAATGCGTTTTTGGCCATTGCCAGTTCTTTTAAGGCTTCTTCTTCCGTTGTTGCCTTTTCTATATTTTCTTTTAAGGCTTCTAAAATATCATCAATGGCTTTTTCCTTGGCTAATAATTCCTGATTTTCTTGGTCTAGAAGCTCTTCAAGAAGGTCGTCTTCTAACTTTTCTTCAATCCATGGTGTCTCTTGGGCAATTTTTTCCCGTAGCGCCTCAATACTTCTGGCTTGATCCGATTTTTCTGTCTGAATCATGGCCACGCCAAACACACAAAGAAGCAAGATACCACTAATCACCCATGGGCGACGATGAAGGGACATGGAATAGATCGGGCGACTCTCTATGCTTTCAATGCGACGAAGGGTATCTTCCCTTTGAATCCGCGTACTCTCTTCATCCACACCTTCAAATTCCAAAGCTGTCATTAAGCGCTCTTTCATGCCTAAATGATCCGTTAGTTTAACTCCCACTGGAAGTGACGGGTATAGCCAGAAGCTCCAAAACAGGTTTATTGACAAGGTCCCTAAGCCAATATAGCTTATCCATCGTATTAAATATGGAATAGCTATTAAGCGACTTACAATCGTAACAGCTAAACTCAAGACGAGTCCTGCTACAAGAAGCCAACTAAACACCTTAATCACGCGTTCGACAAATAGCTTTCTGCGAATAGGACGTATATATGCTTTTATTTTTTTACCAAGCATCTAATCACCTCTTTGATAGCTTACGTTTAGATAGCAGCAAAGCAATGCTACTAATGATTGCGAAATAAACAAGGGATATTACCCACGTTGGTAAATGTGATAAAAAAGTTTGGCGATTAATCATCATATAGGCAACCTCAAAAGGATCATTGTTCAATAACGATAATAAACCAAATCCGGGGTTAGCACCAAAAAGTATGGCAACAATTTCATAAATATAGGTTTCAAAAAAGTCTTTTAGCCCTTGCATATTAGCAACTTGAGTTACAATCGACAAGACAATCATAAGAACTATGGGAATAAAATATATTAAACCTAAGATAAGATAGCTCATCATAATCGCTGTTATATTTCTCTTAAAATGTGTGGTTGCAAAAATGCCCACTGTTGATAGCATAAAGGCGGCAGCCATATAATAGAGAACAACCTTTAAAATATCAAATATAGACACACCGCCAAACAACATAATAATACTGATAAAGGGTATTGACGCAAAGATGATTAGTAAAATAAATGTTAAGGCCGCGCTAATCTTACCAAAGAGAATTTTCCAAGGGGATATATCCGTGCAAAGCATTAAATCTAATGTTTGCCGTTCCCGTTCACCCGAGATTGCCGTTGCTGTAAATACAGGGATAATCAACATCAGAAGAATCATCTGAAAAATGACTAACACATCATACACTGTAGATATAATACTGGGATCAAATCCTTGTGCACGATAGCCATATGTTACATTTGAGGATAATAAAATCAAGGTAAGAATCATTCCGATAAGGAGCAAATAAACAGTTAGTAATATCGGCGTTTTCCATGTTCGCATCCGTGTTTTTAGTTCTCGTTCTAATATGGGATTAAGCATCTTGTACCTCCTCAGTTAACTGCATAAAGATGGATTCTAAGCTTCCCCCCGCTTCTTCAAAGTGATATATGGGGAGTTTTTCTTCAACAAGGCGTCGAAGCAAAATCGATTTATCCTCATCACTTCCACTGTAGGAAAATTCAATGCATCCATTGACTATATTAATATTACTTATGTTTGGATACTCTTTTAATCGCAAAACAGTTGCGTCTAAATCGGATACGACCTTAAGCTTAATCCTGTTCAAATGAGATAACTGCTTCTGAATGTCTGACACACTCCCTTTGACCACCATTTTTCCTCGATTAATAATACCGATTGTGGTGCAAATCTCTGCAAGCTCCAATAATATATGTGAACTAATAAGAACGGTCTTTTTCATCTCACGCAGGGTAAATAAAATCTGGCGAAATTCAACGCGTGCACGTGGGTCTAATCCTGATGCCGGTTCATCCAAAATAAGGACTTCCGGATCATGTATTAAAGCTCTTGCTAAGCATAATCGCTGTTTCATTCCTCTAGATAAGGCATCGACATAAAATTCTTTTTTATCTTCAAGGTTTACAAGCTCAATTAAGGGTTGTATAATGCTATCTCTTTCTTTTGGAGGGATTCCATGGATCCCACAGTAAAAATTCATATACTCTATAACCTTTAAATCATCATAGACACCAAAAAAGTCCGGCATATAGCCAAGTTTTTTCTTTGCTTCATTTCGATTTTTTTTGATATCTAGTCCATCAATATATATGGTGCCTGCTGTCGGTTCCATTAAGCCTGCTGCAATCTTCATTGTTGTCGTCTTACCGGCTCCGTTCGAACCGACAAACCCAAATATTTCTCCTTTTTCAATGTGAAAGGATAAGTCATCAACCGCGGTAAAGCTTCCATAACTTTTTTTTAAGTTCTCTACCTTAATCATTGACAACACCTCCTTCTATACCAATGCCGGGCACTATCATGATATAATCTCGACTCATGCGATTTAGACCGGTCATATCATAACAGACAGATACTTCATTGTCTGTTGATAGGTACTTCGATACATCAAGGTCAAATGTTTCTACAGAAGCCTCAATAGGCTCCCACTCCTGTGTTTGAATATTCTTAATCAAAATATCCACCGCTTCCCCTTTAGACGAAGTCTGGCCTAAATTGTTCCTTAATTTGTTATAATAGGCTTCATTTGTATAAAGTTCTTCGAGCTTTAGTTTGACTTTATCCGCAGAAAGCCCATCTGGCAAGCGCCATGTATAATAGACTTTTTCTGCTTCATATAAGTCGATGGTTTCATATTGACCATCCATATAACTATAACCTTCTTCTATATAGCCATGGCGTTCCACACCAATACTTGCCTGTAAAAATCCATAGGGTAAATCCACTTGATCTCCAAAATCAAAATGATAATCCATATTCAAGGCCACAATATTTCTCGAATACTCATCAACGTCTTTTTCATTAATCTGTATGGCATATCCAACTTCGTCCTTGTTGAGACCAATAAGAACCATTTGGTCTGTCGAGATATTTCTATTTTTCTCATACGTTCGATACAAATGGTCTTCTAAAAAGGATACATCATTACGCAGTTGGGATGAATACGCTCCTGGATTTTGATAAAACTGACTCATTTGATAGGTTTGTTCAAGATACTGATACACATCTTTTTGGCCTTCGCCGGATATTGTTTTCTGACCATAAGGCTCAAGGGTTCCAATTTCATATAGTTGATTGCCCCACACAGCCACCGTATATTCTATGCGTATCGGCGTCGGATTGGTGACTGTAAATTCAACATGTTCGTCAAAGATACCAATTTGGGCAGTCTCGTCAATCTCTTGTTTTTCTATAGGCACAACCTTTTTTCCTGTCGCATATGTCGGCTCCCAAAGCGTCGTATCATAAGATTCATAATACGCTCTTGTTCCTAAGAAAAGTTTTCCTTTTGTTTGTTTATTTTCACGCGTATCTCCATAGTAGTTTGAATTATTTAATGACGTGATCATAAAGCTTTCATCCGAATCCCAAGAAACGGTCATTTGATTATTTTTATTATTAAACAGGGCAATTTCACTGTTAATTTCTAAGAATTGTTGGCCTTGATGATAGTTGATTTCAGATATGCTATTACTGATTGGCTTGTCATATCGTGTCATAAAACCAAGGAGATAAATAAGGGTAACACATGTAATAGCCATTGCCGGAACTGCAATCCACATCAAATCACGTCGGTCTTTCCGTTTTAATACATAATAGGTAATCGGTCCGACAAGAATACTATAGATCCCTAGAATCAAAGCCATTAACCCATATGGCGGTTGTTTTTCCATGGGGATATACCGTAATTGATAGGAATTATTCCCATAATAATTTATTTGACCTTGTATCATCTCTGCTTTTACGTCTAATATATTCATCAAATGGGATAAAAGCAGCCCATCTGCGTTCCATCTTGCTAGCGGCTTGGCACTTAAATCCATACTTAAGGTAATCAGACGACCTGCACCAAGGCGTTCTGCATAACCTAAAACCTTATCGTTTTCCTGAATAAGGCTTATATCTTGACGTAACCTGTCTCCATAGGCCAACGTTGCTTCACCAACAAAAGGCAAATCAGAACCGGTAAAATCCAAGGTCTCTTCACGCACTTCAGAAAAATTGACCTGTTTTAGGGATTCCGGAAGCTGATTCATGGACCGTTGATAGTTTGCACCTGTTTCAATAAAAAGGGTATTGCCTTGTTGTATCCAATTAAAAACATTTGATTCAATCACTTGGCTAAAACCTAAGTTACTTGCATTTCCCATATATATGTAATCAAAAAAAGATAGAGCTTCTTTATCGTTAAATTCCTGTACTGAATCAAAATAAATGATATGTGGATGTACCGACTCGGTCGGTATAGCCGCTTGCTCTACGGTTGCACGTTCATAAGCATAGCGCTCTTCATCTCGTATATGAGGAGATAACTCCATCTGATTAAAAAAGCGATATTGGTCCGGTTGGTCTGTAATCACACCGACCACTGCACGTTCCGGTGATAAAAATTGTCGTACTGTCATCTCGTCTTCATAGACGGTCGCATTTTCGACAACAATTCGAATGGGAAACTTTTTCTGTACAGTATATATGGGTATATGGAGGTCAAACACTTTTTCTGCACCTTGGCTAATATCAAAAGGTACTGCAAGAACAATTTGTTCTTGTCCATCGGTTGCAATATCAATCTGAATCTCACCATCGACTGCTTCCCCTAAGTTTCTCATGGTTAAACTTAATGGATTACCTTCTGAAATTTTGACTACTTGATCATAACCAATCTCTACATCCACTTCAAGATTTGCTTCCTTCTTCTGACATCCCGCTATCATCACGAGAAGCATAGCTAAAAACATCACTTGAAAAATAATTTTTCTTTGCATAATACGCTCCTTCTCATTCCTCTTCATCGTTCTATACATTAAGCACAGTCTTTATTATAACCAATAAAGTCCTATTGTTTCTTAATATTCAATTAAAATTTAAAGAGAATACGAAAATAGAATTTCAGCGTAATATACGAAAAAGTAGGTCCATCGCGTCGTGGGAGTGCCGGTCCTAGTCTCTTCGGGACTATCTAACTAAATCTGTTCGATTCAGCAAGATAGTCCCAAAGAATACCAGGACCGGGGTTCCCATGTGACGCGATGCACCTACTTTTTCTGGGTGACGTGAAATTATATTATTTCAAATATTTCTCTAGTGTATTTCTAACTGCTCCGGGGCCGGCTAACATTTCAAGGAAAAATCCTTCGATTTTTTCGCCGAGTCCGACTGCATATAGGTCTAGACCAAAGATGCTTTCTTTTTCTAGCAATGGTTTTATGTTGGCCTCTTGATCACCTAATTGGATGCCTGCCATTAATTTTTGGAGCTCTTCCATGAGTGGATCTGAACTTAAGTCAAAGTTTTGACTTTTGTCATCCACACCAAGAAGGTAACGTACCCATGCAGCAAGTGCTAATGGAATCGCCGTTAATTCTTTAGGATCTAATGTATCTGACGCTGCATAAGATTTGATTGTTTCACCGAATCGAATGCCGACTTTTTGCGATGTATCTGTCGCAATTCGTTGTGGTGTATCCGGTATAAACGGGTTTGCAAATCGCTCATTTACAACTTCATCAATAAATTCTTTTGGATCGATAATTCCGGGGTTCACAACAACTTTTAACCCTTCTTCATAGCCAATTTTATTGATAAGCGTTGCTAATATCGGATCTTTGACTTCATCTGCAATGAGTGTATACCCTAATAAACATCCCGTTACTGCTAATGCTGTGTGAAGCGGGTTTAAACATGTTGTTACTTTCATCGTCTCAACACGATTGACTGTTTCACGATCTGTAAAGATTACTCCGGCTTCTTCTAAATTGGGACGTCCATTTGTAAACTTATCTTCTATGACAAGATATTCACTGATTTCCGCATTAACAAAGGGTGCCATATACGAATTCTTATCCGTAATAATAACATCCATATTGCTCAAACCATCTTTTTCAAGACTTTCTTGTACATCCTGTGAAGGACGTGGCGTAATCTTATCAATCATTGATAGTGGGAAGGTAACTTTTGATTCATCTTTAATATAATCGATAAAATCTTGTTCAACATACCCACGTTTGAGCCATTCATCAGCTATAGTGTGTACGGCAGCTTTAACTTTGTCACCATTATGTGAGCAGTTATCCATGGATACAAATGTTAATGGATAAGCACCTTTTTTGAACCGCTTGTATGCAAGTGCTGTAATAATACTCATGGTGTGAATCGGATGCTCTATACCGCTTTCAAGATCTTTTTTGATAACACCGATGTATTCTCCATCTGGTGTTGTGATCGCATAGCCTTTTTCAGTAATCGTAAAACTGACCATCTGCAAGGATGGGTTTTCAAAAATATCTGTTAAACGATTATAATCTTCAGAACGCTTTGGATCTGTCGTAATGGCTTCAACAATGGATCCGACCACTGTTTTTTCAAACTCTCCTGTTGCTTTCATAAGGACGAGCATGGTTAAGTTATCAAATGGCGTATACACTTTATCAATAACTTCAAAATCAAAAGAGTCTACTGCAACGATGCCTGTGTCTGCCAAACCTTTATTTAAAACTTTTTGATACGCATTAGCCACAAAGCCTCTGAAAATATTACCTGCACCAAAATGAATCCATGTCGGACGTTCTACCGTATTCTTCTCAACAGCATCGATATCGAACTCCGGAAGAACAACATCAATCTTTGCCCATGCTTCTTTTTGGCTTAAGGCATTTCGTTTTAGTTCTAACATCTAATGGCCTCCTTTGCGTTTATCCAAGCTATCCCATACACCTAACATGTACATCACACCAAGTGCGCGGTCATATAATCCATAACCGGGACGGCAGTCTTTTTCTTCACCCCAAAGGTGGCGACCATGATCCGGACGTAGATATCCAGTAAATCCATTGTCATGATAGGCTTTTAGCACTTCATATACATCCACATTTCCATCTTTTCCACGGTGAGACACTTCACTAAAATCACCATTCTCATAGACTTTTACATTTCGAATATGTGCAAAATAAATGCGGTCATGGAATTCACGTACAATTGAAGGAATATCATTTAATAAATTAGGTCCAAGTGACCCTGTACATAATGTCAAACCACTATATGGATTATCCACCTGGTCTAAGAAGCGCTTAATATGATCACGGCTTCGGATGATGCGAGGCAGTCCAAATATTGGCCATGGTGGATCATCCGGATGTATTGCCATTTTAACGTCTTGTTCTTCACAAACCGGCATAATACGCTCTAAGAAGTATTTCAAATTCTCGAAAAGTTTATCCTCATCCACGCCGGCATAAGATTTAAACAATTCATCAAGTTTTGCTATACGTTCCGGTTCCCATCCGGGCATTGTATATTTTCCTGCGCCTTTTAAAATACGCTCTGCCATAACATTGGGATCGTTGACAATGGCATCTTTTTCATAAAAAAGTGAATTCGAGCCGTCGGGTAATTCTTTATAAAGGTCTGTGCGTGTCCAGTCAAATACCGGCATAAAGTTATAACAGATAACCTTAACCCCTCGCGCACCCAGTTTTCTAATGGTATCAATATAAATATCAATATACTTGTCGCGTGTTGGCAAACCAATCTTGATGTCATCATGTACGTTAACACTTTCAACAACATCTGCATTGAAACCTTTACTCTTGATTAGGTCCATGACCTTATCAATTTCTTCTTCTTCCCATACTTCACCAGCAACCTTATTGTGTAGGGACCATACAATGCCTTCTACACCCGGAATCTGACGAATGTGATCTAAGGTAATAGAGTCGTTGCCTTCTCCATACCATCTCCACGTCATTTGCATAAAATACCTCCTTATTTGAACTTGTATACAAGTTATATGTTTTACTATAAGACACTTCATTCTATTTGTCAATAGGATATATTAAAAAATCATATTAAAATTCTTTACTTTTAAATCAAATCATGTATACTAGATTATAATGAAAGAAAGGTAGGATACATAAATCATGGCAAGCAAAAAAGAGACCATAATAGAGACGTTAAAAGAAGAAATTCTTACATTACAATTAAAACCCGGAACGCTCCTTAGTGAAACGACCTTAAGCGAGCGCTTTTCCCTTTCACGTACACCGATTCGCGATGTGTTAAAGCAACTATCTCTAGCCGGATATATCGATATTTATCCACAGCGCGGAAGCGTTGTTTCATATATTGACTTAGACTCTGTGGAGCAAATTATTTATATGCGCAGTATTGTGGAAAAAGAAATTCTAAAAGATCTTTGCGGAAAACTTTCATTACAAGGCGAACACCGCTTAATACAAATTCTTAACAAACAAGCCGAATGCACTGATCCAACAATCGATTTAAAATTATTCATTAAATACGATGATCAATTTCATAAAACATTATATCAGCTTGCCGGTCGCGAAATGGTATGGGACTTAATACAGTCATCAACTGTACACTATACACGCTTTCGTCATCTTCATATGTTAAGAAAAGAAAAATTAGTATCTATTATTAATGAGCATAAAAAGATTGTCGAACATATAAAAGGCAATGAACCGGATGCCATTGATACAATTATTTACAATCACTTACGTTCCGATGTTAAATCTCACTATTTTCAAGAACATTTTTCTGCGTACATAAAAAGTTAACAATCTCCTTGTAGAAAGACTTCACAATTTGTGATATAATAGTGTAAAGAATAAGTAAATGGTACATTTGTACTATTTTTTTTGGGTATTTTCTAGTAAAATAATATGAATAGGATAAATGTTATGCCTTTTATTTATGAAAATCATTTTGAATTTAATATCAAGGAGCATTCACTAGAGACTGTACATTCACAAATTGAACGGATGCTTTCACCACTTCCGGAATCGGTATATGCCGATTTGCTAATTGCTTTACACGAATTAATTATTAATAGTTTCAAAGAAATGGAAGTACAAGACACACGAACCGACAACATATGTATTCATATTTATCAACATCAGGATGTTGCAATTATTCAAATTAGTGACTCCGGACGAGGCATCAACAATTATCGCCCACCGAAGTCGCCTTCCCAACTGAACGAGGCCGGACGAGGATTATTAATGGTCATGTTGCTTACCGATTGGTTTTTAACGTATCCTGATCTTTGCAATCGTTATTCTTATTATATTATCAAAAAATTATAGGTGAACTAAGGAGATTTAATTATGCACAAAATATCAAAAACACATTCTCTACGATTCAAATTTATTATTTCCTTTGCAATTATTGTTATTCTTTTACTCGTTGAGACCGGACTATCACTTTACTTTGAACATCAATACGAAACTTCCGCAGAAGAAGCGATAGACGCTCTAGAATTCAACAGTTTTCTAAAAGAACGAATTATTGACCATGAAGAATATGTCCTTAATATGTCCCTTTACCTTTTAGGGGAATCTGATAGTATGGACGCTTCTGACTACACCGCCTGTCAACTAGGTCAATGGTATTATGACTTCTCTCCAGCGCCCAGAATAGCAGAGCCCTTTAATGCAATTGAAGCCCCTCATGAAATCATTCACAATGCTTCTCATAAAATTATTGAACACATGCAAGAAGGAAATACCGATGAGGCAGGGGCTATCTTCCGTAACGAAATGTTACCGAATATCAAACTAGTGAAAAGCAACCTTTTTGCCATCGCTGAAATCGAAGAAAATCATTCCCAAGAGCTGCACTCTAGGATGGAAGAAATCCAGGTCTTACTCAATACAGTAAGTTTTGTAACAAGCGGACTTGTCATTCTTGCTGCAATTATTATTTCGCTTGTACTCTCTCGAATAATCATTCGACCCATCTATAAGGTTGTACATTCCATGGACAAAGTTGCTCAAGGCGATCTTGATACTTATGTTGACCACCAATCACGTGATGAACTTGGTTCGTTAGCTATTGCCGTCAATGATACGATTGATAAACTGACTTTAATCATCAGTAATATTCGGTCAAAGTCCGACCATGTGGAGGCAAACTCCCTTGCTATTCGAGATTCGCTCAAAGAGATCAATATTGCTTCAGAAGAAGTAACAACAACAACTGTACAAATAGCTAATAACTCCGATGCCATGGCAGGAGAATTGAATTCCATTACCGAATCAACTGATGAACTTGCAAGAATGGGTCAACAATTAGATCGAATGGTTGACGAAACCGGTCAAGCGATCGAAAAAAGTTTCAAAGCTTCCGAAAGTGGGCAAACAGCCATTCAACAGGTCGTCCAAAGTATGGATGAAGTGAATAAAACCGTTGATTTTGCTACGAATGCTGTTAATAAACTCATTGAGCGCAGTCGCCAAATCGGGGAAATGGTCAAGGTTATTGAAGGTATTGCTGCACAAACAAATCTTCTTGCATTAAACGCCTCGATCGAATCTGCCCGCGCAGGTGAAGCCGGAAAAGGTTTTGCCGTTGTTGCCGATGAAATCCGCAAACTTGCTGAGAATTCTAGTGATGCAGCCTCTCAAATTATTAGTTTAATTGAGAATATTGAATCTGAAACCAAGGCAACTGTGAATTCGATGGAATTTAATCAAGAACTTGTCAGCAGCCAAGTAACACATATTAATAAAGCTGAAACTGCACTTACCAATCTTTACCAATACAATGAAACAACACAAAAAGCAGGTCGGTCTCTTGAAGAAGTTTCAGACTTAATGCTCTCAAAAACAGAATTGATTCTGACTTCAATTAGTACGGTCAACGATTCACTTCAAAGCAATGCGGCAAGTACACAAGAAGTAACAGCTGCAACGGAAGAGCAAAATGCAACTATTGTAACGGTTAACGAAATGAATCAATCCTTAACCCAAGAAGTTATTGAACTTAATGATTTAATTAAAGAATTCAAACTAAAGGCTGGTGTATAACATGATTTGTACTTTTGAAGAAAAGCAACTCCTCATTAAACCTGAAGGCAAAATTATGATGGATCATTCTGATCAAATCAAAAATGAAATCAAAGCTTTAATACAATCAAAAAAAGAAGACACCAACATTCTTCTAGAACGTGTTCTTATTGATTTATCAAAGATTGATTTTGTTGATAGTACCGGTGTCGGTGTCTTTATTTCCTTATATAAGTTTTCTGTGGAAAAAAACTTTCAGTTAACATTACTTAATCCAACTCCAATGGTTGATAAAGTATTTACTATTACCAAACTTGGACAAATTATCAATATTCAATCAAATTAAACTAAACTAGGAAGGCCGCACTATGAGACAATTTATCGATTTTACATTATCTATTTACATAGCCACGGATGACAAGACATGTTTATCAAAAATTAAAGAGGTCATTGAAAATTTAGATTATTGTCTAATTGTTGATACTCCACTAGATGCTAATTTTAGCATTGTTGATGCGACAGTTTACTTAGAATCTCCTTCGTATTATGATAAGCATTTTGATGCTTGCCTTAAATTGTTATCGCTTCAAGATTATAAGCAAATCCATCTGTATATTTCCCATGAAAAACCTTTTTATCTTCGTAAGGCCTTTGTTCCTGCTGAATTATCCTATCAGATTGAATTAATTCGTGAGCATTTAAATTATAAGTTCCAAAGTCAAATACTCAGCACACTTTATAATGCGGCACAAAATTCAATCGTGATTACAGATACGAATGGTCAGATTGAATTTGCAAACACCTACTTTTTGAACGCCACCGGATATAGTTCAGATGAAGTGCTGGGGCATTTACCTAAGCTGATTAAAAGCAATGTTCATGATGCATCTTTTTACCAAAACCTATGGTCGACTATCCAAAGCGGGGAAACATGGAATGGCTTTTTCGTCAATCGCCAAAAAAACGGTCGTTTTTTTTATGAAGAAGCGACCATTTCTCCCATTGTTAATTCATTGGATAATATCACCAATTATATTAAAATCGGAAAACTTGTCAACCGTGAACGATTACTTTCAGACCATCTCAGTCAAGAAATAAAAACAGCAAAAGATATTATCGCCTACATGTTACCTCCGGATTTTAAAGATGACAATCTACATTTTGAAGCAATGGCAAAAGCCTATAATTATTTGGGCGGTGATTTCATATGCTTTGAACGGGTCTCTGAAACCAAATATATCATGGCTCTACTCGATGTTATGGGGCACGGCGCTTCAGCGACGCTCATTGGACTAAAAGCAATTTCTGTATTTCAATCCACCATTTATTATGATTCGCTTACAAATGCTGTCGCAAAAATGAATGATTGCGTTTGTCAAATCAATCAAGAAGACCCTTCTTCTGTACGTTATCTTTCCGGAATCTTCTTGGAAGTAGATTTGTCCGAAAAAAAGATTAAGTATATTAGTGCCGGTCACCCTTCTTTTTACAGAACAAAGAGGCTTCGCCTCGTTATAAGTCGGTTGCTTTAGCAACTGGCTTTT
>CAZVKG010000014.1:0-59369 GCA_964627665.1 uncultured Eubacteriales bacterium | reverse complement strand
CTGTTGATATTATTAAAGATTTAGTTGAAGAATATAAAGATGAAGATGTAATTATTGGAGCTGGAACAGTTTTAGACCCTGAATCCGCTCGTGCTTGTATATTAGCAGGTGCAAAATATATCGTTAGCCCATATTTTGATTTAGAAACAGTTAAAATGTGTAATCGTTATGCTGTGCCGATTATGCCGGGAGTAATGACACCAAAAGAAGTGGTGGCAGCCCTTGAAGCCGGTGTGGATATTTGTAAAGTGTTTCCGGGTAATGCATTTGGACCTTCAATTATCGGAGCCTTCAGAGGTCCGATTCCTCAAGGAAATTATATGCCAACAGGTGGTGTTGATCTTGATAATGCAAAAGATTGGATTCAACAAGGTGCGGTAGCAATTGGTGTTGGTAGCGTTCTCACAAAAGGCGCAAAAACAGGCGATTATGAAGCCGTAACTGAAACTGCAAAGAAATTCGTTCAAGCTGTTAAAGAAGCAAGAAAAGAATTATAATATTGGAGGGTTTTTTAAAATGAAAAAAATTGTTACTTTAGGCGAAATTATGTTAAGATTATCTCCGCCAGATAAGCAACGCTTTGTACAAGCGCAAAGCTTTGATGTTATATATGGTGGTGGTGAAGCAAACGTTGCGGTTTCATTAGCTAACTATGGAATGGATGCACGCTTTGTATCAAAGTTACCTAACAATCCGATTGGACAAAGTGCTATTAATCATTTGAGAAATTATGGTGTTAATACAGATTATATTGTTCGTGGTGGTGAACGTGTAGGTATTTATTATCTTGAGCACGGCGCATCTATGCGTGCGTCTCAAGTTGTATATGACCGTGCAAATTCATCAATTGCAGAAGCAACAGTTGCTGACTTTGATTTCGATGCGATTTTTGAAGGTGTTGATTGGTTCCATTTTTCGGGAATTACACCGGCACTTGGTAAAGAAGCTGCAATTTTAACAGAAGAAGCTTTAAAAGCTGCAAAACGTAATAATGTAATGGTTTCTGTTGACTTAAATTATCGTAAAAAACTTTGGTCACCGGAAGAAGCTAAAGCATGCATGACAAACTTAATGCAATATGTTGATGTATGCATCGGTAACGAAGAAGATGCGGAAAAAGTCTTAGGTTTTAAGCCGGGTACTACTGATGTGACATCAGGTGAGTTAGAATTAGACGGTTATAAGAGCATCTTCAAGCAAATGAAAGATCAATTTGGATTTAAGTACGTTGTGACAACACTTAGAGAGAGTCATTCAGCATCGGATAACGGTTGGTCAGCATTGATTTATGATGGGAATGAATTCTACGAATCTAAGCATTACGATATTCGAATTATTGACCGTGTTGGTGGTGGAGATTCTTTTGCAGGGGGATTGATTTATGGTCTCTTATCTAGTGATGACTTTAAATATGCATTAGAATTTGCGGTAGGCGCATCTGCTTTAAAGCACACAATTTTTGGTGATGCAAACTTAGTAACTGTTGATGAGGTAAAAACACTTATTGAAGGTGATGCATCCGGTCGTGTTCAAAGATAAATATTCGATTTGACATCAATAGAAAATACATAGTATAATATCAGGCAGGCTTAATAACTGATATTGGGTCATAAGTCCCAATATCAGTTTTTTAATCGCCGTTTTGCATGATAGAGGAGGACAAGATGGGAATCTATGATAAAGGTATTCTATCTGAAAAAGTTGCTGATGATATTCGTCAAATGATTATGGAAAAGAACCTTTCGCCAGGTGATAAATTACCGAATGAGATTGAGATGTCAGAGTTGATCAATGTCAGTCGGTCAACCGTTCGTGAAGCCATAAAAATATTAGTTTCAACGAATGTGCTTGAAGTTAAACGTGGTCGCGGAACCTTTGTAACCAGTAATCCGGGCGTGTCAAATGATCCGCTGGGCTTATATTTTATGGAAGAAGATAATTTGCTATTGCATTTTTTTGAAATGCGTTTAATTTTAGAACCACAGATGATTCGACTTGCAGCAATTCGAGGAACGGATGAAGACCTTCATCGCATTGAAAAGGCCTATGAAGAAGTCTGTGAAAAAATCAAAATAGGTAAAAATCATACAGGCGCCGATATTCGCTTTCATAATTCGATTGCAGAAGCAACGCATAACCCCATAATGAATCGAATTATTCCTATTATTAATAATGGGATCAAAGGGGGATATGCAAAAACGAAAGATAATCCTGAGATGAGTGAAGTTGTCCTTGCGGATCATAAAAAGATTATGGAGGCTTTGCTTGAGCGAGATCCGGATAAAGCTTATCAAGCAATGGAACATCATATTCATTATGGTATGGAACGGTGTAAGCTCCATTACTCATTATAATTTTAAGGCCAACCATCTGTTGACAAATAGGTGGTTTTTTTGTATTATAATATTATCAGCACTCTTGTCAAGAGAGTGCTAACGGAAAGGAGAATGCGCTATGAATACTGAAAAAATGACGCAAAAAACATTGGAAAGCATCGAGACGGCACAAAAAATGGCAATAAAATTAAATCATTCACAAATAGATACATTACATTTACACTATGGATTACTAGAAGATTCAAAAGGGTTAATCGCCAATGTCTTAAGTTATATGAATATTCCGGTTAACTCTTATCGTGAACAAGTGCTGAACACACTTTATAAAGAACCCCAAGTTCAAACAGATCAAAGAGATTTATATGCATCACGGGAGCTGAATAAGATACTTATTGAAGCTGAAGATATAGCTAAAAACTTAAAAGATGATTATATAAGCGTCGAACATATTTATTTGGCAATGATTGATGTTGCAAAAGGTGTGAATCGAAAAATCATTGCTGAGATGGGGATTACCAAAGATGTTTTTTTAAATGGCCTAAAAAAAATCAGAGAAAATAAACGTGTCACATCACAAAATCCGGAAAATGAATATAATGCTCTTGAGAAGTTCGGTCGTAATTTAGTGGATATGGCAAGAGATGGCAAGCTCGATCCCGTTATAGGACGCGATGAAGAAATTCGACGCGCGATTCGAATTCTATCGAGACGGACAAAAAATAATCCTGTGCTCATCGGAGAACCGGGCGTAGGAAAAACAGCGGTTGTTGAAGGATTGGCTCAACGTGTGCTTGCTGGAGATGTGCCTGAAGGGTTAAAGGATAAGATGATTTATGCACTTGATATGGGGGCGCTCATTGCCGGTGCTAAATATCGCGGTGAATTTGAGGAACGCTTAAAAAGTGTGCTTACAGCGATTCAGGAATCCGAAGGTAAAATCATCCTTTTTATTGATGAACTTCATACGATTGTCGGTGCAGGTAAAACGGAAGGTTCTATGGATGCGGGTAATTTGTTGAAACCAATGTTAGCACGTGGAGAATTACGATTAATTGGTGCGACAACATTGGATGAATACCGTAAGTATATTGAAAAAGATGCTGCATTAGAACGCCGATTCCAACCCATTATTGTTAATGAGCCTTCTGTTGAAGCAACAATAGCTATTCTTCGAGGACTAAAAGAACGCTTTGAAATCCACCATGGAGTACGCATTACGGATGGTGCAATAATTGCTTGTGCAAAACTATCGCATCGCTATATTCCGGATCGATTTTTGCCGGACAAAGCCATTGATTTAATGGACGAAGCTTTGGCAATGCTTCGAACAGATATCGACTCTATGCCTCAAGAGGTGGATGCACTGTCTCGATCCATTATGCAAAAAGAGATTGAAAAAGAGGCTATGTCCAAGGAAACAGATCAAGATTCAGCCTTTAGACGGCAAGAACTTGAACGCGAGATTTCTGAACTTAAAGAAGAGTTTCACATTCTTAAATCAAAATGGGAAGTTGAAAAAGCCGCAATCACTAAGGAAAAAGAAGTTAAAGAACAGATTGAAGATGTTAAACATCAGATTGAAGAGGCTGAACGTAACTATAATCTTGAAGAATTGGCCCAACTTCGTTATGGAAGGCTAGCAGAACTCAATAAACAACTTGAAGAAATAGAAGATGCACATAAACATCCTCAAGAAGGGGCATTGTTGAAAGAAGAAGTGACAGAGTTTGAGATTTCTCAAATTATATCAAAATGGACAGGCATACCCATCACAAAATTAGCAGAAACAGAGAAAACTAAGCTGCTTAATTTGGAAAAAATTCTGCATGAGCGTGTTATCGGTCAAGACGAAGCGGTTACCGCAGTCAGTGATGCGGTTATTCGGGCGCGTGCCGGACTCAAAGATCCGTCAAAACCTATTGGATCCTTCATTTTCTTAGGACCCACAGGTGTAGGAAAAACCGAACTCGCAAAAACACTTGCTGAAGCCATGTTTGATGATGAAGACAACATGGTGCGTATTGATATGAGTGAATATATGGAACGTCATGCGGTTTCACGACTTATTGGTGCCCCTCCGGGATATGTCGGGTATGAGCAAGGAGGACAATTAACAGAAGCGGTTCGCAGAAAACCCTATAGTGTTATTTTGTTTGATGAAATTGAAAAAGCCCATCCGGATGTGTTTAATGTGTTGTTACAATTGCTTGATGATGGACGTTTAACTGATAATCAAGGACATGTTGTTGATTTCAAAAACACCGTTGTTATTATGACATCAAATATTGGAAGTAACATATTACTCGATTATATGAATCAATGGATAAATGATAGTGAAATACCTTCAGAGATTAAAGACCAGATTATGAACCTCATGCATCAAACATTTAAACCGGAATTATTAAATCGGATTGATGAGATTGTTCTTTTTACACCATTGACAATCGAAGCAATTAAGGGTATTGTAGATTTGATACTTGATCAATTAAGACATCGTCTTGCAGATCGGCACATGACCCTTGACGTCACAGAACATGCTTTGGAAAAAATGGCTTATGATAGCTATAACCCTGTGTTTGGAGCAAGGCCGGTCAAACGATTTGTTCAGTCTGTCATTGAAACGCAATTAGGAAAAGCCCTTATTGCAGATCGATTTAAAGATGGAGATTGTATTGTTATTGACTATTCAGATGATAACTATCAATTTTCGGTAAAGGAGTAATGGATGATTACAATTTATTGTTATCCGAAATGTAGTACATGTAAAAAAACGTTAAAATGGTTAGATGAGCATAAGATAGAATATGTTGAAAAAGACATTAACCGAGAAACTCCGAATCAAGAGATGCTTATAGATATAATAAAGCGAAGTAATATGCCCCTAAGACGTTTTTTCAACACCTCGGGCATGATTTATCGTGAAAGATGTTTAAAGGACGTCGTTGACTCTCTGTCGATTGAGGAGGCCGCTAATATGTTATCCCAAGAAGGTATGTTAATAAAAAGGCCTTTGATTGTTCAAGATGATACTATTATTTTAGGCTATAATGAAAAAGAGTTAATAAAATTATAATATTCTTTATCTAGAGATATGTTATAATATACATACTAAATGAACAAGAGGTGATAAAATGGGACGAAATAGTTTTGGAAAGTTAGTTTTTTTGGGCTCAGTAATCGGGACAGCAACATGGGTCTACAGGAAATATGATGCAGTTCGTACAATGTATAACAAAGTTTATATGTTTAAAGGTGAACAATTAGTCTATGACCATTTCGATGGTAATGCAATGGCAGCGATGTTTTCAGGTATTGAGATTAATCTAAAAGATGCAGTTTTTGAAGAAGATGAAGTTTACCTGGATATTTATGCCTTATGCAGTGGGATTAAGCTTATTGTACCCTCACATGTAGAAGTTATTTGTGATGGAACCGTAAAGGCCAGTGGTGTTCAAATTAATCAAGATGAATTTGTGGAAAAGACAGTACAGTTATACTTGAATTATGATTTAACTGCATCAGGTTTAATGGTTACGGATGCGCAACCGGCTCCTAATCAAGACGATTTGTCGGAGACAGAGGATTTCATCGATGAAGTTATCGAAGAAACGTTAGAAGAAACATTAGAAGACATACAACCTAGCACATAAAATAGACAAGTAGGTATAATCATGAAGTTTTTAGATCGTTTACAGCGTAAGTTCGGAAAGTTTGCAATTCCGAACTTAATGCTATATATTGTTTTTGCGAATGCTGCGGTATTTATATTAGAGTTATTAGATTCAACACCCTTGAGTCATCTATTAATGCTGATTCCAGACCGTGTATTTGCAGGTGAAGTATGGCGTCTTATCACGTTTATTATGATTCCGCCAACCAATAGTGTAATCTTTATTATTTTCGTTTTGTATTTTTATTATTTAATCGGAAATACCTTAGAACAAGCGTGGGGAAGCTTTAAGTTTAATGTGTACTATTTTACCGGTGTTGTCATGCTTATTGCCACAAGTTTACTCTTTGGTATTACAGCTAGTTCAACCTATTTGAATATGACCTTGTTTTTTGCTTTTGCCCGTTTGCATCCGGAATTTCAAGTGCGTATATACTTTGTTTTACCGGTTAAGATCAAGTATTTGGCTTATTTTAGTGCCGGATTATTAGTTTTCCAATTTATTATCGGTGGAGTATCAACGAAAATCAGTGTTCTAGCAGGTGTTACAAATTTCTTTTTGTTTTTTGGGAAAGAGATTGTGATGAACCGAAAGACACGTATCAAGAGTCAAGTAAGAAAACAACAGTATGATAAAGGTGTGACACGAAAAAATGAGCATGCACATCAATGCACCGTTTGCGGAATCACAGAAATCCAAAATCCAACAATGGAGTTTAGATATTGTTCAAAATGTGATGGACATCATGAATATTGTATGGAACATCTGAATGATCATGAACATATAAAAGAGACCACACACTAATCAATAAGTGGTAATGATAAGGTATAGAAGATGTCGTTTGTGTCTACAAGGGACATCTTTTGTTGTATGCTGTGAATAATAATTGAATCTCTTAAATCTTTAGGGTGTAAAGGGTGATGACCGGCGTAGGTTAATAAACGCTGAGATTCTTCTAGAGTCGAATGAAGAGAAAGGATGATGGATAAGACCTTTTCACGTGAAGGGTGTTTTTGCCCGGAAAAAATCTCATAGGCATACTGTCGTGATATTCCTGAGAGATAGATTAACTTGCTTTTGGTCAGGTTATACTTGTTTAAAAGGAAAATTAAATAATCAGCGAGTGATGGCCTGTAGAGTTGTTCGGAGTTTTTTTCAATGAATGTGTAAATATTTCTGGTTTCTTTTATTTCTTCAAATAATACTTCGGTATCCTTATCTGTAAGAATTGTTTTTTTTGGATTAGACATAATATATTCCCCTTTTTGAATATTTATTAAAAATAGTATATCATAATAAGAGACAAAGACAAAGAAAGGATAGAGAAAATTGCTAAAAAATCGATTATCAAATTTATTAACACCAATTGTTGATCCTGAAAGTGGACTTGGAGTTATTGTCATCTTTGTTATGATGACAGTCATGGCATTATTGTTAGCGATACTTGTCGACCGCATTGCAATTGCTGTCGTAAATCGAATCGTGAAAAAAATAGTGTTCAAAACGCCAACGAAAAAAGATGAACTAATCTATGAGCGAAAAGTTTTTCACTGGATTGCTCATTATATTCCAATCATCATCTTGTATTTGTTTAGTTTCTCCTATGAGGATTTAGGAAAAATCATACGTCACATTCTTGTCTTTATTGGCATTAGTATAACCGTTATTGCACTATATAAACTGCTTGATGCAGTAAATGACATATATAATCTAAAACCTTATGCTAAAGACATGCCGATTAAAGGTCTTCTTCAAGTTATTAAAATCATCGTACTGGTATTTGCTTTGGTTATTGGATTGGTAAACTTTAGCAATAGCGGTTCAGCGTTAGCACTACTGTCAAGTATTGGTGGTATGTCAGCCGTACTTATTTTGGTTTTTAGAGATAGTATATTAGGTTTGGTTGCCGGCATACAATTATCAACAAATAATTTGCTAAGTATCGGAGATTGGATTGAAATGCCGCAGTTTAGAGCCAATGGGGAAGTGATTGATGTCTCCCTTACAAAAGTCTCTGTAGCCAACTGGGATAAAACCATTACCCATATACCGGCATACAAGTTTATAGAAGAAGCCTTTATTAACTGGGAAGGGATGAGTAAATCAGGTGCGCGACGAATTTCGCGTCAAATTGTTCTTGATGGAGGGGGTGTTGGTTTCCTAGAAGCCGACCAAATAGAAAACCTTAAAAAAGTCAGATTGTTAACGACCTATTTAGAAGAAAAGGAGAAGGAGGTTATCGAACATAACACAAACGTTCAAGAGACTCATCCTTTAAATCAAAGAGGCCTTACCAATATCGGAACACTTCGCATATATATTCGCGAGTACTTAAAGACGCATCCTTCAATTAGCAAGGATTTTATAGTTATGGTAAGACAATTAGAATCAACAGGACAAGGGATTCCCTTGCAAATCTATTGTTTCTGTAATGATATACGTTGGAATAATTATGAAGAAATACAAGCTAACATTTTCGAACATATTTTTTCTGTGCTTCCATATTTTGGCTTATCCTTATTTCAAGTGCCTACCGGACAAGATTTTGCTAAGATTCATAAATAAACGCTTGTAACGTGGTGAAGTATATGATAAAATGTTAACAGTGTACGCGCGAGATATACGAATGTTTCCCACAGGAAAACTCTGTGCATTAATGGCGTAAACAAATAAATTCTGACAAATAGGAGTGATAATAATGGAACGTGTGTATAATTTTTCAGCTGGACCATCAACGTTGCCTGAGGAAGTATTAAAAACTGCAGCGAGCGAATTAGTGAATTATCAAGACGCAGGAATGAGTGTCATGGAGATGAGTCACCGATCGGCAGCGTATAGTAAGATTATTGAAGAAGCTAAACAAGACTTTATTGACTTATTATCAATACCTGACAACTATGAAGTCTTATTTTTACAAGGTGGAGCATCACTTCAATTTGCAATGATTCCTTTGAACATTGGAACAAAAAACAAAAAAGCTCAATTTATTAATACAGGTGCCTGGTCAAAAAAAGCAATTTCAGAAGCCAAAAAATTTATCGATGTTGAAGTGCTAGCTTCATCAGAAGATGATACATTTTCATATATACCGGACTTGAGTAAAATCGATATCGATCCAAATTCAGATTATTTTTATATCACATCGAATAATACAATTTACGGTACGGAATATACAAGTTTACCGGACACAAAAGGTGTACCCGTAGTTGCAGACATGTCGTCAAATATTTTATCAAAACCGATTAATGTTTCAGATTATGGAATAATATTTGCCGGTGCGCAAAAAAATATGGGACCGGCGGGAATGACTGTTGTCATTATACGTAAGGATCTTATTGCAGAGGTTCCGGAGACGGTTCCGACAATGTTAAAATACTCAACACATGCGGAAAATGATTCCATGTTTAATACACCGCCGACCTATAGTATTTATGTTGCTGGTTTAGTATTTAAATGGTTAAAAGATAATGGCGGATTAGAAGCAATCGAAAAAGTAAATACGGAAAAAGCAGACTTGTTGTATGACTATCTTGATTCTACAGACTTTTATGTGGCACCGGTAGATAAAGCGAGTCGTTCAAAAATGAATGTAACGTTTATATGTAAAGATGATGCATTAAATGCAGACTTTATCAAAGAAGCTTTAACCCAAGGTATGGTTAATCTTAAAGGACATCGAAGTGTCGGTGGTATGCGAGCAAGTATATACAATGCGATGCCGGTAGAAGGTGTACAAAAGTTAGTCGATTTTATGAAAGCATTTGAAGCAAAACATTTATAATTGATACAAAAATAGATTGAACACATTGGAGGATAAAATGTTTACAGTTAAAACCTTAAATAAAATTGATGAACAAGGATTAAATTTATTATCAGATCAATATACTGTCATTGATGAAAACGCAGATGGCGATTATGACGGGATTGTTTTACGAAGCTTTAAACTTCATGACTATCCTATGTCAGAACAAGTCGCTGCCATCGCAAGAGCCGGAGCAGGCGTAAACAATGTACCTATTGAAGCATGTTCTGAACAAGGTATTGTTGTGTTTAATACACCGGGAGCTAATGCTAATGCAGTGAAAGAGTTAGCTCTAGCGGGTTTGTTAATGTCGTCAAGAGATGTTCCGGGAGCTATTGATTGGGCGAAAACCTTAAAAGGTCAATCCGATGTAGCAAAAAAAGTCGAAGCAGGAAAAAGCAATTTCGCAGGTCCTGAGATTATGGGTAAGACATTAGGGATTATTGGACTTGGAGCAATTGGTGCATTGGTTGCAAATGCTGCAATTTCATTAGGAATGGATGTCTACGGTTATGATCCCTTTATCTCAGTGGATGCAGCGTGGGGCTTAAAGCGTGTTGTCAATAAAGCAAGCAGCCTTGATGAACTATTAGAAAAATCAGATTATATTAGTGTTCATGTACCTCTTATGGGTGAAACAAAGGGGATGGTTAACACCGATTTAATTTCTAAAATGAAAGACGGTGTACGTATCCTTAACTTTTCAAGAGGTGAATTAGTTGATGATGATGCCATTGAAACAGCCCTAAAATCTGGAAAAGTAAGTCGATATGTTACTGATTTTCCAAATGAACGAACTATTGATATGGAAGGTGTAATTGCCATACCTCATTTAGGCGCATCAACACCGGAGTCAGAGACGAACTGTGCTAAGATGGCAGTTGCACAACTACAAGACTATTTAGATAATGGAAATATCTGTAATTCAGTTAACTATCCAAGCGTCGATTTAGGCATTTGTGGCTCGGCTGCAAGAGTGAGCGTACTACACAAAAATGTACCGAATATGGTCGGTCAAATTACATCGGTCCTAGCAAAGGCAAATTTGAACATTACCGATATGCTCAATAAAAGTAAAAATGGAAATGCATATACCATGTTAGATTTAGAGGCGGCGGTAACAGAGGACGTCTTGTCTGAGCTTAAAGCAATTGATGGTGTATTAAAAGTACGTGTCATCAAATAGGAGGACAAAATGGCTACAATTAAACCGTTTAAGGCATTGCGACCGGCAAAAGATTTAGCCCAACAGATTGCTGCATTACCTTATGATGTCTATAATCGTCAAGAAGCCAAGGACCTTGTAACAAAAAATCCATTGTCTTTTCTTCAGATCGACCGTGGCGAGACCTTACTTGGTGATCAGATTGGTCTATACGACGATCAAGTTTATGAAATGGCAAAGACACGTTTTAATCAAATGATTGATGAAAAGCAATTCGTTCAAGATGAAACGGAATATTTGTATATCTATGAATTAGAACGGTTAGGAAAAATTCAACGTGGTATTGTTGGATGTGTATTGGCCAAAGAGTATATATCCGGTACTATTAAAAAACATGAAAATACACGTGAAGTTAAGGAATATGATCGTATACGACATATTGATGCCCTAAAAGCACATACGGGACCGATTTTTTTGACCTACAAGAATACAGAAGATATGCAGGAAGTTTTTGAAGATGTGCTTGGTAGGGCTAAGGTGATTTTTGAATTTACCGGTGAAGATGAGGTTCGACACAAAGGCTATGTCATTGAACATATGACGGATATAGAAAAGATACAAGACGAAGTTCAAAAAATGAACAGTTTATATATTGCAGATGGCCATCATCGTGCAGCTTCTGCTACAAAGATCGCTCAGAAGTATCATTTCGAAGGTGAATCCGCTCGATTTTTAGCAGTTGCTTTTCCTGATTCTGAATTAGAGATTTTAGATTATAATCGAGTTGTTAAGGATTTGAACAACCTATCTAAAGAAGAATTCTTTGAGCGATTAGAAACAAACTTTACAATTCTATCAAAGTCGAAAGATCCTTTTGCGCCTAGGGATAAAGGGACATTTGGAATGTATTTTGATCATACATGGTATGGCTTGGTCTTTAATGGTGTTGAAAGTCTCGGCGATGATCCGGTAAGAAGTTTAGATGTTGCCATATTACAAGAGTTTCTATTGCAACCAATCCTTGGAATAGAGGATCCAAGAACGAGTGAACGCATTGATTTTGTAGGAGGCATTCGCGGTCTTGGTGAACTTGAAAAACGCGTTCATGACGATATGGCCATTGCCTTCGCGATGAAGCCAACATCGATTCAGGAACTGATCGATGTATCCGATGCGAATCGATTAATGCCACCAAAATCCACATGGTTTGAACCCAAGCTACGAAGTGGTTTGTTTATACACCAAATAGTTTAAGGGTGCGAAGGAATTAATAAATCAGCGAAAAATACATGAAAAATCAAAATCTCAGGTTTATTGACCTGAGATTTTCCTTTGGTTAAGATACTGAAAAAATAATAGGATTTTAATAGATAGACCTTAAGAGTATGTTATAATGAACAGAGCATAAAAGCACATAAATAAAGGAGGAAAAAGAATGAGTCAACAATTTTACAATAAAGATGATGACAATGTTGTCGATATTGATATGAAAGCAATGCGTAAGAAAATTTTTACTTTTGGACCTATAATAATTACTATAATATTATTGGTGTATCTTTTGTTCAATAGTATTTATACAGTAAAGGAAACAGATCAAGCAGTTATAGAAACCTTTGGTCAAGTTACAAGTGTCAAGGATGCAGGCTTACATTTTAAGTTACCATATCCAATCCAAAGTGTTAAATATGTAAGTGTTAATAAAACAGAAAAATTACAAATTGGATATACAAGTGATGATGAAAAAAATGCAACTATAGCCACTGATTTTGATAAAACTGAAGCAAACATGATTACAGGAGACTTTAATATTATTAATATTGATTTCTTTATTGAATGGAAAATATCTGATCCAGTAAAATATTTGTATAATTCAAATGAGCCTAGTGTGATATTAAGAAACATTGCCCAGTCTTCAGCACGTAGCGTTATAGGTTCAAAAAATGTTGATGATGTATTAACGACCGGTAAAGGAGCTATTCAAGCAGAAATAAAAGATAAGATATTATATAAGCTGGATGTTTATGATTTGGGAATACATGTAATAGATGTGAAGATTCAAGATAGTGAACCACCAACACCTACTGTTATTGATGCATTTAAATATGTGGAATCAGCAAAACAAGAAAAAGAAACTTTTATTAATGAGGCATTGGCTTACAAAAATGCAAAATTACCAGATGCAGAAAGCCAGTCAGACCGTTTGATTAGAGATGCAGAATCCTATAAAGAAAGCAGAATTAATGAAGCTAAAGGTGAAGTTTCTCGTTTTAATGAGATGTATGAGGAATTCAGTAAAAATCCAGAAATTACAAAAACGCGTATGTATTTAGAGACTATGGAAAAAATCTTACCGGGTATTCCTGTATATCTTGAGTCGGATTCAGATAATGTTCAAAAAATGTTGCCTTTAAAAGATTTTACTGGACAGGAGGTAAATTAGTATGGGGAAAATTACAAAAATTGTCTTAGGAATTAGTTTGCTTATTATTTTGATTATCGGGTCTTCTAGTGTATATCAAGTTAGGGAGAATGAGTTTGCATATAGGACAAGATTTTCTAAATATCAAGGTATTGAGAACACGGCAGGATTAAAATATAAAGTACCCTTTATAGAAGACATCCAATATCTTCCAAAACATAGGATGATGTATGACATTCCAAAATCTGAGGTGATTACAGCGGATAAAAAAACGCTGGTTGTAGATAATTATACAGTTTGGCAAATTAATGAACCTCTTCTTTTTATGAGAACTGTTGGAAGTATTCCTGAAATGGAAAATCGGATTGATGCATCTGTATATAATGCAGTGAAAAACACTTTGGGAACGATGGAACAAACTACAATTATAAATTCGGATAATGGGTCTGTAGATGAAGTTAATGAAGATGTAACTAAAATTGTTAATCAGCAGTTAACAGATTATGGAGTATCTATTGTATCGGTTGAAATCAAACGATTAGATTTACCTACAAATAATCAGGAAGCAGTATATACTCGTATGGTTTCAGAGCGTAACCAAATGGCTGAGTCATATTTAGCAGAAGGTAAGTTAGAAGCAAATAAAATCAAAAATGAAACAGATAAACAGGTGATAATATTAATATCTGAAGCGGAAGCGAAAGCAGAGGCTTTGCGCGGTGAAGGTGAAAAAGCATATATGGAAATTCTTTCTGAAGCGTATAATTCACCAAGTCGTCAAGATTACTATAAATTTGTAAGAAGTTTGGAATCTTTGGAAAAAACTATGAAAGGTGAAAAAACAATATTTTTACCGATGGATAGTTATATAGGACAATCTTTACAAGGATTACAATAAAAAAAACTGCTTGAAGAGTAAAATTCTCTTTGAGCAGTTTTTTTAAGCATCTTTTTTAGTTCTTCATTGCTATTTTATAAAATTAGGGATAAAATATATATTAGATAATTATTTAACTTGATTTGACCTAAGGAGGGGCATTATGAAATCATACATAAATTCAGAAGAATTATATAGTATAACTGAATCAACCCATCAGAATCCGCATCATTTTTTAGGGATGCATGAATTACCTGACCACAGTATATATATCAATGCATATCAACCATATACAAAGAAGATTGAAGTGATTGATTTAGATACAAATGAAATATACCCGATGGTTACGGTTGAAAATACCGGGGTATTTACATTGGAACTCAAGAAAAAAATTAATTACAAATTTAAATACACTAATTTTGAGGGAATAAGTTGGGAAAATTTTGATCCATATTCATTTGAATCAACGATTTCAGATCTTGACATGTATTTATTCGGTCAAGGGACTCACTATGAGATTTACAATAAACTCGGCGCCCATAAAGTCACGGTGGATGGAATTGAAGGCGTTTCATTTGCGGTTTGGGCACCGAATGCTTCCCGGGTGAGTGTAATTGGTCATTTTTGTGGCTGGGATGGCAGAATTTATCCCATGCGTTTACTGGGTAATTCAGGAATTTACGAACTTTTTATTCCTGGACTGAAGGCAGAAGAAATATATAAATTCGAAATAAAATCTCGCGATGGTATGATCTTAGAAAAGTCGGACCCATATGCTTCATATGCTGAAATGCGACCGGGAACCGCATCTATTGTTTGGGATACTTCTTCCTATGAGTGGCAAGATTCCGATTGGCAAAGCGAACAAGTCAAGACTGACACACTGAAAAAACCAATGGCAATATATGAATTGCACTTAGGCTCATGGAAGCGAAATGATAGTGAACATGGATTTATAAACTATCGAGATTTAGCCCATGACCTTGTTAACTATTTAGAAGAAATGAACTATACCCATATTGAATTAATGCCTGTGTTAGAACATCCATTTGATGGTTCATGGGGATATCAAGTTACTGGATATTATGCGCCGACCTCGCGATTCGGAACACCGGATGATTTTATGTATTTTGTCGATTATTTACATCAACATAATATCGGCGTTTTATTAGATTGGGTTCCTGCCCATTTCCCCAAGGATTCCCATGGCTTACGACGTTTTGATGGTTCGGCTCTTTATGAACATGATGATGCGCGTAAAGGTGAACACCCACATTGGGGCACGATGATTTTTAACTATGGACGTAGTGAAGTAAAGAACTTCTTAATAGGAAACGCCTTGTATTGGATTGAAAAATATCATATTGACGGTCTTCGTGTTGATGCAGTTGCATCGATGTTATATTTGGATTATGGAAAAGAAGCCGGCCAATGGATACCAAATCCCCATGGTGGACGGGAAAATATAGAGGCGGTTGAATTTTTTAAACATATGAATTCCGTGATATATGGTCGTAATCCAGGTGCTATAATGATTGCTGAAGAATCCACAGCTTGGCCAGGTGTATCTCGCCCGACCCATGTGGGTGGTTTAGGATTTGGTTTAAAATGGAATATGGGGTGGATGAATGACTTTTTGCGATATGCATCCAAAGATCCCATTCATAAACAATATCATCATAATGATTTAACCTTTAGTTTAGTCTATGCATTTACTGAAAACTTTATACTCGTCTTGTCTCATGATGAAGTTGTTCATGGCAAAGGTTCCATGATTAATAAGATGCCGGGAGATTATTGGCAAAAATTTGCTAACTTACGATGTTCTTATGGATTCATGTATGGTCATCCAGGTAAAAAGTTATTGTTTATGGGATGTGACTTTGCTCAATTTGATGAGTGGAGTGAAGCAAAAAGTTTAGACTGGAACCTCTTAGAATTTGATAAACATCGTGAAATGAAAACATTTGTCTCTGATTTAAATAAAACATATCGTGATGAAAAAGCGCTTTGGGAAGATGACTTTACCAATCGAGGATTTGAATGGATTAATTGCACAGATGCCTTAGAAAGTATCGTATCCTTTGTACGAAAAGATGAAAAAGATGAAGAGCATATCATAGTGGTTAGTAATTTTACACCGGTTCCTAAATATATGCATCGTATTGGCGTTCCGCGTGCAGGCTCTTATCAAGAAATACTCAATTCAGATCATCAAAAATATGGAGGCAGTGGTGTGCTAAATGAAGGAATTTTGACAACACATGCAATTGCTTGGGATCATAAGCCAAACTGCTTGGATATTAAAGTACCACCACTTGGAACGATTTTCTTAAAGTATATTAAGTAAGAAGAATATACATAGAATAAAAAAAGAGCAATCACAATCGATATATCGATGTGATCGCTCTTTTTTTATTCTATAGTTGCATTTTTTTCTAAATAGTCTTTGGCAAGTTGGTTGACCGTTTCCATTTGTTCTTTGGCCGGTCCGCCGATAACTTGACGTTTATTTACACACGTATCTAGGGAAATTGCTTCAAACACATCTTCAGTAAAGAGTGGAGAGAGTTTTTGATATTCATCAAGTGAAAGCTCACTTAGATTGGTGTTATTGTTTACACAATACAAAACCAATTTTCCAAGAACTTCGTGGGCATCCCTAAAAGGTAATCCTTTTTTTACAAGATAATCAGCTGCATCTGTGGCGTTTGTAAAACCACCTTCAGCGCCTGAACGCATAACCTCTTTGCGGACAGTCATGGTATCGAGTAATTTTGTAAAAATAGGTATACACATTTTAAGGGTATCAATTGCGTCAAAAGTTACTTCCTTATCTTCTTGTGTATCTTTGTTATAGGCAAGTGGAAGCCCTTTCATAGTCGTCAGTAAGGACATTAAGTCCCCATAAACACGACCGGTTTTTCCACGAATAAGCTCCGGAATATCCGGGTTTTTTTTCTGTGGCATGATTGAGCTTCCGGTGCTATATGCATCATCTAAATCGATAAATCGAAATTCGTGTGAACACCATAGGATGATTTCTTCTGAAAAACGCGACAGATGCATCATAATCATGGAAAGCGTATACAAGACATCTAACAAGAAATCCCGATCACTAACGGCATCCATACTGTTTAAACAAATCGAGTCAAAACCAAGGAGTTCAGCGGTCATTTGGCGATTCAGCGGATAGGTTGTTGTAGCAAAGGCACCGGCACCAAGCGGCGATTGATTCATTCGATTATATGTGGTTATCAATCGGTCTCGGTCCCGCTTAAACATCTCAAAATACGCCATAAGATGATGACTAAATGTTGTGGGTTGTGCCTTTTGAAGGTGGGTATAACCCGGCATAATGGTTTCGGTGTGTTGACCGGATAAGGTTAAAATAGTTGATAA
Source organism: uncultured Eubacteriales bacterium (assembly GCA_964627665.1). Lineage (GTDB taxonomy): Bacteria > Bacillota > Clostridia > Lachnospirales > Vallitaleaceae > UBA1351. The sequence goes on along the minus strand of CAZVKG010000014.1, from coordinate 41,697 downwards.
TAGGTCAAATACGTCTTGATCAATGGCCGCAATTTCTTTCTTTATGTAAAGGCGCATGTCTGTAGCTACTTGATCGTTACGGCTTCGTCCTGTATGCATTTTTTTTGCCACATCACCAATGCGTTGAATAAGTAATGATTCAATATTCATGTGAATATCTTCAGCACTAATATCAAAGGTTACTTCATTTTGTTCGATGGCAATTTCTAAGTCTTTGAGTCCGGATATAATCATGTCGCGTTCATCATTTGTAAGAATATCAGCGGCAGCAAGCATTGTAACATGGGCAATACTACCTTCAATATCTTCTTTATACAGTCGTTGGTCAAAGCGTATTGATGAATTGAAATCATCAACAAAGACATCGGTACTTTTGGAGAAACGTCCTCCCCATAATTTCATAGTGTCACCTCAATTATTTTTTTTCGTTTAGTTGTTTCATCATTGCACGAACCTTAAGTGGTAAGCCGAAGAGATTAATAAAGCCTTCAGCATCATGATGATCGTAAAGATCACCTGTTGTAAAGCTGGCAATGTCTTCATTATATAATGAATATGGACTTGTAGCCCCTGCAGGTATGATATTTCCTTTGTATAGTTTTAATTTTACTTGACCGGTTACAGTTTTTTGTGTGTCGGTAACGAAAGCAGTTAATGCTTCACGAAGGGGAGTATACCACTCGCCGGAGTAAACAAGTTCAGCAAACTTAATAGCTATTTGGTTTTTATATGCAATCGTTTGTTTATCTAAACATAGGTATTCAAGTTCATTATGTGCATAGTAGAGAATAGTTCCACCGGGAGTTTCATATACGCCACGGGATTTCATACCAACAACACGGTTTTCGACAATATCGATGAGTCCTACACCGTTAGCACCACCGATTTCATTAAGTTTTTCAATCATAGTAGAAGCCTTCATAGATTCACCATTTAACTTTTGGGGTACTCCTTGTTCAAAATCAATAGTCAGGTAAGTGGGTTCATCCGGAGCTTGTTCAGGAGTAACCCCCATTTGTAATAAATCAGTATAGTTTGGCTCATTTGCAGGATCTTCCAGATCAAGACCTTCATGGCTTAAGTGCCATAAGTTTCGGTCACGGCTATAACTATCTTTTTTCTTCATAGGCGCTTCGATATTACGTTCTTCGAGATAGGCTAAAGCATCTTCACGTGATTTAATATCCCAAATTCTCCAAGGTGCAATAATTTTTAATTGAGGTGCAAGTGCTTTTATTGTAAGTTCAAATCGGACTTGGTCGTTACCTTTTCCGGTAGCACCGTGACATATAGCTTCAGCACCTTCCTCTAAAGCAATTTCAACAAGACGCTTGGCGATAACCGGTCTTGCCATAGACGTTCCTAATAAATATTTTCCTTCATAAACTGCATTTGCTTGTACAGTCGGAACCACGATGTCATCGACAAATTCAGCGGTTACATCTTCGATATATAGTTTTGAAGCACCTGTTTTTAGGGCGCGTTCTTCTAAGCCTTCAATTTCTTTTCCTTGGCCCACATCAATACATACTGCAATAACTTCATAATCATAGTTTTCTTTTAACCAAGGGATAATTACTGTAGTGTCTAATCCTCCGGAATATGCTAATACAACTTTTTTACTCATTTTAAATGCCTCCTTATTTCTTTGTTTTGATTAATTATACATTAATATTAATAAATATGCAAATTGTTTTTGCATTTTGGTGACAGAGTCACTTTATCCTTTGCTCTAGGAAAGTCCTAATTTAGCTTTCTGCTTTGAAGCATAGCAGAAAGCGTCAAGGAGCTTTCCCGCCGCGAGCAATCCGCTGAGCGGAACGAGGCGTAGCCTCTTTACTCCTTGCTTCGAAAGAGTGTCCCTATTTGAGTCATCTGCCTTGAAACATGTCAGATGACGTCAAGGAAACTCTTTCTACGCGGATAATATCCCTTTGGGATAACGTGACAGAGTCACTTTATCCTAATTATAACACAGGTGAGAATAAACGTGAGATGGATTCTTTGAATTTTATCCAAAATGAACGTTTATCGTAAACTGTTTGGGTTAATTGGCGACAGTAGCGTAAATCTTCATCAAATTCTTTGCGTAAACCAATGGATGTTCGTCGTTCGTAGATAAAGGCATTGGCTTCAAAGTTCAGCTTAAAACTACGTATGTCAAAGTTACATGAACCAACGGATGCAATTGTGTTGTCAGAAACAATCATTTTTGAATGGAGAAAACCACGTTCATATATGAAGATTTTTACACCATAGGGAATCAAGTCTCCACAATACGAGTATGTTGCCCAGTAAACAAAAAGGTGGTCCGGCATTTGTGGAATCATTATGCGAACATCAACACCGGAAGCAGCAGCTATTTTTAGGCCTTCTAAGATACTGTCATCAGGAATAAAATAAGGCGTCTGAATATATATATATTTCTTTGCCTTATGGATAATCTGAAGGTATCCTTGTTTAATCTGTTGATTAATGTTATCCGGTCCGGAGCAAACAATTTGAATGGCAGTCTTTGAATCAGAAACGACGTGCCGTAAATATTTTGCGGTTGTTGCAAGTTTTTCCATGGAGGCGTTACGCCAATCTAGAATGAAGCGAAGTTGTAAAGACATCACACTGTCTCCATATAAGCGTAGATGTGTGTCGCGCCAATAGCCAAACCGTTTGCTTTTGCCAACATATTCATTTCCAACATTTAAACCACCGATATAACCTAGAGTTCCATCGATAACAACAATTTTTCGATGATTACGATAGTTTCCTTTTAAGTTAAAATATTTAAACTTTGAAGGAAAGAAAAAGGCTAATTGTATTTTGCTTGATTTAATCTTGCGAATGAGCTTTGGCGATAATGTTCGCCCCCCTACGTGGTCAACGAGCAGACGGACTTCGACACCTTCAGAAGCTTTTTGAATAAGTATATTAATGAGTTTATTACCGATTTCATCGTTTTTTATGATAAAATAGAGGAGATGAATATGTTCTTGTGCTTTGGAAATATCTTCGAAAAGTCGGCGAAACAAATCAGGACCATTGTTGAAAATATCAACATGATCATTGGTTGATAAGAGCGCATTGGACATTCGGTTGTGGAATAATATTAAGTCTTTGTGTTCAATGGTTTCAGTATTTCCGTAATCAAACTGATTTTCTCGAATGGCGTGTTTTTGGTGGTTGAGGGCTTTGTTAAATAAGCGTTCTTCCTCTTTAGAGTAAGCGAAAATTTTTCGTTTAGAGATGTTTTGAGAGAGTATTATATAGAAGAAAAAGCCGAAACCCGGGAACAAATTCAAAAAAAATAACCAAGCCAAAGCGGCTGTGGAATTTTTTCGCTCTAAAAGAATTACAATGGTCGATAAAACCAAATTTAGTGTAATAAACATTGCATAGTCAAATGTAAATGATTGAATTAAATCTATCATATCAATACCTCACCTAATCATCAGTTTTTATATATGTTTTGTGAATTATATTGTACCATATCTGTGGTGAATAAACAAAAAAATATCGAAAAATTCTTGCATAAATATTAAATAAAATGTATAATAATAAAAACTATAAAAGGAGTATGCCTTATGAATTGGATTACAGATGGAATCACAGCACCCAAAGGATTTAGCGCAACAGGGATTCATTGTGGAATAAAACGGAAGAATAAAGATTTAACCATGTTATTTTCAGAAAAACCTTGTTCATATGCAGGCGTTTTTACAAAAAATATTGTTAAAGCTGCTCCTGTAAACTGGAATATGGAGTTGCTAAAACAGAAAAAAGCAATACAAGGTATTATTATTAATAGCGGTAATGCAAATGCTTGTACAGGTCGTAAAGGATATGAAGACACAAAAACGATGGCAAAAGTATATGGGGACAAGATGGGAATTGATCAAGAATCTGTACTTGTAGCTTCAACAGGTGTGATTGGTCAACCTTTACCCATGGATATAATACATCAAGGAATTGATGAAATTGTCAAACAGTATGGCAACAGTCGTCAACATGCAACAGCAGCCGCGGAGGGGATTATGACGACCGATACCTTTTTAAAAGAAAAAAGTCTTCAAATAAAAGTGGACGGAAAAATAATTACAATCTCCGGTATGGCTAAAGGTTCCGGAATGATCCACCCCAATATGGGAACCATGCTTTCTTTTATTACAACCGATGCAAACATCGACCAAGACACGCTACAAACCTTGTTAAAAGAAACAATATCCGATACCTATAATATGATTAGTGTTGACGGAGATACCTCTACGAATGACATGGTATTAGTTTTGGCAAATGGTATGGCCTCAAATGCACCCATTCAAAAAGATACAGAGGAGTATGCGGTTTTCAAAGAAGCTTTTTATATGCTTAATCAGGAGCTAGCAAAGTTAATTGTCAAAGATGGTGAAGGCGCAACTAAATTTATTGAAGTGACCGTGAAAAATATGCATGATAAAGAAGAAGCACGTAAGATGACTCATGCAGTGATTACTTCAAATTTAGTGAAAACAGCATTTTTTGGTGAAGATGCGAATTGGGGAAGAATCCTATGTGCATTAGGTTATTCTGGTGCTGAATTTGATCCCAACCTTGTCGATGTTGATTATGTTAGTCCGGCAGGAACAATCAAACTATTAGAACAAGGCCAGCCCATTGGTTTTGATGAAGAATATGCATTAGAGATTTTAAAAGAAAAGGAAATCAAGGTCGTTGTTGATTGTCACCAAGGTGAGGCCGAAGTTACCGGTTGGGGATGCGATTTGAGCTATGAATATGTTAAAATAAATGGAGAGTACAGAACGTAATGGAGGTTATTATGGAAAAATTAATTGAAAAAGCAAAAATATTAGTTGAAGCACTTCCCTACATAAAGCAATTTAACGGAAAAATCGTTGTGATTAAATATGGCGGATCGGCCATGGTTGATGACCTTATCAAAGAAACCGTTATCGAGGATATTGTTTTAATGAAATTAGTTGGCTTTAAGCCTGTTATTGTTCATGGTGGAGGCAAAGAAATTTCATCGACATTAACAACAATGGGCATTGATACCGAGTTTTTTAATGGATTGCGTATTACAACCAAAGAAGCTGTTGATGTTGTTGAAATGGTTTTATCTGGTAAGGTAAATAAAGATGTTGTCCAACTCATTCAAAATCATGATATAAACGCAGTCGGTATTTCAGGAAAAGATGGTAAGACATTAAAAGTTAAGAAAAAATATGTAGAAGGCAAAGATATTGGATTTGTTGGTGAAGTGAGTGCTGTAGATACAACATTAATCTATTCATTAATTGAAAATGATTTTATTCCGGTCATCGCACCAATTGGAACCGATGAAGACGGGGCAACGTATAATATTAATGCAGATTTTGCAGCTAGTGCCATTGCAGGCGCCTTAGATGCTGAAAAATTAATTTTCTTAACAGATGTAGAAGGTGTTCTTCGTGATGTAGATAATAGTCACTCATTGATTTCAAAAATCAATATCGATGAAGTCGATCATTATATTAACACCAATGTCATCTCCGGTGGCATGATTCCTAAAGTCATGTGCTGTGTTGAAGGCATTGAAAAAGGTGTGAAAAATGTCCATATCTTAGATGGACGTGTTGAGCATAGTCTACTACTCGAGATCTTTACGAAAAACGGTGTCGGAACCATGTTCGGAAGAGATTTATAAGGAGGTTCATATGGAAGCAAATAAAACATGTATTATGCATACATATAATCAGTTACCCAATATTTTCACTCACGGTGAAGATGTGTATCTCATTGATCAAGAAGGAAATCGTTATTTAGATTTTGTTGCAGGAATTGCAGTCAATGCACTTGGATATAGCCATCAAGGATTAAAAGATGCGCTTCATAAGCAAGTGGATGAATTTTTGCATTGTTCAAATCTTTACTATAATGATGAGCAATTAAAAGCAGCAAAAAAAATTACAGAAGCGACTAAGATGGATCGTGTTTTCTTTTGTAATTCAGGAACAGAAGCGGTTGAAGCATCCTTAAAGTTAGCTAGAAAATATGCTAAGTTCAAAGGGCATAATGAGCGTTATGAGATTATTACCATGAAGAATTCATTTCATGGGCGTACATTGGGTGCGATTTCTGCAACGGGGCAAACAAAATATCAGGATGGATTAAATCCCCTGCTTCCGGGTATTCAACATGTTACCTATAATGATATTGATGCCTTAAAAGAAGCTGTTTCAGACATTACGTGTGGTGTCATGATGGAAGTTATTCAAGGCGAAGGTGGTATTATTCAGGCAGACGCAGCATATATCAAAGCAGTACGTGACTTATGTGATGAAAAAGGACTTGTGTTGATTTTTGATGAAGTACAAACCGGTATTGGTCGAACCGGTGAAGTTTGTGCCTATATGCATCACGATGTGAAACCGGATATTATTGCATTAGCGAAAGGCTTAGGCGGTGGAGTGCCTGTTGGTGCCATGCTAGCTACCAAAGAAGTGGCTCAAGGATTTAAGCCCGGCGATCACGCAGCAACCTTTGGTGGAAATCCATTAGCCATGTCTGCAGTTAATGTCGTCCTTGATGAAATGATGTCAGACCAATTTATGACCCATATTCAAGAGATGGGTGATTATCTGTCGCAACAACTAGAACAGTTACAAGCTGAATTTTCATGTATAGATGAGATTCGTGGATTGGGACTCATGAAAGGTATTGCATTAAATATTCCACCCATTGATGTGGTAAAGAAAGCCTATGAGAAGAAACTTCTTATTGTCGGTGCTGGTAGCAATGTCATAAGATTTGTACCTCCTTTAGTGGTGCAAAAAGATCATATTGATACGTGTATCCATATACTAAGAGAGGTGTTGTCATGATTGCACGAATTATGTTAGAAGATGGGACCTTATTTGAAGGAAAAAGTTTTGGGAGCCAAGGGACAACCTATGGAGAAGTCGTTTTTAATACAGGGATGACCGGTTATCAAGAAATTTTAACTGATCCGTCCTATGCAGGACAAATCGTAACAATGACCTATCCATTAGTTGGAAATTATGGTATAAATATTGAAGATTTTGAATCATCATCAATAAAAGTGTCCGGATTCATTGTCAAAGAATATAGCATCCATCCAAACCATTGGCAGATGAATACAAGTCTAAATGACTATTTAATAGAAAATCAAATAATGGGCGTCTATGATGTGGATACGCGAATGTTGACAAAACGTATTCGTAATCATGGCGCTATGAAATGTGTAATAACAACGGATGAAACTTTAACGATTGAGGCTTTGCTTAAAGGATTAGACGCTTATATATTCCCCAAAGATATTGTCAAGAAGGTCTCAACCAAGTCCATACTTCAATATGAACCGGAGACAGGCCAAGCATCAAAACATATTGGGGTTATTGACCTTGGAATTAAAAGAGGCATTGTTCGCAATTTACGCCAAAATGGATGTCATGTGACCATATATCCCTCAAATACAAGCGTTGATGATTTGGATATTGGGCAGTTTGATGCGATTTTATTTTCCAATGGCCCCGGCGATCCCAAGCAGTGTCAAGAGGCAATCGACTTAGCAAAGGATTTAAAAGGGCAATTACCACTCTTTGGTATTTGTCTGGGTCATCAAATCCTTGCCTTAAGTCTTGGTGGAGATACATACAAGCTCAAATTCGGCCATCGTGGCAGCAATCATCCTGTGATTGACTTACGGTCTCAAAAGGTGTATATGACTGCGCAAAACCATGGTTATGCGGTCTCTAGAGAGTGTATTCCAACAGACGTTGAGTTAACTCATATCAATGTGAATGATGATACAGTCGAAGGAATTGTTAGCGAAAAATGGTCTGTTGAATCGGTTCAGTTTCATCCGGAAGAAGGACCGGGCCCAACAGATGCAACGGTAATATTTAAAGAGTGGTTAGACAAAATCGAAAGGAAAAAAGCAGATGCCATTAGATAAATCAATAAAAAAAGTTATGGTTATCGGATCGGGCCCTATCATTATCGGCCAAGCTGCAGAGTTCGATTATGCGGGAACCCAAGCCTGTAAATCATTAAAAGAAGAAGGACTAGAAGTTGTACTTGTTAATAGTAATCCGGCAACGATTATGACGGACGATAATATTGCCGATCATGTATATATTCAACCATTAACGGTGGATAGCTTAGAATACATTATTGCCAAAGAACGTCCGGATGGCTTGCTACCGACATTAGGCGGTCAAACAGGATTAAATATGGCTGTAGAACTTACTGAAGCCGGTGTTTTAGAAAAATATAATGTTAATCTTTTAGGAACCAAGTTAGAAGCCATAAAACAAGCAGAAGACCGTGAGGAGTTTAAAAACCTCATGATTGAAATCGGAGAACCAATTCCCAAAAGTGAAATCGTCAGTACAATTGAAGAGGGATTAGATTTTGCAGAATCCATCGGTTTTCCAATTATTGTTCGCCCGGCATATACCATGGGTGGTCTTGGTGGAGGGATTGCTAATAACCTTGATGAGTTGAAAGAAGTTTTACATACAGGACTCATGCATAGTCGCATTCATCAAGTGCTTTTAGAACAATCCGTTGCGGGATGGAAAGAGATTGAATATGAAGTGATGCGTGATAAAAATGATACCTGCATCATTATTTGTAATATGGAAAACTTTGATCCGGTGGGCATTCATACTGGGGATAGTATTGTTGTCGCACCCTCCCAAACCTTGAGCGATAATGAATATCATATGCTACGTGAAGCCAGTGTGAAGATTATTCGTGCATTAAAAATAGAGGGTGGATGTAATGTACAATTAGCCTTAAATCCTGAGAGTAAAGAATATATTGTCATTGAGGTGAATCCTCGTGTCAGTCGTTCATCGGCCTTGGCCTCAAAGGCAGCTGGATATCCCATTGCAAAAATAGCTGCAAAAATTGCAGTGGGCTTACATCTTCATGAGATTCCTAACTCAGTGACGAAAAAAACAAAAGCATCCTTTGAACCCGCACTAGATTATGTTGTCACAAAAATACCAAAATGGCCATTTGATAAATTTGATTATGCCAATCGCCGATTAGGAACACAGATGAAAGCGACCGGAGAAGTTATGGCGATTGACCGAACCTTCGAGAGTTCCTTACTCAAAGCGGTGGTTTCCTTAGAGGGAAAAGAAACCGGCTTGCGAAAAGAATATATGTCCACGTGGTCAAAGGAAATGATTGAGAAAAACCTTGTGGAAGTAGATGATGAGCGAATTTTCGTGATTGCAGAAGCGCTACGTCGTGGTTTTGGTGTTGATTATGTTCATGAATTGACAAAAATTGACCCATGGTTTTTAGAAAAAATAATGAATATTATCCGTACGGAGCAAAAACTTGCCAATGAACCCATGACAGGCGAATTGCTTCAAACAGCAGAGAAAATGGGTTTTACAGATACAGAAATCATTGCTTTATCGGGCAATGAATATGAAATCGTGGATGCCATTCGTCGCGCGCATGGTATGTATCCGGTTTATAAAATGGTGGATACCTGCGCAGCAGAGTTTGAATCATCAACGCCTTATTACTATTCGACCTATGAACAAGAAGAAGAAAATATAATTAGTCGTGGAGAAAAGATTATTGTTATCGGGTCCGGGCCCATTCGTATCGGTCAAGGTATTGAATTCGATTATTGTTCTGTACATGCTGTGTGGGCAATTCAAGAGTTAGGATATGAATCCATTATTATTAATAATAATCCGGAAACAGTGAGTACGGACTTTGATACATCGGATAAACTCTATTTTGAGCCGCTATTTATTGAGGATGTCTATAATGTGGTTCGAAAAGAAATGCCAAAGGGCGTTATCGTCCAGTTTGGTGGACAAACTGCAATAAATCTAGCACCAAAACTTGTGAGTCGAGGGGTTCAGATTTTAGGAACATCTGTCGAAGCTATAGATGTGGCAGAAAACCGTAAACGCTTTGAACGCTTATTAAGAGAGCTGAATATTCCGCAACCAAAAGGTACAGCTGTAACCTCTATTGAGGAAGCATTAGATGCAGCCCATGACATTTCTTATCCGGTATTGGTACGCCCATCCTATGTAATTGGTGGTCGCGCTATGATGATTGTATATAATGATGAAGAATTATCCGGATATGTTCAAGAAGCAACAGAATTGTCCAGTGAGCATCCGATATTAATCGATGAATATATTGAAGGTCAAGAAGTCGAAGTGGATGCGATTTGCGACCGTGAAGATATTTTAATACCGGGAATTATGGAGCACATTGAGCGAACCGGTGTACATTCCGGTGATAGCTTCTGTGTTTATCCGCCACAAACATTAGAAGACAGTGTTATTGACACGATTATTGAATACACAAAAAAAATCTCGATTGCTCTTCAAGTGAGTGGCCTTGTTAATATTCAATTCGTTGTTAGAGATCACAAGGTCTATATTATTGAAGTGAATCCGAGAGCCTCTCGTACGGTGCCGATTCTGAGTAAAGTAACCAAGATACCCATGGTTCAAATTGCAATGGAAGTTATTTTAGGTAAACGTCTTCAGGATTTAGATTATGGAACTGGTTTATTAGCAAGTTCAAATCTTATCGCTGTAAAAGCACCTGTTTTTTCCTTTGTCAAGCTACATGATGTTGATGCAGCGTTGACACCGGAGATGAAGTCAACAGGTGAAGTGCTCGGAATTGATTCTAATTACGAAAAAGCCTTGCTTAAAGCTTTTTTAGGTGCTGGATTTGCTTTCCCAAAACAAGGAAATGTGTTAATCTCAGTTGCAGACAAAGCTAAAGATGAAGTGCTAAAATATGCCAAGACCTTCCAAGACATTGGATTTGGTTTAATGGCAACAGCCGGAACGGCTCAGTTTTTAAAATCAAAAGGTATGGAAGCAAAACAAGTAGATGGCGATGATTTGCTTAGTGTACAAGAGCAAATGAAAAATAAAACGATTACCATGATGATTAATATACCGACCAAAGGAAAAGATGTACGTCGAGCCGGATTTAAACTTAGAAGTTTAGCAGAGCATTTAAATATTCCAAACTTCACCTGTTTAGATACGGTAGATGCTTATATCAAAGCTTTAAAAACACAGAGAAGTCAAGAGTACATTGACTATGATACCATTGATTATTATATGTGATTCATAAAGGAGCTATTGAATTCTTTAATTAATGGTGTTATAATTTTTAGAAGTTAATAGGATAAAGCGAATAGGACGAAAGGACATAGACATGTATAAAATTCTAGAAAAAGAGATTTTAAACGATGCTGTTCAAAAAATGGTCATCGAAGCTCCATTTGTTGCAAGAAAATGCGAACCGGGGCAGTTTATTATATTACGCGTTGCTGAAAATGGCGAGCGAATTCCACTTACGATTATGGACTATGATCGTGAAAAGCAGTCAGTTTCAATTGTATACCAAGTTCTTGGGTATACAACTCAATTGCTTGCTGAAAAAGAAGTGGGAGATACGCTTTTAGACTTTGTTGGGCCTCTTGGTAAAGCGGCGCCAATTAAAAATCATAAACGTGTATTAGGAATTGGTGGTGGCGTAGGAAGTGCACCCTTATATCCACAGTTAAAAAAATTAGCTTCTATGGGCACAGAAGTTGATGTTATCCTTGGAGGACGTGACAAAGATTTAGTCATTCTCAAAGATGAGTTCAATGATATTTGTAAAAACGTATATTATGCAACGAATGATGGATCATTAGGGCATCAAGGCTTTGTGACGGATGTACTTAAACAATTATTAGAAAAAGGTGAAGAATACGATGAAGTCATTGCTATCGGACCATTAATTATGATGAAAGCAGTCGTCGATATTACAAAACCTTTGAATATACCAACAGGTGTATCCTTGAATCCTGTTATGATTGATGGCACCGGAATGTGTGGCGGATGTCGAGTAACTGTAGGTAATGAAACAAAATTTGCTTGTGTTGACGGACCGGATTTTGATGGTTTGCTTGTTGATTTTGGGCAAGCCATGGATCGTCAAGCGCATTTTGTAGAAGAAGAAAAGCATGCATGTCGATTGGATGGTGCGAAAAATGGCTAATATGAAGATGACAAAAATACCTATGGCAGAGCAAGATCCATTGGTTCGGAATAAAAATTTTCTAGAAGTTGCGTTAGGATATACTTTAGAAGAAGCAATAGATGAAGCTAATCGTTGTATTGAATGTAAACACCAACCTTGTAAGAAAGGGTGTCCTGTTAACATAAAGATTCCTGAATTTATTAAAGAAGTCAAAGAAGGTAATATTAAAGCGGCCTATGACATCATTACAGAAGATAATGGACTTCCCGCAATTTGTGGACGTGTCTGTCCACAAGAAAGTCAATGTGAAAGTGTCTGTGTCCGTGGAATCAAAGGAGAACCTGTAGGTATTGGACGACTTGAACGATTTGTAGCCGACTGGGTTATGGCGAATGAAAAACAGGAACCACCGCATATTAAACCCAATGGTAAAAAAGTGGCTATCGTTGGTAGTGGACCGGCAAGTTTATCCTGTGCTTCGGATTTATCACGATTAGGATTTGAAGTTGTCATCTTTGAAGCGCTTCATGAATTAGGTGGCGTATTAATGTATGGAATCCCGGAGTTTAGATTGCCGAAAGACTTAGTTAAACGCGAAATTGATTTAGTGCTAGATCTAGGCGTTCATGTCGAAAAAAACGTTGTAATTGGCAAGTCGTTAGATATCGATGATTTATTTGATGATGGATATGATGCCGTCTTTATCGGAAGTGGGGCCGGATTACCTAAGTTTTTAAATATTCCGGGCGAAAATTTGAATGGTGTTTATTCATCGAATGAATTTTTAACACGAGTCAACTTGATGAAAGCTTACGATTTTCCAAATAACCACACACCGGTTAAAATGGGAGATAGAGCCATTATTGTCGGCGGTGGTAACGTGGCAATGGATGCCGCAAGAACAGCCCAACGATTAGGTGCAAAAGAAGTTCACGTGGTATATCGACGTGGTATGGAAGAATTACCGGCAAGAAAAGAAGAAGTTCATCATGCGATTGAAGAAGGTATTATTTTTGATTTGTTGAATAATCCACTTGAGATTATTGGTGAAGATGCAAAAGTAACCGGTATGAAGGTCATTCAAATGGAGCTTGGCGAACCGGATGCATCTGGCCGTCGACGTCCTGTTGAGATTCAGGGAAGTGAAAAAGTCATTGATGCGGATACAGTGATTATTGCAATTGGACAAACACCCAATCCCCTATTAACAGATGCAACACCAAACCTAGAATTAAACAAATGGAACTGTTTACAAGTGAATGAAGAAACGATGGAAACAACGGTTCCGAATGTTTATGCGGGTGGAGATGCAGTAACCGGAGCGGCAACGGTAATCTTAGCAATGGGAGCCGGTAAAAAAGCGGCAAAAGCGATTTATAATAAATTGATTTTAGAAAAGAAATAAATGCAAAAAAAACTGTGCTTAACATATAAGGTGTTAAGCACAGTTTTTTTAATAGTGATTTACCCTGACACTAAGAATTAAAGAAAAGTTGAATAATGTGAGGAACAAAAATAATCAAACCAATAATTACTGCGGTGATAGCACTTATTAAAACACCGCCGGCACAAATATCTTTAACAACTTTGACAACATCGTGGTGGTTTGGTTCAAGCCAATCAAGGGTTTTTTCAATCGCTGTATTAAAGATTTCAGATATGATAACTAAAGCAGACACCAAATGTAAAAACAACCATTCTAAAATGCTGATATCTAAATAAAAACTCAGGATGACCATAAATAAATAAACAATTAAGTGAATTCGAAAGTTACGTTCTGATTTAAACGTGAAAATAATACCATCTAATGCATGACGCATGCTTTTTCTAAACATGTAATAGCCCTCTCATAGTTAAATGTGCATTTTTATAGTGGTTAAGTACTATTGTCAAGTGAAGCGTTTTCATGAATAATAGTAAGTGCATTATTGATTGTAATGATCATTCATTGATGCTAATTCTTCAAGCCATAGTGTTGCAACGGCATCGCTAGGCATTCTTAAATCCCCACGTGGAGACAAACAAATGGAACCGACTTTAGGACCATCAGGTAATGCACTACGTTTAAACTGTTGTGCAAAAAAACGACGATAGAATATAGTGAGCCATTTGTATATAAGATCTGCAGTATATTTCCCTTTAAATGCATAGTTAGCCAGATACATAATTTTTGATGGTGCATATCCAAAACGCATCATGTAGTATAAAAAGAAATCGTGAAGTTCATAAGGTCCGACAACTTCTTCGGTTTTTTGGGATATTAATCCGTTTGAAGAAGGTGGAAGTAATTCCGGTGATACAGGTGTATTTAATATGTCGCAAAGAATAAGTTTCGCCTCTCGGGTTTCTTCATGTAGAGACACCCATTCTACGAGATAGCGAACGAGAGTTTTAGGGATAGATACATTTACACCATACATGGACATATGATCACCATTGTATGTAGCCCACCCAAGGGCTAATTCAGAGAGGTCACCGGTACCGATGACAAGCCCTTTGTGTTCATTTGCCAAATCCATTAAAATCTGAGTTCGCTCACGTGCTTGTGAATTTTCATAAGTCACATCTTGAACATTTATGTCATGGTTTATATCTTTAAAGTGTTGAGTAACCGCATCAGAAATAGGCACTTCGAGTATTGTAATATGAAGGGCTTTCATCAATTCGATGGCATTTTTATAGGTTCTGCCGGTGGTTCCGAATCCCGGCATTGTTACACCAATAATATCTTTTCGTTTTCGATTTAAGAGGTCAAATGTTTTAACGGTAACTAACAAAGCTAGGGTTGAGTCTAAGCCTCCGGAGATACCAATGATTGCTTTAGGTTCACCGATATGGTTGAGACGCTTAGCTAAGCCGTGGGTTTGAATATTGAAAATTTCTTCACATCGAACGGTACGATCGTGGCTATCCGAAGGAACAAAAGGGTGTATTTGAACTGTGTGATTGAGTTCTCTATGAACGTTGGCTTGATGAATGCTTATTATGCGACAACTTTGAGAACTGCCTATTGCTTTTTTACATTCGCGGTAGGTGTTTGAATGTAATCGGTCATATCGCAAATGGTCTAAATCAATATCATGATACATGAATTGATTTTCGAGCTGAAAGCGTTTATTTTCAGAAAGGATTCTTCCGTTTTCAGCAATAAGAGCATGTCCGCCATAGACAACATCTGTTGTTGATTCCCCATAACCGCAAGACGAATATACATAGGAACAAAAATGTCGAGCAGATTGTGTCTTCACTAATTCTCTGCGATATTCGTGTTTTCCGATAAGTTCGTTACTTGCAGAGAGATTACCGATAACAAGTGCACCGGCTAAGGTCGTATATGTACTTGGAGGAACAGGAGCCCACAAATCTTCGCAAATTTCTATTGCGAAAGTAAGATAAGGCGCTTCCTTACTCTTAAAAACAAGATCAGTTCCAACTGGCACCGTTTGTTTATTATAGGTAATCGAATCAATCATTAATTGATCGGCACGTCCAAACCAACGACTTTCATAAAACTCATTATATGTAGGAAGATAGGTCTTAGGAACAATACCTAGGAGCTCGCCTTCATAAATGACTGCAGCGACATTATATACAGATTCATTAATGAACATAGGTAAGCCAACGACCAGAATTGTACGTCGGTCTAAAGAATATCGTACGAGTTCATCTAATCCCCTTTTTGCAGCATCTAATACAGCGGTTTGATGCAATAAGTCCCCCAGTGAATAACCTGTTATACATAATTCAGGCATAATTATTAAATCGACATTTTGATCGCAAGCTTGATCATAGATTTTTTTTATTTGTTCAAGATTAAAGTTAACATCCCCTAATTTAATCGTAGGAATACCATTAGCAACCCGTGAAAATCCATAAGAATTCATCGTACACCATCCTTTATTTAAACTGTAGTATTTTTCGTTCGTTCTCTATTATTTTAACATATTTTTGTATAAATTGTTGTATGTAATTGAATTATTTTGTAGAATATAAAGGAGGTTGCAATATAGCATGAAAAATAAGGCATTTTTAATCTGCATAGGATTAATTTTTATTCTCATATCAGGAATCGTTTATATTATGGTAACACCGACAGGTCATGTTGTTTATCATTCAGATAGAGACGATGCATCTGTTTTAGAAGAAGTGCAATTTAACCCAGAGCTGAAAAATGAATCTGAAGAAAAAGTTTCACTAGATGTAGACAATACCGAAGATATCCTTCATAATAATATTATTGTTTATATTTGTGGTAGTGTTCAAAACGAAGGTGTGTATTCCCTAAGTGAAGGTGCTCGGGTATTTGAAGCACTTGACTTAGCAGGAGGGTTAACAGAAGATGCGAAATCGGATTATATTAATCTGGCAAGAGTGTTAAAAGATGGAGAAAGTATTTATTTTCCAAATCAAGACGAAGTCGAAGGATTAACATCCAATCAATGGGAAGCGCAAGACTCAGAACAAAGTACATACATCAATTTGAATCTAGCGTCGGAGTCAGAATTGACTGAACTTCCAGGAATAGGCACAGCGAAAGCCAAAGCCATTATTGCATATCGAGAAAAGAACAATCGCTTTGAAAGTATAGAACAAATTATGGAGGTTCCTGGAATCAAAGAAAATACATTTGAAATAATTAAGGAACTTATATCCATTTAAAATAGAATAAGGATGGTTAGTATGAAAAAAAGAATTTTAGTGGTCGATGATGAAAAAACAATTGTCAAAGGAATACGATTTAGTTTAGAACAAGAGGGCTATGATATTGATGGTGCCTATGACGGGGAAGAAGCATTAAATTACGCTAAGAATCATCAATATGACCTTATCGTACTTGATGTTATGTTGCCGAAAAAAGATGGGCTAGAAGTATGTCGTAATATTCGGGAATTTTCAACGGTTCCCATTATTATGTTAACGGCAAAAGGTGAAGACATGGATAAAATATTAGGGCTCGAATTTGGCGCAGATGATTATATGACAAAACCATTTAATGTTCTTGAACTTAAAGCAAGAATTAAAGCGATAATACGAAGAAATAAATATGTGAATAAAGAAAGTGAAGATCAGATGAAGTCCCTTCTGAAAGGAGACTTAGAAATTCAAAAAGAAAGTCGTCGCGTTTTTGTAAAAGAGCAAGAAGTGAATTTGACCGCGAAAGAATTTGATTTGTTAGAACTTTTTTTAATGCATCCCAATAAAGTTTATTCGAGAGAGCAATTATTAAGTATCATTTGGGATTACGATTATCCGGGAGATGCACGAACAGTAGATGTACATGTTCGACGACTGCGTGAAAAAATTGAAGATATACCAGGTGAACCAAAGTATATTCATACTAAATGGGGAGTGGGTTATTATTATCAACAGTAAGCGTTTTCAAAGTATACGTGTCAAATTATTTATTAGCTTTATGCTCATTGGTTTAATTACAACTATTGTCTTATCAATAGCCTTTATTTTTACGATTCAGCAACGGTATCTTACGGAAAAGAAACGTGAATTATATCGACAAGCAAATACGATTGCAATTAGCCTAGTGACAACGGGATATTTTTCGGATGAACATAATCGTTCATATTTAATGACGGTTCAAGCAAGTGTGCGAGGAAGAGGAATGATTGTTGATCGAAATGGAAGTATCTTATTCGATTCAAATCATTTAGATGAAGGAAAGTCATTGGTTAATCCTGAAGTCTTATCTGCGCTTCGAGGCAAGAGTTCATATTCTTTTTTAGAAGATATGAATATCGGTGTCGTAACGGTTCCAATTGTTGATGTTGATTATAGAACGGTTTTAGGTGCTGTTGTTATATCGGATTCATTTAATGACATTAGTTATTCAATCAAATATCTGTGGAATATTGCCTTGTTTTTTATTGTAGGATTAACTGTGATTATATTTATGCTCAGTTATTATCTGAGCGGGTCTTTTAACAGACCTTTTCGTCAGTTATTAGATCATATTAATCGTATTACAGAGGGGCATATTGAAGAAAAAGTTCAAATTAAAGGCAACACTGAAATAGAGGAAATCACAACGGCATTCAATAATATGTTTGATCGAATTGAAGCCATCGAAAGCCATCGACAAGAATTCGTTGCTAATGTGAGTCATGAATTGAAAACGCCTATGAGCTCGATAAAAGTCTTGGCTGAGTCATTGATTCATCAGCCGGATTCACCAATAGAAATCTATCAAGAATTTTTATATGACATTAATCAAGAAGTCGACAGAGAAACCAAGATTATTAATGACTTACTTACACTCGTCACTTTAGACAAAAAAGATAATTCATTACGAATCAAAGAAGTTGATGTGAATCAGCTTATTGTGGATGTCATGAAACGGTTAAAGCCACTATCTGATTTGAAAAACATACAAATGTTGTTTGAAAGTTACCGTAATGTGCAAGCCGAAATTGATGCGACTAAAATGGAATTAGCAATTACTAATCTTATTGAAAATGCAATAAAATACAATAAAGAATACGGATATATAAATGTTGTTTTAGATACAGATTTTAAGAATTTTTTCATTAAAATCAAAGATACCGGTGAAGGTATTTCAAAAGAACATATTGATCAGGTCTTTAGAAGGTTTTATCGTGTTGATAAGACTAGATCAAGAGATACGGGAGGTACAGGGCTTGGTTTATCGATTGTTCAAAAAACAATCTATATGCATCAAGGGAGTATAAAATGCAAGAGCGAGATTGGACAATGGACAGAATTTATTATGACAATTCCAATGAAACATATCAAACGAATTTATGAAGAGGAGTAAGATTATGTTAAAAAAATCCCTATATATTTTGGTATGCATGAGCTTGCTTACAGGATGTCAAACCGCTTCAAATCCTTTTTTTCGACAGACAAATGTACCTCAAGTATATTTGTTCAATGATGAATCGCTATCAATAGAACCTGTTGACTTGTATTTAAAAGATATTATAGATATTGAGGACACCAACCAAGTGCTTGATTATGTATTAAGCATGTTATCACAGGGAGCCAACAGTTCGAATCTGAGTCCAACGCTCCATGACGATATAGTGCTTGATTATTACGTTTTTAATCAAGGAAATATACTCCTAAATTTTAATGACGCATATGGGCAAATGAATTCTTTTGATGAATTAATCGCAAGAAACTCTTTGGTTCTGAGTCTTGTATCCTTTGAAATGATTGATTCGGTTGAAATATTTGTTGATGAAGAAACGCTGAGTGATGATATGGGTAATCGAATAGGACCCATGACAAGTGGCGATGTTTTTTTAACAATGTATTCGGTGTCAAATACATTTACGACGAAGTCGATTACCATTTTTTGTCCTTCAGATGATCCGCGTTATTTAAAAGAAGAGACGGTAAATATAACCTTGCACCCAAATAGGCACCAAGAAGAACTGATTGTTGAATATTTGATTTCCAATGCATCGTGTCAATTCCTGCCAAAAGACACTCAAGTATTGGACGTCCAAATACATGAAACGATTTGTTACGTTAACTTAAACAATCAATTTCTTGTGTCTTATTTACCGGAAGGGATTACGAGTTCAGTGGCAATCTATGGAATTGTAAATACGCTAACTGAATTAAACCATATATCCAAAGTACAGATTTTAGTTGAAGGTGAAGTCGTTAATAATTTTCAAGGGACATTTTCCTTAAAGACACCCTTAAGTAAAAATTATCAAATCGTGCGGTAAGCAAGGAGGTAAAACGAATAAAAAAATATTTAATCAACGTTTTGAGTTTTCAAGGATTACTTCTTATCCTATGTATCTATAGCATTTCTAATTATACGCTTTCTTATTTTCGGGTGTTGGACTTCTTAGAATCAAGAGATTCTAAAGAAGCTTTAACCTTGGACATCGATATTACGGAAATTAGGCAAACAGAATATGGGTATCAATGTCATTTTAAAGTCTCTAAGGTTACAGAACAGTCTCAACTTGCCGACTATAACGGTTACTTCTATATTAAAGAATATGAACTGAATCAACTTCTAAACCATTCCAAGTTATTAGAATTTAAGTATTTGACACAAAGGTATAGGATCACAGGTCAATTTGAAAAAAACTGGTATCCTAAAAATCCCGGTCAAACACATCCGCTTATATATTTGTTGGGGCAACGGTCTTTTGGCAAATTTGAATATGATGAAATCGAATTAATGACAAATCATCAAGTAGAGGCAAAACAATTCTTTTTAGTAGTTCAGCAAAAAAATGCCCAATATCGTCAACGAATTCGCGAAAGAGTCGACAAACAACTATCCGTTTGTTTTCGAAAAATCGAGTATGGCTTATTAAAAGCAATGATTTTAGGCGATAAAACGACGGTTGATCAGGACCTTTTAACTATATATTCAAAAAATGGATTATCACATATTTTAGCGATTTCAGGACTTCATATAATGATTTTTATAGGATGTTTAGAATATATTTTTAGAATTTTTCAATGGCCTAGGAATTTTCGTTTCTGGATGACGGTTAGTATATCTATAGCCTATTTATGGTTGCTTGGATTTATCATTAGTGCAATACGTGCAATGAGCATGGGCCTTATCCTGATTTTTACGATTGCGTATGATAAAGTGTATGTTAGAGATCGTATTTTGTTTTTAATCATCTGTATTTTTCTTATCATATTTCCAAATGCCATATTTTCAATTAGCTTTCTCCTTTCTTTTGGAGCAGTTTTCGGTTTATTCTATCTCTATCCAATTTTGCGAAAAAAATATTATCACTTCAGAGAAAATGTCCTCTTATATTTTATGTTTGACTCCTTGAATATAAGTCTCAGCATTTTATTAGTGACGTTTCCAATTCTTCTCTATTTTTTCAAAGGAATTTCTTTATCAGGATTTATTGTCAATGTTTTAGTTTTACCTGTTGTCCCCTTGTTCTATATCTCTTCAATCATATCCGTCTTTGCTAGCTTCCTACATCCATTACTTGGACGTTTTCTAGCGGGAACGGCAACAATCATATCTTCGTATATCCTATCAGTTATGCTTGTCTTAGATTTTGATTTTGGGTTTTTAAATTATGGTGCGCTATCGCTACAATATATAGTAGTCTATTATAGTGGACTCATAACATATGTTGTTTTTCAACATGTGAAAAGGGAGGAAAATGATTAACGTCGGTTATCGAAAACAAAAAAAAGTAGCAAAAGAAAAAATACAGGCTTATTGTTATGGCGTTTGGAAACTCATTGGAATTATAGTTATTGTTCTTACACTCTTCAATGTCGCATTCTCAATATATTGGAAAGATAAGACAAGACTATATTACTTGGATGTAGGCCAAGGTGATGCCTGTGTTATTACCCATAACCAACAGACATTTCTTGTGGATGGAGGAGGAAATCGCTATATGGATGATGCAAATAATATTGGAAGGCGTGTGGTTTATCCTTTTTTATTGGATAAAAAAATTGATGACATTGATGTTGCCTTTATTAGTCATATGCATTATGATCATGTTAAAGGGATATTAGAACTTTTAGAGCATGTAAATATTGAAAAAGTGGCAATAAGTCACGTTTACAAAACAATTATTGAGGATCAAGATCGCCTTCAAGAATCCCCCTTAATTGAAGAACTTATCAATGGATGCTATGAAAATGGAAGTGAACTTCTTTTTTTGGAAGCAGGCGATATTATTGTGGGAGAAAACATTCGATTTGAATGTCATTATCCTTATGCAAAGACACCATATCAAGAGAATGAAAATAACAATTCAATGATTTTAGAATTAGTGACCCACCAAAGAAGAATCCTGTTTACAGGAGATATTGAGGATGATGTGGAGAAATTGATTGTGAATGAGGGCTTAAATTATACTAGCATTGATCTTCTTAAAGTAGCACACCATGGTTCCAAAACATCATCGTCAAGGATATTTTTAGAGACATTAAACCCATCGGTAGGAATCATCAGTGTAGGTAAAAACAATCATGGACATCCGAGCCAAGAGGTCTTAAAGCTATATGAAGAATTTAAAATACCCGTGTATCTCACCATGGATTATGGTATGATAGAAGTGAACATCGATACAAAAGGACTAACAATAAAGACATATCTAATAAAGGATTAATTATGAAACATTTAAAAGAAGCGATTAAGAATAAAACGTTTAAGTCAGTCTACTTATTTACCGGAGAAGAAGAATACCTTATCCAGTTATATGTAAAGCGTATCCGCGAAAAAGTTTTTGAGGGGCAGGATGCGATGATGAACCTTGATCAATATACGGTAGATCAAAAAGATTTTGAACCAGTTATAGGAAGCCTAGAGACATTACCCTTTTTTGCAGAAAAACGGATGGTTATTTTATGGAATATGGACTTATTTAACACGAAGAATAAAGAAAAATCAAACCAGCTTACGGAAAAGCTTGATCAACTAGGCGATACGACAATATGTTTAATTATTGAAGAAAAAATTGATAAACGAAGTAAACTATATAAAAAAATTAATGCGCTTGGGGCAGTTTATGAATTTAAGCATTTAGATGAAAAAGCCTTGATTAGCTACATCGGACGACGTTTGTCTGGTGGAAATCTAAAAATCAGTACAGCCGATGCAAAATTTCTTGTTGATATGGTTGGATATGAATTGAATATTTTAGAACAAGAACTCTCCAAGATTATTGATTATTGTCAAGGTCAAGACATCGTCAGCAAAAGCAATATTGAACAAATAGCGACAAAACATATTGAAGCAAAAATATTTGAGCTTGTGGATGCGATTGGAACGAAAAAGCGCGAAAAAGCACTTCAACTCTATCAGGACATGATTTATTTGAAGGAACCAACAACACGTATTTTATTCATGATTTCCAGACAAATGATGCTAATCTATCAGATTAAGTTAATGCTCTTTGCCAAAAAAGGACAACAACAAATGGCTTCTGAACTAAAGATTCCGCCTTTTGTTGTCAATAAATTAATCGGACAAAGCAAACAGTTTGATATGAAAACGCTACGCCAAATTTTAGTTAAATTACTTGATTTAGAATATCAATTCAAACAAGGGAAAATGGATTTGACCATGGGAATAGAAGTGTTTATACTTGAGCAAAACAAAAAAGCCACAGAATAATCTGTGGCTAAAGTTTATGTATTTATTCCATTGAATTAACAGCTTTAGTTAAGTTAGAAATCTTTCTTGATGCTGTGTTCTTGTGGAAAATTCCTTTTGATGTAGCGCTAGAAATAGCTTTGATTGCTTCAGTAAGTGCTGATTTAGCAACTTCTTTATCACCATTCGCTACAGCTGTGTCTACTTTTTTGATAATTGTCTTCACACGTGATTTAATGCTTTTGTTATGCGCTGTTTTTGTTGCGATAACTTTGATTCTTTTTTTAGCAGATTTAATATTAGCCATGATTTCACCTCCATAATAAATTTCTTATATTATTGTACAAATAGAGGGTGAGTACAATAAGATAAACGCAAGACTCTAGTGGGGTAGAACTTACGATATAATCACATTTACATACCTACATATTCTAATTGAAAAATGAAAAGAAGTCAACAGATAATTGAAAAAAGATTGAAATTGAAAGAAATTCGGTTCTGTGTTAATATGGTAGTATGAGTATAATAGATTAAGGAGACGATCCATGGAAACCTATATGTGGCGAGAAATATTAATTCCTTATGAGCAGGCGGTTAATGAACTTGTAATAAAGTTTGAGAGTATTGTTAATGAAAGCCGCCGATTAGGAACGTATTCACCTATTGAATTTGTAACAGGTCGGGTAAAAAAAATATCAAGTATATTAGAAAAAGCTAAGAAAAAACAAATTAGTATGTCCTATATTGAAGAAGAAATTGAAGATATAGCCGGTATAAGAATCATATGTCAGTTTGTTGAAGATATCGATCGTGTTGTTGAGTTAATTCATAATCGCAATGATATGAAAGTGAAGTATGAAAAAGACTATGTACAAAATACTAAAAAGAGCGGATACCGTAGTTACCATATCATCGTATATTATAATGTACATACTGCTTTAGGAGAAAAACGAATTCAAGCAGAAATCCAAATTCGAACACTAGCCATGAACTTTTGGGCGACGATTGAACATTCATTACAATATAAATATGGACATAATATTCCAGTTGCCATTCAAAACCGTTTAATTCGTTCAGCAGAGGCAGCCCATATGCTTGATCAGGAAATGTCGAAAATTCGTGACGAGATTATGGACGCTCAAAATTCTTTTCAATATAAATCGAATATTATTGCGGATATATTAAACAATCTTCAAAATATCAAGAAAAAAGGCGATGATCTCCATGAGGTTGACCAATTGCAAGATGAATTTTACCGATTATGGGAAGAGGGCAATCTCGAAAAATTAGTTGCATTTAACAAACATTTAGATAATATAGCGGAAGTATATCGAGTACAAAGTCTGTAAAGCCAATGGAGGTCCCATTGGTTTTATATTTGGAATAAGAGGAAAGAATATGAAATCAAAAAACACAAAAATGCGTATAGATAAGTTTCTCAGTAATCAAGGGATTGGTAGCAGAAAAGACGTGAGAAGGTTAATACAAAAAGGATTTATAACGGTCAACGGGAATCAGATTCGTCAAATTGATATGAAGATAGATGCGATAGATGACGATATACATTATGACGGACAAAAAGTGCATTTCCATTCAGTCGTATATTTAATGCTCAATAAACCCAAAAATTGTATTACTGCGACAGAGGATTCGCGGCATAGGGTTGTAATGGACTTTATTGAGCATCCCCTTAAAGATAAGTTGTTTCCGGTTGGGCGACTTGACATCGATACCACCGGATTATTGATACTTACCAATGACGGGCAATTAGCACATGACCTTTTATCCCCCAAAAAGCATGTGGATAAGACATACCATGCAAGCTTAGATGAACCAATTAATGATATGATTATAGACGCTTTCAATATGGGGGTTAAACTTGATGATGGTTATGTGACGAAACCAGCCAAGTTGGTAAAAATCGCATCAAGAGAAGATTCCTATAATGTGGAAGTCACCATTCAAGAAGGAAAATTCCATCAAATCAAACGCATGTTTAGTGCATTTGACATTCATGTACTCGAGTTAAAGCGAGTTAAGATGGGAGCCTTGCAACTTGATCAAGATTTAGGTGAAGGAGAATTTCGAGAGTTGACACGAGAGGAATATTTGGATTTAAGCAAAAAATAGAACGAGGTGAAACATGTTTGACAAAATAAAAGCGGTTATATTTGATATGGATGGTACACTCATTGACTCAATGTGGTTGTGGAAAACCATTGATATTGAATACTTAGCAAAACATAATCATGAGCTACCCTTGGATTTACAAGATGCCATTGAAGGAAAGAGCTTTTCAGAAACAGCGGCATACTTTAAAGAACGGTTTATGATTGAAGATGATGTGGATACAATAAAAAACGAATGGAATACAATGGCGTCTCAGTATTACTTGCACAAAGTTCCCTTAAAAGCATCTGTCATGGATTTCATTTTACACTTACGACAGCGAAACATAAAACTAGGCATCGGAACGAGTAATTCAAAAGAATTAGCGCAGATGATCGTAGAAAAATTTGAATTGGAATCACATTTTGATTCAATTCGTACATCATGTGAAGTGAATAAGGGAAAACCGAGCCCTGATATATTTTTAAAAGTGGCTCAAGATCTTGGTGTGGACCCATCAGAATGTATGGTTTTTGAGGACATACCGAATGGATTAGTTGCTGCCCGAAGAGCGGGGATGCGTGTTGTGGCCATCGATGATGACTTTAGTAAGGCGTTAATCGAAGAAAAACGCGAATTGTCTGATTTTTTCATTCATACATATGAAGAAGCAATTCAAGTTTTATTGAAAGGAATAAAATAAATGAGTCAGTTTTTACCGACAACCCTTGAAGAGGGAAAAGAAAAAGGCATCGATGTATTTGATTTTGTATTAGTGAGCGGAGATGCCTATGTGGATCATCCTTCATTTGGAGTTGCAATTATTTCAAGATTATTAGAAGCGAATGGCTATACCGTAGGAATTATTCCCCAACCGGATTGGAAAGACCCTAATTCCGTTACTGTTTTAGGGACCCCTCGACTTGCATTTTTAGTTACAGGTGGAAATATAGACTCTATGGTTAATCACTATTCGGTTGCTAAGCGGCGCCGGGACCATGATGCCTATACACCGGGCGGAAAAATCGGACATCGTCCGGACCGGGCCACAATTGTTTATGGTAATCTTATTCGCCAAACCTATAAAGAAACACCGATCATTGTCGGTGGTATTGAAGCAAGTCTTCGAAGATTAGCTCATTATGACTACTGGGATGATAAAATCCGCCGTTCAATTTTGCTTGATTCAGCGGCGGACATTCTTGTTTATGGCATGGGTGAAAAAGCGATATTAGAAATCGCATCATCGTTAGATAATGGAATACCGGTTAGCGAAATCGGCTATGTTAAAGGAACGGCATACCGTAAAAAGTCTTTAGACGATGTGATTGACTATATAGAGCTCCCAGATTATCGAAGTCTCCTTCGGGATAAAAAAAAGTATGCGGATAGTTTTTTAGTCCAAACGAAAGAGGGGAATTTTGCCTCCGGAAAAACATTAGTTGAAAGTTATGATGAAAGCATACATGTTGTTGTTAATCCTCCAATGCCTCCTGTTACCGAATCAGAATTTGATTATTATTATAGTCTTCCTTATACACGTCAAGTGCATCCCATGTATACAGAAAAAGTCCCTGCCATTGAAGAGGTTCAATTTAGTGTCATTAGTAACCGAGGGTGTTTTGGAAACTGTAATTTTTGTGCACTGACCTTTCACCAAGGACGGACAATACAAGCAAGATCACATGCATCGATTTTGAAAGAAGCAGAAGAAATTTCATGGGATGAAAATTTTAAAGGATATATACATGATGTAGGTGGACCGACGGCCAACTTTAGAATTCCGTCTTGCCAAAAACAATTAGAGCATGGTCCGTGTAAAGACAAAAATTGTTTGGGGTCGGATCCATGTAAACAGTTGAATGTTGATCACTCTGATTATCTGACATTATTAAAAAGAATGCGTGAGCTTCCAAAAATCAAAAAAGTATTTGTACGTTCAGGTATTCGTTTTGACTATTTAATGTATGACAAAGATGACACTTTTTTTAAAGAACTCGTTCAACATCACATTAGCGGTCAATTAAAAGTCGCTCCGGAACATGTTTCAAATCGCGTTTTGGATTACATGGGAAAACCTCATCACCACGTTTATAAGGACTTTACAGAAAAGTATTATCGTTTTAATAAAAATTATGGAATGAAGCAATTTATTGTACCCTACTTAATGTCATCACATCCGGGATCGACGATCGATGATGCTATTTCACTAGCTGAGTTTTTACGGGATGAAAACATTATGCCTCAGCAGGTGCAAGATTTTTATCCGACACCAAGCACAATGTCAAGCGTAATGTATTATACGGAGATGGACCCACGAACAGGGAAAAGTGTTTATGTGGCTAAAAACCCACATGAAAAAGCAATGCAAAGAGCCTTGATTCAATACCGTAACCCAAAAAATTATCGTTTAGTTCAAGAAGCATTAATCATAGCCGGTCGAGAAGATTTGATTGGTTCAGAAAAGCAATGTTTGATTTTTTCTAAAGGTGGTTATAAGGGGAAAGCAAATGCAAATCAACACACTGCAAAGCCGACGAAAAAAAGGGGCAAGAAAAAGACGATTCGTAATGTTCATAAGAAGAAAAAGTAGGCGTGTTGACGAAAGTTGACGCCTCATGTATAATACTAAAGAAACATAAGCATAAGAAAAGAGGAAAACTATGATTAGAAGTATGACAGGTTTTGGACGGGGTGAAGCTGTCAGAAACAACCGAACAATAACCATTGAAATGAAAAGTGTTAATCATCGTTATTGTGATATAAATATACGAATGCCCAAAGTCCTTTTTCATATTGAAAATAAGTTGAAAAACATCATAAAACAAGAAATTAGTCGTGGTAAAATCGATGTTTTTATTAATTATGAAGACCGAAGTGACAAAGCAAATAGTATCGTATATAATAGCAATTTGACACAACAATATATGGAACGATTTCAAGAAATCAGCCAAGAATTTCATATAGAAAATGACATAAAAGTTTCCCATTTAACGAGATATCCGGAAGTCTTAGTTCTTGAAGATCAAGAGCAGGATGATGAAGAGATATTAGAAAGCTTGGCAGAAGAATCATTAAGAATGGCCTTGATGAACGTTAAAGAAACCCGTTCAAAAGAAGGACAGATGTTAAAAACAGATTTAAAAACTAAATTAGAGGATATGTTAGGATATGTTGATGAATTAAAAGCGATTACGCCCAAAGTCATTGATGAATATCGCATTAAGCTAACAGAACGCATATCTGAACTAACGGACCAAGCACTTGTGGATCCTGAGCGAATTGCTATGGAAGTTGCTTTGTATGCGGATAAGAGTTGTATTGATGAAGAAATTGTTCGATTAGAAAGTCATATTGTTCATATGCGAGATACATTAGACGCCGATGAAGCCATTGGACGTAAGCTTGATTTTATTTCACAAGAAATGAATCGTGAGGCTAATACCGTCTTAAGTAAAGCAAACAATATTGAAGTATCCAATCAAGGAATTGAGCTTAAAACGCTTATTGAGAAAGTGAGAGAGCAAATACAAAATATTGAATAAGAGTTAGAACGGAGTTTGAAATGGAAGAAAAAGGATTGCTTTTAATTGTTTCCGGTTTTTCAGGAGCGGGAAAAGGAACAATCGTTAAAGAATTTATTAGTCGCAACAATGATGTGCGATTGTCTGTTTCAGCAACAACAAGAGAAAAACGTCAAGGTGAGCAAGAAGGCGTTCATTATTATTATATTTCAAAAGATCAGTTTGAGAATATGATTGACCGTGGAGATATGTTTGAATACGCGTCCTATGTTAACAACTACTATGGGACCCCTAAGAGTTTTGTCATGAAACGATTAGAGGAAGGTCATGATGTTATTTTAGAGATAGAGATGCAAGGGGCATTACAAGTAAAGCGTATGTATGATGAAGCGATTTTGATTTTTGTTGTTCCGCCACATGCAAAAGACCTTGAAGATCGATTGTTTGGCAGAGGGACTGAAACGGCAGAGGTTATTAAGAATCGATTAAGACGTTCATGTGAAGAGGTTGATTTAATTAAGTATTATGATTATATTATTGTGAATGATCAACTTTCGGATAGTGTAAGGATGTTAGAAAATATTCGTAATGCAGAGCATCTAAAAGTAAAACATTACGAAAATCTAATTGATAAATTTAAAGGTGAATTACAAGGTATTATAAATTGAAAGGAGCATATATCTATGTTACATCCATCATATTCTGATTTAATGGGCGTTATCAATGATCGTAGTGAACAAGACGGTGTCAAAGTAAAAAGTCGCTATTCCGTTATCATTGCAACATCCAAACGCGCTCGTCAACTGATTGAAGAAAACCAATCCTATGACGAAGGTGACGACGATTTTAAAAGCAAGAAAAATTCTATGCATATTAAAGAATTATCATGTGCAGTTGAAGAACTATACGAAGGAAAAATAGACATCATATAGCTATAAGACAAAAAGACGCACATGCGTCTTTTTGTCTTATCCTTAAGCATTTAATAGGAGCGATATTTATGGAAATCGTTCAAGTGATTATTGGTATATCTACCAAAGCATTGGACAGACCGTTTACATATATTATACCCAAAACATTTAGAGATCTTGTGGAAGTCGGGTCTGTTGTTTTAGTACCTTTTGGTAAAGGGAATACCTTAAAAGAGGCTTATGTCATTGATCGAGGGATTCTTACAAAAGAACCGGATTATCAGTTAAAAGAGATTCATGATGTGATTCATGATGTTAAGGTTGAAAAGGAACTTATAAAACTTGCCTATTGGATACATAAACGATATGAATGTAATATTACATCGGCCTTAAAACTGATGGTGCCTACGGATGTTCATTCGAAAATCAAGACACATAAAGTTGTTACCATTGATGTAGACCAAATCACCAAGATTCAAGACGCCTTCCAACATTTAGAAGTAAGTAAATTAACAACTAAACGGCAAGAGGTTTTGAGAAGTCTTTTGTCTACATGGCATGAGGATAGCAAGAAACCCATAAAAATACCCTTAAAAGAAGCAATTCAAACAGGGCAAACAACCCATGGGCTCTTAAAAACACTTCAAGAACTTGGCTATCTTACGATTATTGATGATGAAATTGGTAGGGATATTCAGGTGTTGCGAAAAGGAATGACCAGTCAAGAACTTTTACTAAATGATGAACAAAAAAGATGCGTAGATAAAGTTACATGTTCACTTAATGAACAAAATACTTTTTTGCTTTATGGAATTACCGGAAGTGGAAAAACGGAAGTATATATGCAACTTATTCAAAAAGTCTTAAATCGAGGGGAAAGCGTCATCGTGTTGATTCCTGAAATTGGATTGACCCCCTTAACAACACGGCGTTTTGTTGAACGGTTCGGACCGGTTGTAGGGGTCCAACATTCAAAACTGAATGCCGGAGAACGTTATGAACAATGGCTCAAAGCAAAACGTGGCGAGATTCAGATTATGGTGGGTGCACGTTCGGCGATTTTTACACCCTTTAATAAAATTGGACTCATTATTATTGATGAAGAACATGAGCATACATATAAATCTGAGCAAAATCCAAGATATCATGCACGTGAAGTAGCCATAAAAAGAAGTATTGATCATCAGTGTCCGGTGGTATTAGGAAGTGCAACACCCCTGATCGAAAGCTATCATAAAGCCATGACAAATAATTATACCTTGCTTAATCTAACCGCCCGAGCAGTGGAAGGATCAAAACGTCAAGTGACGATGATTGATATGCGTCATGAACTCGAAAATGGGAATATGAGTATTTTGTCCCATGAACTTGAGCAAGGTATTAGGGACGCTTTAAAAAATCAAGAGCAAATTATTCTATTTATTAATCGGCGAGGGTTTGCAAATTTTGTAAGTTGTCGTAAATGTGGATTTGTTTATACCTGTAAAGACTGTGATGTTTCTATGACATACCACGCCAATAATAAACGGATGATTTGTCATTATTGTGGGTACTCATTACCGGTAGATAAAACATGTCCTGAATGTGGATCGTCATACTTAAAAGCCTTTGGGGCAGGAACTCAAAAAATTCAATCCTATATTAAGAAAAACTTTCCAAATGCAAAAATAGCAAGGATGGATCAAGACACGACCCAGAAAAAACATGGACATGAGTTGATTTTAAAGGCTTTTGAAGATAAGGAAATTGATATATTAATTGGTACGCAAATGATTGCAAAAGGACATGATTTTCATAATGTTTCTGTTGTGGGTGTCTTAGCAGCTGACCTTTCCCTGCACATTGATGATTTTCGAGCGGCCGAACGTACCTTTCAATTGGTTACTCAGGTCATTGGAAGAACAGGTCGAGGCGATGTTAATGGACATGCATTTATCCAAACATATAGTCCTGATCATTTTGCCTTAAAATATGCCCTTGAAGAAAATTATATAGGTTTTTACAATGAAGAAATTCTTTTTCGACGGGCTATGATTTATCCGCCATTTTGTCATATTTTACAAGTGATTACCCTTACAGAAAATGAAGAATTAGGCCTGCGCTTTTTAAATGAACGTGTTGAGAAGATTGAGAATTTTGTTGACAAGGAGAAACAATTCGGTGATATTATAGTCTTAGGACCTGCTAAGGCAGGGATTGGTAGAGTAAAAGGCAAGTACCGTCATCGTCTATTAGTTAAAGGGAGTTCATATAGGCAGTTGACGAATATTAGGAAAGAACTTTATAATAGTATTGACAATAAATTAAGTCAAGTTTTGCAAATACACGTGGATATCAATCCGTTAATTATGTACTGATAGAAAAGGAGATTATTATGGCATTAAGACAAATACGTATCGAAGGTGATGAGATTCTTCGGAAAAACGCAAGAATCGTTGAAGAGATAACACCAAAGATTAAAGAACTCGTTGCAGATATGATTGAAACTATGTATCATGCCAATGGAGTAGGACTTGCAGCACCTCAAATTGGTGTTTTAAAACGCATCGTTATTATTGATGTCGGTGAAGGCCCGATAGTAATGATTAACCCTGAAATCCTTAAACGCAGTGGCGAACAAGAAGGTATCGAAGGGTGTTTAAGTGTTCCGGGAAAATCAGGGATTGTAAAACGTCCGAATTACGTAAAAGCACAAGCTGTCAATTTAGAAGGTGATGTGTATACGATTGAAGGTGAAGAACTACTGGCGCGTGCAATTTGCCATGAGTTAGATCATCTAAATGGTCAACTATACATTGATATTGCAGAAGAAATGGTTGACTACGATCAAGAGAACGATCAAGAGTACGATCAAGAATAGGAGTGATAGGATGAAGATCATTTTTATGGGGACTCCGGAATTTAGTATTCCGACATTAAAAACATTGATTGCATCTGAGCATGAAGTCGTTGCATGTTACACACAACCGGATAAGCCGAAAGGTCGCGGTAAGAAAATGATGATGCCACCGGTTAAAGAAGTGTGCATTGAACATAATATTCCGGTATATCAACCGAAACGCATCAGAAATCATGACGAAGTTGAACGATTTGCTTCAATCGATGCTGACATTGCTGTAGTCATTGCTTATGGACAGATTTTACCTGAAGCCATTTTATCAGCCCATCCATATGGATGTGTTAATATACATGCGTCTTTGTTGCCTAAGTATCGAGGTGCGGCACCTTACCAGTGGGCAGTTATTAACGGTGAACAAGAAACCGGAATAACAACCATGCAGATGGATGTTGGGATGGATACAGGTGACATGCTATTAAAAACACATGTATCTATGACTCCTGATGAAACTGCGGGCAGCTTACATGACAAGTTAATGCTCATTGGTGGACCGCTTATTTTAGACACCCTAAAGGCAATTGAAGAGGGAAGCCTTGTACCGGAAAAACAAGACAAGGAAGCAGCAACGTATGCACCGATGCTTAATAAATTATCCGGTCAAATTGACTGGACAAAACCGGCAGTCCAAATTGAACAGTTGATTCGAGGATTAAATCCTTGGCCAAGTGCCTATAGTTTTTTGGGTGAAAATTTAATAAAAATATGGAAAGCGTCAGTTGAAAATAGTAATGACGTGATTTCTTGTCATGAAGCCAAGCCCGGAGAAATATGTCATATCGATAAAACTCTAGGTATTGGCGTTCGTTGTGGAGAAGGCGTCCTTTTTATACAGGAACTTCAGCAGCAAGGAAAAAAACGAATGAGTGCGATGGACTATCTTAACGGACATTCTCTTCGCATCGGAGATTTATTTAGAAAAGCTTAGAGGAGAAGTGATTTTATGTTTTATGGTTTTTCATGGTACGCATCATATATTATTTTGCTTCCGGCCATTATTTTCACATTATATGCAAGTAGTAAAGTGAAATCGACCTTTAAAAAGTATTCAAAATTTGCGAATAGAAATGGTTATACCGGTGCCCAAGTGGCACGTAAGATATTAGATGATCATGGTATGAGTCATGTCAGAATTGAACATGTTCCGGGAGAGATGACAGACCATTATGATCCTCAAACAAAGGTTGTTCGACTATCTGATACTGTTCATAGTCAGACATCACTAGCAGCGATTAGCGTTGCCGCACATGAATGTGGACATGCCATACAACATGAAGAGGAATATCTTTTTTTATCTGTACGCCATGCCATTGTACCTGCTGTGAATGTAGTCAATAAAATGTCGATGCCGATGATTATGCTTGGGGTTATTTTAGGAGGATTTGGTGGAGATTCAAGTATTGGATATTTAATGATTCAATTAGGTATTTTGTTCTTTTCCGGAGCGGTCTTTTTTCAGTTTGTAACCTTACCGGTTGAGTTTAATGCATCTAAACGTGCACTTCATATCCTTGATGTTGAACGTATGCTCAGTGTGGAAGAGATGATTCCTGCGAAAAAAGTATTAAATGCAGCGGCATTAACTTATGTAGCGGCAGCAGCTACGTCTGTTTTGAGTTTGATTCGTCTTATTCTTATATTCGGAGGTCGACGCGATGACTAATATTAATGAACGTCATATGGCCTTAAAAATATTAGAAGATGTTGACAAGAAGCATATATTTGTAAGCCAAGTAATTGATGACTATTTTCAACACGAGGACTTAACAAAGCAACAACGAAGTTTTATATCAAAGTTGGTATATGGTGTAATTGAGAATCAAATATTAATTAATTATTATATCCACGCATCATCAAGTGTTAAGAACAACAAAATCAAACCTGTCATTCGAATTATTTTACAGCTTGGTATTTATCAACTCTTATTTTTAGATAAAGTGCCTGCACATGCAGCGATTAATGAGGCTGTCAAATTAGTGAAAAAGAGAAAGATGTTTCAACTCCGTGGATTTGTCAACGGTGTTTTACGAAATATTGAACGTAATCATGAAGAGATATATGCTAAAATACAAGCACTAACTCTTGAACAGCGTTTATCAATCACCTATTCGGTCAAAGAAGAAATCATTATATATTTATTGGAAATGTATGAAGCAAGTGAACTTGAAGCCTACTTAAAATCAAGTTTGGCTGTAAAAGATACATGTATTCGTACCAATTTATTAAAACAATCGCCAACAGCCCTAAAGGAACGGTTGTCAAAAAAATATACTGTTAGAGACGGTTATTTATTCGATGAAGCCTTTTATCTGTCAGACTATAATCGTTTAGACGACGTAGATAGTTTTCGTGAAGGCTGTTTCCAAGTGCAAGATGAAAGTTCAATGTGCGTGGCTAGACTTGTGAACCATAAGGCAAAGACCATTATTGACGTTTGTTCAGCGCCAGGAGGCAAGGTTACACATTTAGCAGAATTAAAAAAGGATGAAGCCTCGATTATTGCCTGTGATGTGTCACAAAAAAAGGTTCAAAAGATTGACGAGAACTGTAAACGACTAGGTTTAGATTCGATTACAACCCAAGTGGCAGATGCAAGTCAGTATAATGAAGCGTGGAAAGATGCCTTTGATTGTGTTTTAGCGGATGTGCCCTGTTCCGGATTAGGGATTTTACGAACGAAACCGGATATTAAAATGAATATGTCACTAGAAAAAATCGAGTCACTTATTAAAATTCAGAAAGAAATATTGGATAATGTTCATCAATATGTTAAAATTGGTGGCGAGTTAATATATAGCACGTGTACAATTAATTCAAATGAAAATGAAGAACAGATGCATTGTTTTTTAGACATGTATCCTAATTTTGAAAAAGTAGACTTAAGCAAAGAGAGTTTAGATGAGAGCATACAACCGTTTGTCAAGGATGGATATATTCGTCTATTAACCCATACGTCAAAAACAGATGGTTTTTTTATCGCTAAACTGAGGAGAATCAAATAAAATGAATAGCTATGATATTCAATCAATGAATATAGATGAAGTTAATAGTATCCTTAAGGAATACGGGGAGAAAAGCTTTCGGGCCAAACAGATTTTTCAGTGGTTGCATGAAAAGCAGAGTAAATCCTATGATATGATGACAAATATTTCTGTAGGGTTGAAAGAAAGGCTTCAAACTGACTATCCGCTTACGCAGCTTAAAGAAGTGGCAAAAAATGAAGATTTGCAGGATCAAACGGTGAAATATTTATTTGAACTAGAGGATGGACAACTTATTGAAACCGTACTTATGTCCTATAAATATGGATATTCTGTTTGTATTTCTTCCCAAGTGGGATGCCGAATGGGGTGTACTTTTTGTGCCTCAACCTTAAACGGGTTAACGCGACAATTACTCCCTTCTGAAATGCTTGAACAAATATATCATATTGAGCGACAATTAGAAGAACCTATACATAGTGTGGTTATTATGGGAACGGGTGAACCCTTTGACAATTATGAAAATCTGCAGCGGTTTATTGAATTGATTTCCCATGAGAAAGGGAGAAACCTTTCGAGAAGACATATAACCGTTTCAACGTGTGGAATCATTGAAAAAATACAGCAATTTTCTTTAGACTCACCTCAAGTAAATTTAGCCATTTCTCTACATTCGCCATATCAAGAACAGCGAGCAGACATGATGCCTATTGCAAAGAAAAACGAACTTCATGATTTAATTCGAACATGTCATGAGTATGTTGGTCAAACCGGACGACGTATATCCTTTGAATATAGCTTGATTCATAATGTTAATGATACAAAACAGCATGCACTTGATTTAGCAGACTTGCTAAAAGGATTACTCTGTCATGTAAATTTAATCCCGATTAATCCGGTGGATGAGAAAGAACAAGAAGCATCGGACCAATACCATGTATTAAAGTTTCAAAAGATACTAGGCAATCATAATATTATATCCACTATTCGAAGATCATTAGGACAAAATATAGATGCGGCCTGTGGCCAATTAAGAAATCAATACAGAAAGAATTTATAGTCCTATAGAGGAGGAGCTATGCAATCATATGGTTTAAGTCATAAAGGATATATTCGAAAAGTTAATCAAGATGCATTTTTTCAACAAGATACCCCAATAGGCCCATTGCAGAATTTGTATGTCTTGGCTGATGGGATGGGAGGACATCGAGGAGGAGAAGTGGCATCAAAACTTGCTGTTGATACGATTATCCAAAGCGTTCAAAAAGCAAAAAGTAAAATGGAACCGATTCAGATACTAGAAAGTGCAATTGTGAATGCAAATAAGCGGATTTTTAAGGAAGCGATTGAAGATTCAACCCTATATAATATGGGGACAACAATTATTGCTTCCTGCATTGTTGACCGCCATATTTATATTGCGCATGTAGGTGATAGCCGCTTTTATGTATTTACGGACCACTTAGAACAAGTGACGAAAGACCACTCCTACGTACAAGAACTTGTGGATGTCGGTGCAATAACCCAAGAGGAAGCAAGAAACCATCCTAAAAAAAATCAAATTACACGTGCAGTTGGAATTGATCCGATGATTCAAGTGGATACCTACACTATTGATTTAGATACGATTCATCGTGAAATTAAATATATTCTTATATGCACGGACGGATTAACGAATATGCTTTCAGAATTAGAAATCACAGAGTTGATCAATAGAGAAAAAGAAATTCAACGAATCAGTGAAGAATTGATTGATAAAGCATTATGTGCAGGCGGGACCGATAATATTACATGCATTGTTATTCAGAATAATTAAAAGGCGGTGGAAAAATGTTACAAGTAGGTTCAATACTCAATGAACGTTACGAAATTATAGAAAAAATCGGCTCAGGGGGAATGAGCATTGTATATAAAGCGAAAGATACCAAATTAGAAAGATATGTTGCCATTAAAGTCCTACGTGAAGAATTTTGTCTTGACGAAAATTTTGTGAAAAAGTTCAAAGTTGAAGCCCAGTCAGCGGCGAGCTTATCCCATCAAAATATTGTAAATATTTATGATGTTGGAAATGAAGGTCGTACCCACTTTATTGTAATGGAGTATCTTGAAGGGCAAACATTAAAAGATTACATAAAAGAACAAGGACAAATTCAAGAAGAATACTTACTGAAAATAGCACTAAGTATTGCTTCAGCTTTGGAAAATGCCCATATCAATCATATTATCCATCGTGACATTAAGCCCCAAAATATCATATTAACCAAGGACGGTAAAGTCAAAGTGGCTGATTTTGGAATTGCACGTATTGCAACAGACCAAACATTAGACGCTCATGAAAACCCCTCGGGAAGTGTCTATTATATTGCGCCTGAACAAGCGAGAGGTGGCTATCAAGACCATAGGAGTGACATATATTCACTAGGTATTACCATGTATGAAATGGCTACAGGTAAACTCCCTTTTAGTGGTGATAATCCGGTGAATGTTGCCCTTAAACAGATTCATGACCCCATGCCGAAACCATCGGATATTAATGCGAAAATATCTTCAAATGTGGAGACGATTATTTTAAAAGCGACAGAAAAGAAAACCTCATTAAGATATCAAAATACTGAAGAACTTATTGAAGACTTAAAACTCGCTATGACAAATCCGGAAGATATATTAGTTTATACGAATGACATGGAAATGGATGAAACTTTGGTTTTACGTAATGAAGAAATGAAACATATATGGAACAAACAAGAAGTCAATGCCTATAGTAAAGAAAAAGATCCTTTAGAAAAAGTTGCGGTGATTGGTGGGATACTACTTTCCTTAGTTATCGTGTCTATATTAGTCATCTTTGTCTATAATAATTATGCTAAAAAGATGATTCCTGAAGAAATTGAAATCCCAAATGTTATGGACATGGAGTTAAGTCAAGCGAGTGAAATGTTAAAAAATCTTCAACTAGACATTAATGTTACAAGTAACGAATACCATACAGAGATTGATAAAAATCATATTATTTCACAGTCACCACAAGAAGGTACATTGGTTTTGGCGGATACAGTCGTTGAAGTGACGGTAAGTAAAGGGATACAACTTTTTACGATTAATAATGTCGTACAACAATCCTATGATGACGCAACGAAGATGCTCGAAAATAGCGGGTTTACAGTCGAAGTTATACCAGAGTACAGTGATGTGGCGCCAACCGGAACGGTTATTCGTCAAAATCCTTTACCCAATGAATCGGTTGCTGAAGGGACTCTTGTTACCATTTATGTTAGCCAGGGTCCAGAGATTACCTATGTCGAAGTTCCTCAATTAGAAAATTTAGATATTGATGAAGCGCAAAATGTGTTAAGAAGTCTTAACTTAGAAGCTGGAAATATTACCTATATCCATCATGATACGATTGCAGAAAATAAAGTGGTTAGTATGTCAGTAGATGCCGGCAGAGAAGTTGCAGAAGGATATGTTATTGACCTTGCGGTTAGCTTAGGTCGTGAGATAAGGCTAGAAACAAAATCATTCGTGATTAATAATATACTTGATCATAATCAAGAAGAATGTGAATTAAAAGTTGTTTTGGCAATAAACGGAGAAGAAAAAACACTCTTTAATGATGTCGTTACAGATACTGATTTTCCGATGACCTTAAGTGCAACGGAAACGGGAGAAGGTATCATACATGTATATAATGATGGCGTACAACAATATGAATTTTTTGTGCAATTTACGGAAGCAGTCCCCAATACAAATTCGGGAGAAAGCAATGGAGGGAATGAATGATAGGGAAAATCGTTAAAGGCATTGCCGGATTTTATTATGTAGATATTGACCATGTTGGCGTATATCAGTGTCGCGCTCGCGGTATATTTAGAAACCAAAAGATTAAACCGCTTATTGGAGATAATGTACGTATTGAAGTAACACATGAGGAAGACATGGAAGGAAATGTCCTTGAGATTTTACCAAGAAAAAATGAACTCATCCGACCAACAGTATCAAATATCGACCAAGCATTTGTTGTTTTTTCTGTGGCGCATCCTGAACCAAATTTAAACTTATTAGACCGATTTTTAATTGCTGTCATGTCCAATGGGATTGAAGCCATTATATGTTTTAACAAAATTGATTTGTTAGACAAACTCGATAGTGAAGTTGTCAATATGTATAGACAAGCCGGATATAAAGTAATGATGATGAGTGCAGTTCATGGTGATGAAGGTGATTTATTAGTGATGATTGATCAAATTGAGTCTGAAATGAAAGGTAAAACGACTGTTTTTGCCGGTCCGTCCGGGGTTGGGAAGTCAACGATTATCAATTTGATCCAAGAGCATACCCATATGGAAACCGGTAGTATCAGCGATAAGATTAAACGTGGTAAACATACGACACGTCATGTAAACTTGATTCCGATTGACCATAATTCATATGTTGTTGACACTCCGGGATTTAGTTCTTTGCAATTAGAAGAATTAGACGCAGAAGAAATTAAAGACTATTATATAGAATTTGCGCGTTATGAACCTATGTGTAAATTTGCCGGGTGTAATCATATTAATGAGCCTAAGTGTGGGGTAAAAGATGCACTGAAAAATGGAGAAATACATGAAATACGATATAATAATTATTTGCACATCTATAATGAAATAATGGATAAAAAGAAATATTAATTACGATTGTTCTTAAAGGAGAAAAAAATGATTAAAATAGCACCCTCAATATTATCAGCAGATTTTGCGAATTTAGGAAAAGAAGTTCAACGTATTGACGCGGCAGGTTGTGACATGGTTCATATTGATGTTATGGATGGACATTTTGTTCCGAATATTACATTTGGCCCTCCTGTGATTAAATCAATACGATCATTTACCAAAAAAACTTTTGATGTTCATTTAATGATTGAGAGCCCGGAACGATATATCAAGGAATTTGTTGAGGCCGGAGCAGATATTATTACCGTACATGCAGAAGCAACTACACATTTACATCGAATTTTACAATATATTAAATCATTTGGCATTAAAACCGGCGTATCCCTTAATCCCGGTACGCCATTAAGTGTTTTAGACTATATTTTAGATGATATTGATATGGTGCTCATTATGACAGTGAATCCCGGCTTTGGTGGACAAAGCTTTATTCCTGCTATGTATAAAAAGATTAAAGCCTTATCGACAATGAAAGATATGCACAATAAAACGTTTGATATACAAGTGGATGGAGGCGTTGGCTTGGATAATTTAAAAATGGTTGTTGATGCAGGAGCAAATGTTATTGTTGCAGGTTCGGCTATATTTAACGCAGAGGATGTAGAGGCGCAAATCGAGAATTTTAAGTCCATTAATTTATAAGAGGTTATACGATGAAAAAATGTTTGATTATAAGTGGAGGAAAGATTGAACCGAATGATTTGTTAAATTATTTAAAGATTCAAGATGAAGACCTTTATATAATCGGAGTTGATGGAGGGTGTCAGGTATTGTATGACCATCATATTATTCCTCATCAGATACTTGGAGATTTTGATACACTTGACCATACAGTTAAAGAATTTTATATGAAGAAAGATCTTTTCATCAATGTGTTAGATCCTGTAAAAGATGTGACAGATACTCATGCTGCTTTTGAAGAAGCACAAAAGATAGGGGCCGAAGAAATTGATGTTTTTGGCTTTTTTGGGACTCGCTTAGACCATTCTTTGGGAGCTTTGATGACTGCCTTTAAGTATTCAAAATGTATAAATATACGTTTTTTTGATGAACATAATATTGTTCATGTTATTGATGGTAATCGTCAGCTTGTACTTGAAAAAAAATCCAAAGAATTACAGCGTGCCTATAAATATATTTCCATTATTCCCATCGAGGAAGCTTGGATTATTCAAACGAAGAATTTGAAGTATCCTCTTAAATCTGCAACTTTATCCCCGTATGATAGCTATGGTGTGAGTAATGAAATGATTAAAGCTCAGGCAACCATTGAAGTGAAAGACGGGAAACTCTTCATTATACAATCCAATGATTAATAGAAAAAAACAGGCCCTGCAATCCATATCGCTTAGCGCAATAGAAATTGCAAGTCCTGTTTTATCGTTTTTTTCAACTTCATATCCAATAATTAAGCTCTTTCAACTTTGCCTGAACGTAAA
>CAZVKG010000013.1:0-62108 GCA_964627665.1 uncultured Eubacteriales bacterium | reverse complement strand
CCTCAACTGTTTTTAATACATCTGAGGATTTTATCGATATTGCAATATCATAAAAGTCCAATTCTTCTAAGATACGCACATGAAATAAGGCACTTTCGACAAGAGCTTCGGCTGTTGGATGTCCATATTTTTCTAAAATGTGTTTCTCAAGCGATCCTCCATTCACACCGATACGA
Source organism: uncultured Eubacteriales bacterium (assembly GCA_964627665.1). Lineage (GTDB taxonomy): Bacteria > Bacillota > Clostridia > Lachnospirales > Vallitaleaceae > UBA1351. Next base: position 61,932 of record CAZVKG010000013.1, on the reverse strand, counting down.
ATGGGTATCTTGTTTGCTTTGCATGCATCAACAACTTTTTTTACCCGTTCTTTACTACCGATGTTTCCCGGATTAATTCGTATTTTGTCGATACCTTGCTTAACACATTCAAGGGCTAATCGATAATCAAAATGAATATCTGCAACAAGGGGAATATGTATGTGTGATTTAATTGATGATACTGCTTTAGCTGCTTCCATTGATGGAATCGCTATGCGAACGATATCACATCCCGCCTCTTCAAATTGTAAAATCTGCGCAACGGTTTCGTCAACATTTTCTGTTTTTGTGTTGGTCATGCTTTGAATGGCTATCGGATGGCCTCCACCAATTGTTACATCACCGATGGTTATTGTTCGTGTTTTTTCTCGTGAAATCATTCAATAAGCCTCCTATACCTTTGCTTAACTAAACAGACGTTGAATATCGTTAAAGAGCACAAAGACCATCAATAACATTAATAAGGCAAATCCGATAAAATGCACAAATCCTTCTTTATCCGGTGCTAGTGGTTTTCCTCGAACTCCTTCAATAAATAGGAAAATCAATCGTCCTCCATCTAAGGCCGGAATCGGTAATAAGTTCATGACGCCTAAGTTCGAACTAAGCAATACAATAAAGAAAGCTATATTCGAAACAACCGCTTTTATTCCGTAGGCTAAACTCGCCTCGTAGCCAGTACTAAATTCATCAACAATAGCAACCGGCCCAGATAGAGCTGTCATAGAAACATTCCCTGTAATAAGTAATCCAAGGGAATAGAATACAATTTTAATCCATGATGCAGCTTCTAAAACACCGTATTTCATCACTGTGAAAATATTTTTTTGGATTTCTTCATAATTAACACCGATCACATAATAATTATTACTTTCTTCCGGAGGCACTGTTTCGTCAAGTTTAATCACATGAGGAACCACAGTGAAGTTCAACGTTTTGCTATCTCCATTTTCACTCCGACGAACTTTAACATCTAAAGGCTCTCCTGCCGGCATATTAATATAGATTCTCGCTTCCGTTGAGCGCAAAATACGATGGCCATCAATAGACACGATTTCATCACCCGGACGAATACCTGCCTCATAAGCCGGTAAATCTTCGGGGACTTCACTCACAACATTTGAAAATGTCGTTGTCATTCCAATATAAATAAAAGAAAAAATTAAAGCTAAAATAAAATTAAATAGAGGGCCTCCAAAAATAGTCGAAATCCTAACACCAACGGACTTCTCATAAAATGCGCCCCCATTAAGCTTTTTAACGTTTTGAGTTTCTTGCTTGTCTTGTGGCTCAGAGCCATCTTCTCCATGCATACGGCAAAATCCACCAATAGGTAATAGACGTATTGTCCATTGTGTTCCTTTTCGTTCAAAGCCGAACAACTTAGGGCCCATTCCAATCGCGAACTCTTCAACCGCGATTCCACCACGTCTTGCAAATATATAATGCCCAAATTCATGGACAAAAACGATAAAACTAAATACTAATAAAGCTACAATAATACTCATTGGTGCCACCTTCTTTCAATGTATTGTTCTGCCCACGCTTGGGCTTCTAAAATATGATCTAACGTTAACGCTACCGTCGAATCGTAGTATTCTTCAAGATACGTATTCATGACTTCTTCTATATAATCCGCAATCTGAAAATATTGAATTTTTTTATCTAAAAACATAGCTACAATAACTTCATTGGCCGCATTTAAAATCGTTGGAATAAGGCCTCCATACTCTAACGCTGTAAATGCCAATTTTAAACATTTAAATGTATCTATATCGGGTTTTTCGAATGTTAATTTGCGTAATTTTGTTAAATCTAATCGCTCATATGGCATAAATTCCCTTTGCGTTTCAAAAAGCGCATATTGAATGGGTAATCGCATATCAGGTAGTCCTAATTGTGCAATAACTGACCCATCAATATATTGTACCATAGAATGAATAATACTTTCCGGATGAACAACAACCTCAATCTGATCCGGTTCAACATCAAACAACCATTTAGCTTCAATAACTTCAAGTCCTTTGTTCATCAATGTTGAAGAATCAATGGTTATTTTCGCTCCCATTTCCCAGTTTGGATGTTTTAGAGCTTCTTCTAAAGATACATTTTTCAAATACGTCGCATCCTTTCCCCGAAAAGGGCCCCCAGATGCTGTTAAAATAACTTTCTCAATTTTTTTGTATGCATTGCCTTGTAATGATTGATAAATCGCGGAATGTTCACTATCAACCGGTAATATTTTAACTGAATGTGCCTTGGCTAGTGGCATAATTAATTCACCTGCTGTCACAAGTGTTTCTTTATTGGCAAGTGCTATTGTTTTATTCGCTTTGATTGCTTCAATCGTGGGAACGAGTCCAATCATTCCAACAACTGCCGTAACTAAAGTATCTATAAAAGCATATTTTGCAACAGCAATTAAACCCTCCATCCCCCATAAAACATCAATCTTTAGATCCATGTGTTGTTGGAGACGCTCACTTAATTGTTGTTGGCTATTCCTATCCATTAAAGCAACGATTTGGGGTTTATATTTTAAACATTGTTCATATAATCGATCTACATTTGTATTGGCTGTAAGTGCCACAACTTCAAATTCATCATGTAAGTCAATAACTTCTAAGGTTTGAACACCTATAGAGCCTGTCGAACCTAATATCCCTATTCTTTTCTTCATTATTACCTCTTTTTCTTTATCATATTTTATAATGATAAAATTAACATCGATGCATAGTATACAAATGGTGCAACAAATATGATGCTATCCATTCGATCGACAATTCCTCCATGCCCCGGAATCAATGTACCGAAGTCTTTGATTTTGGTTACTCGTTTCATTGCAGAAGCTGTCATATCACCAAATTGGCCAAAAATTGATCCGACAATTCCCATTAATGCAAATCCAATGAAATGATGTAACTCAATATGCGTCTCAGTATACGCTAAAAAAAAGGTATACAAGGTTGTCAAAATTCCTGACCCAAGAATTCCTCCAATTGCACCTTCTATGGTTTTATTTGGACTTAACTTTGGTGCTAATTTATGTTTTCCTAAAAACACGCCTGTAAAATATGCAAAGGTATCACTTCCAAAAGAAATTAACAAAATAAGCCAAATAAGAATATGTCCATATTGATCCATATTTCGGACTAAAACAATATGGCTCATCATAATTGAAATGTAGAAATAGCCAATTAATCCTATAAATACTGTTTGCAATTCGACTTTTGGATAGCGAATAATATAATATATAAAGGATAAAACAATCATTAATACAAGGCTAATGAGTATATATTCTAAACGTCTACTGTACTGTAAAATAAAAAGTACCAACGTTAATAGGAGTTGTAGAAAATAGATATAACGTTCTTCCATCTTAAATGCACGATTAAATTCCCACAGTCCAATAGAAATCGCCACCAATATCAAAACCGAAGTCAGCCAGCCCCCTAAATATAGCGGAAAAATAACAATAGGTAAAGCTATTATTGCAGACAGAATTCGTGTTTTCATTTTGTGCGTCCTCCAAATCGTCGATCTCTTCGATTATATGCATCAATTGCTTTTATTAATTCTGTTCTATTAAAATCCGGCCAATATACATCCGTTACGTAAAACTCTGTGTAGGCCAATTGCCACAACATAAAATTACTGGTGCGAAGTTCACCACTTGTTCGAATTAACAAATCCGGATCAGGAATCCCAACCGTATCTAAGTAGTACGAAAATTTATCTTCATCTAATTCTTGCATGGCTAACATCAAATCATGTTTAGAGACTTGATCTGAGCCATCATTATCAACTAAATGTTGAAATACGCCACGCATTCCACGTATGATCTCATCTCTTCCACCATAGTTTAAGGCAATCTGAAGCTGTAATCCGTCAAACTCCTTTGAAGCCTCTTCTAATGATTCAATCGCTTCAATAATATCTTTATCTAAATCACTACGTCTTCCGATAACTCGTACACGCATATTGTTTTCTTCTGAATTTTTAATGCTTTCATTTAAATATTGTCTAAGAAGTCCCATTAAAAAAGAAACTTCTTCTTTCGAACGTTTCCAATTCTCTGTCGAAAAAGCATAAACTGTTATATATTTTACACCTAGATCGTATGCATCTTTACAAATTTGTTTTAATGTCTCACTACCCTTTTTGTGACCAAATGTACGTGGCTTCCCTTTAGATTTTGCCCATCGTCCGTTACCGTCCATGATTAATGCAATATGTTTTGGAACCATCTTCTCACCTCTACTACATAAATAATATTACCCTCTTTCGAGGGGGATTTTAGGTTAGCATATCAAGCTATTTTTATACTTTTAAGATTTCTTCGCTTTTTCTTGAAACATGTTCATCAATATTTTTAATAAATTTGTCCGTCAATGATTGCACCTTATCTTCAAGTTCTTTCAAATCATCTTCAGTAATTTTACTGTCTTTTTCTTGACGTTTAAAATGGTCATTAGCATCTCTTCGAATGTTACGAATTGCAATTTTTGCATCTTCACCTTTTTTCTTAACGTCTTTTGTTAATTCTTTACGTCGTTCTTCCGTTAATTCAGGGAATGATAATCGAATACAAACACCGTCATTTTGTGGATGTATACCAATATCTGACATGTTTATTGCTTTTTCGATTTCAGCTAACATTGTTTTATCCCAAGGTTGGATTTGCAACAATCTTGCTTCCGGCACACTAATGTTTCCCACCTGGTTCAACGGTGAGGGTTGACCATAATAGTCAACTTTGATTTGATCAAGAACGTGCGGATTCGCCCGTCCAGCTCGAATACTATTAAATTCTTCTTCTAGTACATGAATCGTTTTTTCCATCTTCTCTTCATATTCTTTTAATACTGCCTCCATAAGTAGCCTCCTAAATTATACATAAACTAAAGTACCCTTATTCTGACCATTCATTGCATTGATTATACTATCTTCATCATTAAGATAAAATACGTGCATATTAATTTTATGCTCTAAACACATAATCGCTGCAGTCAAGTCCATAACCTTCAATTCTTGGTCAATAACTTCTTTTAAGGAAATGCGATCATATTTAATAGCTTCCGAATTATGATTTGGATCCGAATCATAAACTCCATCAATATTTTTCGCTAATAATATTATATCACATTCTGTCTCAATTGCACGCAATGCTGCTGTTGTATCCGTTGAAAAATAAGGATGGCCTAAACCACCTGCAAAAAAAGTGACAACTCCTTCGCCCTGTTTTTCCATGCATGAATCTTTATCAAATTCTTGGGTCATCTGACCAACTTTGAACGGAGTCATTACCAGTGTTTTTAAACCAAGCGTCCGAAAAACTTCTGCTGCATATAAGCAATTCATAACTGTAGCCAGCATACCAATCTGATCTGCTTTTGTTCTGTCCATGTTTTCACTCGTTCGGCCACGCCAAAAATTACCGCCACCAATAACAATTCCAACTTGAACTCCATTTGTTACAAGTTCTTTGACTTGCCTTGCAACTTCTAAAACATTTTTTTCCGAAAAACATTTTCCGGCTTCTCCGGAAAGAGCTTCACCGCTTAACTTTAATAACACCTTTTGGTTTTTTTTCATCGTACACCTCACATTTATAATTTATCATAATTTCAACAATATTACTAGATAAAATTAAAGGAAACACCAAGGTGCTTCCTTTTAAACAACAATTCTATGCCCAATTATTGTTGCATTTGCTTAGCAACTTCTTCAGCAAAGTTTTCTTCTTTCTTTTCAATACCTTCGCCTGTTTCAAATCGTACATAGGATTTTAATGTAATCGATGTACCTGCATTTTTAGCTACTTGATCAATATATTTCTGAACACTTAAGTCACTATCTTTAACGTATGTTTGATCTAAAAGACATACTTCTTTTAATTGTTTATTTAGACGGCCGATAATCATTTTGTCAATGATGCTTTCCGGTTTATCCGGATTTTCATTAATCGCTTGTTGTTTTAGAATTGCTTTTTCTGATTCAATATAGTCTGCATCAACTTCTTCACGGCTTAAGTAAACCGGTGGTAAAGCTGCGATTTGCATAGCAACATTACGAAGTGCTTCTTGAATATCATCATTAACAACGTCTGTTTCTGCTTCAACTAAAACGCCAATTTTTCCACCTGCGTGAATATATGACGCAACCATTCCATTATCAACTGTAATTTTTTTAAATCGACGAATACTAAGTTTTTCTCCAATGACTGCAATTTGAGAATTCACTTCTTCTTCAACTGTTTTTGACTCGTCAGCAATCCATTTCTCAGCTAAAAAAGCATCAATGTCTGTTGCACTTGTCTTCATTGCTTGCTCAGCTACTTGAGCAACATATTTTTGGAATTTTTCATTTTTAGCGACAAAGTCTGTTTCAGAGTTTACTTCAACAAGTACAGCTGATTTTTGATCATCCGACACATTTGCTGCTACCATACCTTCAGCTGCAATACGTCCGGCTTTCTTTGCTGCTTTTGCAAGTCCTTTTTCACGTAACACTTCAATTGACTGCTCAATATTACCGTCAGTCTCCGTTAATGCTTTTTTGCAATCAAGCATTCCGGCGCCTGTTCTTTCACGTAATTCTTTTACTAATGCTGCAGTTACTGCCATATTCATTACCTCCATATATTATTCGTTAAGATTCATTCGTAAAAAATGCTTCAACATATGTTGAAGCATTCAGTTTTATATTATACATAACTTGACATAAAATGTTATGAACTTATTCAGCTGGCACTTCAACTTCGTCATCAACATTCATTTGCGCACCTTGATTTGCTTCAATTACAGCATTTGCCATTGTTGAAGTAATAAGTTTTACTGCACGGATTGCATCATCATTACCAGGAATAACATAATCAATCTCTTCCGGATCACAGTTTGTATCAACAATACCGATTAATGGAATACCAAGGATATGTGCTTCTTGGATAGTGATACGCTCGTTCTTTGGATCAACAATATAGATAAGATCCGGAACACCGTTCATCTCTTTAATTCCACCAAGGTTTCTCTCAAGTTTTTCCATCTCATGACGTAAGCCAATAACTTCTTTTTTAGGTAATACTTCAAATGTGCCGTCTTCTTCCATCTTTTCAATTTCTTTTAGACGATTAATTCGACTTTGAATTGTGTTAAAGTTTGTTAACATACCACCTAACCATCGGTTATTCACATAGAACATTCCACAACGCTCTGCTTCTTTTTGAATCGCTTCTTGAGCTTGCTTTTTCGTTCCTACGAAAAGAACTTTACCGCCTGCTGCAACAACTTCTTTAACCACGTCATACGCTTTATCGATTAATTTTGTTGTTTGTTGTAAGTCGATGATATAAATCCCGTTACGCTCAGTATAAATATACTCAGCCATTTTAGGGTTCCATCTTCGTGTTTGATGTCCAAAGTGAACACCTGCTTCTAATAATTGTTTCATTGAAATAACGCTCATTTTACTACCTCCATTGGTTGTCTTCTTCCATAGGATTCTTCTTCTTGGCAAACCTTCACGGCACCATGCCAGAAATCGTCCTATGTGCTTTTTTTACCCGTCTGATAGTGTACCATATACACACAAAAAAAACAAGTAGTTTTATTCACTAAATTCCATGCCGAGTTCTTCGGCTTTTTTAATAACATCTTCATCTGTTAAGTAAACATCCTCGACTTTTGTTAGGGGAATCATTCCTAACTCTTGTGCACGTTCTTTAATTTCTTCGTCTGTTATTGTCTCCTGAAAACTCTTACTTAAGGGTTCTTTCCAAATAAATAGAATGATTCCGGCCAGCAACAATCCGATGCCAATCCCTTGAATCATCCATAATACATTGTCTTTTTTCATGCGCTTCATCTTTTTAATCTCCTATTTAAACAAGTTCAAAACCAGTTCTACTTGTCCTGTACCGATATTTAGACGTTTTGCAATCTCTTGATTGGAATATCCTGCTAAAGACAAATCAAGTATTTTTTTATTATAATGAATTTCTTTATAAGCTTCAATTTCTTTTTGACTAACGGCATTAAGATTGACATTTTGAGAGCTTTTAAGATCTTCTGGCTCTTCTAACCTTTCTGGTGTTGAATCCGTACGTCTAATTTCTTTTTCTTTTTCATTAATCATCTGGTATAAAAAAAGCAACTCTTTATGCTTTCCATCAAGTTCAGTTTTTAGATATTCACCATATTCATTGAGTTCTAGAATTTTATTTCTAACTTCTTCATAAACAAAATCTTCATCAATTCCATTATCCTCTGCATTCTCTTCGATATGTTTTTTGCCATTTCGGATAATAACAAAACTTACTATATAAAGTAGTCCGCCAATAAAAATCAAGGTCATTAATAAACCATCAAAACTTGTCATAATATCTCCTAACTAAATTCGTATGTCAATTTTATGATAGCTTTTAGGTTTCTTTTTTTCTTTTTCTTCATCCCGTTTTTTATTGGGAGCTTGATATCCATAAGTATTTTTTCCTTCTTCTTTTGCATCAGCTTGAGCATCTGTTCCTTGTCCTTCTGAAGAATGTTTTACTCGATGCTGATCATGTTGGATGTCTTTATTATGTTGATTGGCAATATTACTTTGTTCAAGATTTGAGCGTTGATTTTCTAAATGTTTCATTTGCGCAACTTCTTGAAGCTTGGGTACCATAACTTGCATATCTAAAGGTCTTAATGCCATATAATCAACTCCTTATATTCAAAAATTATAACGCTCGCATACGTACATCTGCACCATCTTTATAAAATGCAGCATATTTTACTTCTTCTTTAACAAAGTAGTACACATTCCCGATCCCTATCCGGACACCCGGATATACATTTCCGGAAACCTTAACCAATCCGGAATTTCTATGTCCAACCTCGCCTTGTAGTTCTTCTATTCGTCGCTCATTTTTTGTAATTTTGTTTGTTAAAAACACTTTATTTCGAACTGCCGACTTATACATTTCAGCTTTCTCGTCATCCAATTCTCCCGTCATTTCTTTTCGCTTATTTAATAAAAGAATAACTTTTTCAAGATTTTCCGCTTCTTCTCTCAGTTTACCTATACCTTTTCTAAGTTCATTGTATTCTTCAAGTAAAGCAGGATCAATCCCCACTTCAACTTCTGTAACTGTTCCCATATGGGATCCAAGAATACGACTTGATACGAGTTGTCCAGCTCGTACACGACCACCTGAAATCATCCCTTTTTTTCCTTCAACAATAATTTCACCTTTACACGAAACATTACTGTGCAATAGAGCTTCACTATATATATTTCCTCCACATGACACATCCGCCTGTTCAATAAACTTCGTATGCAAATCTCCACCGCATTTAATATTGCTTTTTCCCATGCCTTGTATTCCACTATGTAGCGTAATCATACCTCCTGCAAGGAGTGTAGCTCCTTCGACAACACCCATAACTTCTATATCCTCTTTGGCTTCAACGCGAAAACCTGTGATAACATTACCATGGACGACAACAGAACCATCAAAGGTTATATCTCCGGTTGAACTTCCAACGTTCCCCGGAATATCATAAATATTATTAACAACAATTTTTTCATCAATGACTTTAACCAACCCGCTTTTATCTGCATATAGTTCCGTCTTATCTTCATTGATTCGAGTATTCTTCCCATAGCGTATGCGTATATTTTTCCCCTTAGCCGGTATGAGCTCATGTCCTTTAATATTCATCCCCGGTTGTCCCGGCTGCGTTTGTATCAAACGAGCTAATAAATCGCCTTCTTTAACAAGACTAATCACACTTAATTTATGGAAATTCACATTTCCGTTTGCATCAACTTCAGGTTTCATATCTGCATTTAATTTAAATAAGTATTCCACTTTTCCCGGAGTTGCCGGAGTTGCTTCTTCTCCTTGGGCTATAATATACGGAACATTATATTCATGATTGGTAAGTACTTCTTCTAAATAATCAAGCTTGATACCATATTTAATACTACGTTGTTCTAACTCATCTAAAATTTCATTAAAGGAAATCTTCGCGTTTTCTGCCCCTGGATAAAACGTAACATAAGCTTCCATCCAATTGTCGGAAACTTCAACTCTATACGCATTTTGTTCTCCAGTCACTTCGTCTTCATCATACGAATCCGAAATCTTAATAACAAGTTTTTCATCCATATTCTTCATAGACTCCTGTAGCTTCTCCATATCTACATTCATCATCCCGCTATTTCGAAGTTCGTCTTTTATCTCATCAATTGTAACCGGTTTACCGTGATCTACCGGTGCATATATTTCAAGATAGTGACCATCTGTTTTTTCTATGATTGTATAATAACCATCAAACGCTGCATTTCCCATTATAAAACCTCCAGTAAACTTTCAATATAATGCTATCTATACATTATATCGTCACATTTGGAAAATTTCTACATCATTCCCTAATACTTCTTTCATTTTTTTTAGTGAACGTGTATGCAATTGACTAATTCTCGATTCAGACACTTCCATAATAAGCGATATTTCTTTGAGTGTCAGCTCCTCGTAATAATAAAGTGTAATGACTTTTTTTTCTTTTTCCGTTAACCCTTCAATTGCCTTAATCAGAGCTTTTTTAACTTCTTCTTCTTCAATTGCTTTTTCCGGTTGATCAAATCGCTTTGTCATCATCTTATCCGATGCCACTTCCCCACCTTGTTCAAAGAATTCTTCAAGAGAGGATAAGTTTAGTGCCTTTGTTTGGTCTTGCCATTTATATAATTCTTCAACAGATATATCTAATTCTTCTGCAATTAAAGTATCTGTAATATATTCTTTCGAATCATTTTCAATTTGAAATTTTGCTGCTTCAATCATTTTTTGCTTTTTGCGAATCGACCGAGGTATCCAATCCATCTTACGAATATTATCTAAAATTGAACCACGAATTCTCAAAGAAGCATAGGTCTCAAATTTAATACCTTTTGAATAATCAAACTTATCAATTGCATCAATTAGTCCGAAAACGCCATATCCTGTCAAGTCATCAAACTCTACATTATTACCAAGATACATGCTTAATCGGCCAGCAACTAGTTTAACTAAACCTGCATACTCAATGATTAGTTGTTCTTTAATTTGAGGATTTTTATTTTTATCATATTGTTGCCATAATTGATTCTTAGCTGCATCATTCATACTGTCCTCCTTAAATCGTTCCTACTCTTTTTCTTGCTCAGGATCAGGAGTTATTTTTTCTAATTCTTCAATTTCTTCATCAAGCTCTTCATTAATAACTTTGTTTTTTTCCAAATTATTTTTTTCAATAATTGTATTTAATCGACTTTGTATTATTGTGCCAATGACAAAAAATAAAATCATAACAATGAGCATTGTATATATTATTCGTACCATAGAATAATTATACACAATACTATAAATCGCAACAATAATTCCAGCTATTAACATTAAACTTATATTTATATTACGAATACGCATAACTTCACCCAGCCTTAGATAATTTTTATTTCTTTGCCTATTGTTTTGATATGCAATTCTCCGGTTTCTGCATAAAACTCAATTGTTCTCCCATAATTTTTCCCACACTCTTCTGCTAAAAGTGGAATCCCCAGCTCTTTAAGCAGCCTTCGCGTTGCTTCTGCATTACGTTCTCCAATTCGCATCATATCATTATTACCACTAAAGGAAAACATTTGTGCCCCTCCTGCAATTTTAGAAACGAGTCGCGACTTGTGTGCTCCTATTTTTTCCATCTCTTTTATCAATTCAAAAATAGCCGTATCAGCAAATTTAGCTTTATTTTCATTTTTTTTTATTTGTGTACTATCGGGCAACATAATATGTGCAAGACCACTTACTTTTGTTCTTTGGTCATAGAGTATAATTCCAATACATGAACCTAAACCGAGCGTAGTTAAGGCATCCGGTGACTTGCACACATTTAAATCTGCCATACCGACTTTAATCATTGTCATCTTGAATAATTCCTAAGCTTTTTAATATTTCAGCATACGAATCTAATTCAGGAATTAAAATAAAATACCCAAATACACGCTCAAGTTCGCCACCGAAATCTGTTTGAATTAACAGTGCTCTATCACCAACTTTTCCAAATTCAATAGCCGGAACACTTAATATGGCCCCTGCCATATCAATGGCCATATTAGGTACAGTACCGATAATCTTTAAATTTGTGAGAGTCGACAATGAAGAAAGATATGCACCTGCAATGATATTTCCTATTTCATTTAACGCAGACAAATCCATTTCAGTGAAATCTTCAAAACAATCAATATCTCTTCCCATAAGCATATTCACCAAATTATGTGCTGATTTTTGCTCTAAGACAAACATCATCATTCCATTGATTTGTCCTTCTACACCTATGAGAATACCCACAATTGGATTTTCTGCACCACCTAAAACTTCTGCCAACTCTTTAAATTCTAAAACATTAACCTGCGGAACTCCCATATCAATTTTCTTATTAATCATTTGAGATAGCGCTGTTGTAGCATTACCAGCACCAATATTTCCGATTTCTCGCAAAATATCCAGGTGCATGCTATCTAAGCTATTATAATCTAAATTGCTCATATACGGTCACCTTTCTTAATCATCTACTCCAATGATTGCTCCAACGTTGAGTAACGTTACTAATTCTTCTCCGACTTTTCCAACTGCATATACATATTTAGATTTTTCATCATCAGAATCACTAACAATTTTTTCAATTTGTACTTCGGATAATTGAATAACTTCTAACACTTCATCGACAATTAATCCAATAGCGTTACCATCAATTTTCACAATAATAATTCGTGTAGCATTGGTAAACTGGTCTTGTTCTAAATCAAACTTAACACGAACACTCATTACAGGAATGATTTCTCCCCTTAAATTAATGACTCCTTTAATGTATGCAGGAGCATTTGGGACGCGTGTGATATTGGGCATTCTAACAATATTTTGAACAATTTGAATGTTAATCCCATATTGCTCATGTCCAAATTTTACAACAATAAATTGCTTTATTTTTTCATTTTTTGTTTGATTAATTTCCATCATTACCCTCCTGTTTATACTAGTGAATTGACATCTAAAATCAATGCAACTTCACCGTCACCTAAGATTGTTGATCCGGCGATGAGTCGAATATTCGTTAGATATTTTCCTAAAGTCTTAATAACTATTTCTTGTTGTCCTATCAATCCATCAACAACAAATCCAGCTTGTTTGTCACCTTTATTAACGATAACAACCGTCATTGACTCTTCAGTACTTTCTCGCTCAATTCCTAATAATCCATCTAAGCGTACAATAGGTATAACATGCCCACGTAAATTAATAACTTCTTGATTTTGAATATATTTTATGTCCGAAACTTTAACATCTTCAATGTTTTGAATTGTATTTAATGGAATCGCATATTTTTCATTTTCTAATCGAACCATTAAAGCTTGTATAATTGCTAATGTTAACGGTAATCGAATAATAAATGTCGAACCTTTTCCAAGTTTCGTTTTAACTTCAATATCTCCGCCTAAAGCTTCTATTTTTGTTTTAACGACATCAAGACCAACACCTCGGCCAGATACATCAGAGATTTGATCCGCTGTTGAAAAACTAGGTTTAAATAATAGCTCTACAATATCTTGATCACTCATTGCATCTGCCTGATCTCTTGATATCGTTCCATTATTAAGGGCCTTAGCCTTGACTCGTTCAACATCAATACCGTTACCGTCATCTGCAACTTCAATAACAACATTGTTGCCATCTTGATATGCATCTAAATAAACATTACCCAATTCACTTTTTCCACGACTTTTTCTTTCACTTGGCATCTCTTGGCCATGGTCACACGCATTTCGAATTAAGTGAACTAGAGGATCACCGATTTCATCAATAACTGTTCGGTCAAGTTCTGTTTCTTCACCTGACATATGTAATTCAAGATTTTTATTTAACTTTCTTGCTAAGTCACGCACCAAACGAGGGAAACGATTAAACACCCTTTCAACTGGCACCATTCGTACTTTCATAACGGCATCGTGTAAATTCGTTGTAATACGTTCTAAATATTCAATCTGTTCATTCATATTTTGGTTATTATTTTCTACAGTTTCCAAACCATTCTTAACAATAATCAACTCACTGACTAAATTCATTAAGTTATCTAATCGTTCGATATCTACACGTACCGTTCGATTTGCTTTTGGCTTCGTTGGCGCTTGCCCCTTGCTTTCACGTTTCTCTTTATCCTTTTCCAAATCATTTTGTCCATGTTCTTTCTCTTCATCTTGTTTATCTTCTGTTTGTTTTTGTCCAAATTCTTGAACAGTACCTTCAAGATGAATTTCATCAATAAGAACTTCTTCAACTTCTGCTATAGAATTAAGTTCTTTTAAGAATTTTTCTTGACTCTCACTTGAAATCAGAAAAACCGAAAAGTCTAAATCAAATTTTTCATCTTCAATATCTTGTACCGAAGGATAAGATTTAATTATTTGCCCCAACCCTTCCAACGTTCTAAATATAATAAATGCTCTCGCCGATTTAAGAACACAACTTTCTGCAATGATAATGCTAATACCATATACATTATAACTCTCTTCTTGCGCTTTTAAAATAGCATTTTTCTCGTATTCATTAAAAGATAACATTTTATGTTTTCTTTTTGCCGCTTCATCAGCCGGTCCCGATACAACTACCGATTTGTTTTCAGGTTGTGAAGGGGATGTATCATTTCCATCAGCCTTTTCTTGAACGTGCTCGGCTGTTTTACCCTCTAAAATAAGATTTAAACGGTCAATAATGGGTTGATTCGTCTTATCTCCTTCAGTACCGGTCTCAATAATCTGGTCGACGTATTGCTCTAATGCGTCTAAACACTGAAACAGAACATCTAGCAGTTCCGCTGAAATCTCGATTTTTCCATTTCGTATTTCTGACAACACGTTTTCCATATCATGGGTTAATACCGTCATTCTTTTGAACCCCATGGTTGCTGCCATCCCCTTTAAGGTATGTGCAACTCTAAATATTTCATTAACTAAATCCTTGTTATCATCTGATTTTTCCATTTCTAACAAAGCTTCGTTCAAATTTTGCAAGTGTTCTTTTGCTTCTTCAATAAATATTTCGAGATATTGTGATACATCCATTTAAAGCACCTCCACTTTTTTTGTAATTACTTTTGCTAATTGATCAAGAGGAATAATCTCGTCTGCTAATTTAGCTTCAACAATTGCTTTTGGCATGCCGTATACGACGCATGATCCTTCTTCTTGTGCAATGATGTGAATTTTTCGTTTTTGTTTAAGATTTGCTACTCCTTCTCTTCCATCTGCTCCCATTCCCGTCATAACGACCCCAATAACATGTGGTATAGAGATTGCCGCAAGTGAAGTCATCATTTCATTAACTGATGGCTTATGGGCCCCATTTTTAGGTCCATCCGACAAATGAATAACGTATTGATTCCCTTTTTGTTTAACCATCAAATGACGATCTCCTGGTGCAACATAGGCTGTCCCATTTAATATTTGTTCACCATCTTCGGCTTCCTTGACTTGGATTTCACTAAGATTATTCAGTCGATCAGCTAAGGATTTTGTGAATCCTGGTGGCATATGTTGAACGATAACAATACCTGCATCGATGTCTTTGGGCAAATATGGCAGAACATATTGTAAAGCTCTCGGCCCACCTGTTGACGTACCTATTGCCACTAACTTTGTCACCTTATCCCTTGCATGACTCGCACGCGGTCGATCAATAAGTATCTGAGCTTTCTCAGGTTTAGATATTGGCGTTAATATCTGAGAGCTTTCATATCCCAAACGACTCTGTGTTGCTGTCATGATTTTTTCAATAAGCTCCGTTCGGATTTCTTGAGAATTCACTTTAAATATATTATCCGGTTTAGCTACAAAATCAAAGGCTCCAAGTTCTAGAGATTGTATTGTTTCAAGGGCACCTTCTTTTGTTAATGTGCTCATCATAATAACAGGAATGTTGTGTTTTTTCTTCATGGTTTTAAGCATTGTCAATCCATCCATAATCGGCATCTGAATATCTAGTGTAATTACATCAGGTTTAAGATGTTCAAGTAATTTTAATCCATCTTCCCCATTTGCTGCCGTGCCAATAACTTCACATCTTGAGTCACCATTAATTATATCAGATATTACCCTTCGCATGAATGCAGAGTCATCGATTACCAATATTTTTTTCTTAGCTTCCATATCTTCACATCCCTTTTTCTTTTTTACGACGCCTTCGTTCTTCTTCGAATATGAATTTTATAATCGTTTCTTGTTTTTCTAAAGTTAAATCTATAAATTCTACACGATTTTGAAATGTTATTCTTTCAGGCTCAATTAATTTACTTTGAATAACTTTTCCTTTGACTGAAAGATCTACTGTTTCATCCTTTAAATGAAGACACAAATGGCATGTAATAATCTCTTCATCGTTTAACTCCTTCGGTGATGCAAATCGCATTCCTCCACCACTAATATCTAGAACAATACCTTCACCAGCTTCATTGGTTTCTGAATCTTGATAGATTAAGTTCAATGTACAATTTAGGCGATAGTATTGACGTCGTTGATATTTTTTAAACAGAGTGAGTGGTTTCATGACAAGAATATGAAGATGATCTGTCTTTTCGCGCTGCTCGACACTTGCTTCAGCACGTAATAAACCTTTTTCCGTATATACGTTCATATAATAAACCACATCAAACTGTAACGGAATGATTTTGCCACTTTCAATCGGAGCTTGTATGCGCAACACATCATCATCAATACTATAGATCATACTGAAATATATATCAGAGTCCAATAAATCTGTTTTCTTTATTAGTTCCACTTTATCCCCGAGTTTTATAGAAGCTTGCATAAAATTACCTCCAATCTTTATGTCTCAAAAAATTCGTAAAAATATTTCCTAGTCCACGTGTTGTTTTTTCTTCTTCATCATAGTCTTCCATAATCTTTGTTGATAATTCTTCAAAACTCTTAACTATATTTGCTTTTGGATATAAAATAGAAATCGGTTTTTGTTCGATAACAGCTCGCGGCAAAAATCGATCTTCCGGCAAATAACCAATGGTTCTTAGCTCGATGTTCAAAAATTTTTGACTCACTTTATTAAGTTTTTCAAAAATTTCTCGTCCTTCTTTATCACTTCGAACACGATTTACTAGCACATGGATATGTCCTTCTATTTCATCAATTTTATTATTTCTAATCGCTTTTAGAACGGCATAAGCGTCTGTTACTGATGTAGGTTCAGGCGTTGTAACAAGAATAACTTCATGTGATGCTGACAAAAAACTTAATACAGCATCACTAATTCCAGCTCCGGTATCGATAATAATCACATCCGCATATCGATCTAATTCAGCTAATTTAGTGACCAAAAGTTCAATCTGTGTTTTGTCAAGTCTGAGTAATTCTTTAACCCCTGAGCCTCCCGACAAAAATTCAATACCTAATGGGCCGTTTGTTAATACTTCAGTAATGGTTTTATTATTATAGATAACATCAAATAAATTATACTTAGGGATAACACCAAAAATAACTTCAACATTGGCTAAGCCAAAATCCGCATCAAAAACAATAACACTTTTCCCCATTTTTCTTAACTGGATTGCTAGATTAACGGATATATTCGATTTGCCAACGCCACCTTTTCCTGAAGTAACAGTAATCACTTTCGCTCGGCGTCGATTGGCTACTTGACTGTTTTTTACAATATTACGGAGGTTAGTTGCCTGATCCAAATGTTCCACCTCCTAAAAGACTTTTTGCAATCTCATGAGGATTAATCTCACTGATATCATCAGGTACATTCTGTCCGAAGGTGATATATGATAATCGAACCCCTGTTGCTTTACGAATATTAAAAATATTACCATAGCTGACCGTTTCATCCAATTTTGTGAAGATTACTCTAAATTCGGTCATCGCTTTATATATATTAACCATTTTAAGCATATCCTTATATTTTGTCGCAACACTTAAGGCTAAGAAAACTTCTTTATCTGAAACAGTTTCTAAAAGCTCCTTAAGTTCCTGTTGATGCTCTTGATTTTTATAGGAGCGACCGGCAGTATCAATTAAAACAAGTTCTTTGTCTGAAAAGAAATCAATTGCTTCCATCATTTCTTCCGTTGAATAAACCACTTTGATTGGAATTCCTAATATATTTGCATATGTTCGAAGTTGTTCAACTGCTGCAATTCTATATGTATCCGATGTTATTAACGCAACGTCTTTTCCATAGTTTAACGAAAACAACGATGCAATTTTTGCAATCGTCGTCGTCTTACCCACACCTGTCGGGCCAATAAAAAAAATATTTTTATTCATTTTATTAATTTCTATTGTATCATAATCAGACATATTCTTGACAATTCTTTTATAAATAATTGAAACAATATCATCAATATTGGTTTCATTCCCATATACATATTCGACTAATCCCACCATCAATTCATTTGCATATTTTTCGTCTATTTCATTTTCTAAAAGTTGTTCGTAAATCACTCGAAGCATAGGGATGTCTGTAGGGTCATCTATTTTCGTCTCATCTATCTTTGTCTCTTCTTGTGTATCCGGAATAACTTCAATGGATTTTTCTACCGGTTTTTCAATAACTTTTTCTTGTTTTTCTGAAAACTTCTCTATAAAGCGTTTAAATTCATCTAACTCTGAATCTTCGTAATCAACCTTTTGCTCTAGCATTGTTTGATTATTTTTTTGAATCGTCGCAGCATTTAAACTTATCTTTGGTAATGTACGTTCTACTCGGTCGTCTGATATAGCACGATCATCAATTGCCGCTGTAACTTCGACAAAAGATTTTCTAAATAGCTTAAAAACACCTTTGGGTCGTACATGCTTAACACTAACAATTAATGCCTCCGGACCGAGCTCTGCCTTAATTGCTGTCATCGCTTCTTTTTCAGTTTGTCCTTTATACTTATGTATATTCACTAAACGCTCACCATCCCAACTGACTGTAATTCTGCTTGATTATCAATTTCTCCATAAGATATAACCACAATATTCGGATATCTTTCCTCAATCAATCGCTTGTAATAGACTCTTGCAATTGGAGATGTCAATATGATTGGGGTTCTTCCCATGGCCTCTTGCTTTTGTGCCGCCGCTTGCGTAGCGCTAAGTATTTTTTCAACCTTGTCCGGTTCTAAATTCAGAAACATTCCTTGTTCCGTTCGTTTCACTGAATCCATAATCATTTGTTCAATTGAAGGGTCTAATGTCAATACCTGATTGGTCTCTTCATCAAAAAACTTTTTACTAATCGTACGTTTTAACGATTGACGAACATATTCCGTTAAAATATCCGGATCTTTATTCGTTAGTCCATAATCTGCTAAAGTTTCAAAAACAGATACTAAATCACGAATCGAGACGCCTTCGTTTAATAAATTCATAAGAACTTTTTGAATATCTCCTACTGTCATGATTTTAGGTACTAATTCTTCCACTAGGGTTGGATGATTTTCTTGAACATTATTGATTAAAGTTTTCACATCTTGCCGTGTTAATAGTTCGCCTAAGTGCTCTTTGATAACTTCCGTTAGGTGGGTTGCAATAATAGATGGTGGATCAACAACAGTATATCCCATTGCTTCCGCACGTTCTCTTTGACTCTCTGTTATCCATAGGGCCGGAAGTTTAAATGCTGGTTCTATCGTTTCAATTCCATCAATTTCGTCTTCAATATATCCCGGATTCATTGCCATATAATGGTCAAAAAGGATTTCACCTTCTGCAATCTGATTTCCTTTAATCTTAATTATATATTGGTTTGGATTCAATTGAATATTATCCCTCAATCGAATAATAGGCACAATTGTTCCAAGTTCAAGTGCAATTTGACGTCGTATCATAACAACACGATCAAGCAAGTCTCCTCCTTGTGATGCATCTGCGAGTGGAATAATCCCATATCCAAACTCCAGTTCGATTGGATCCACCTGTAACAAATTAACAACATTTTCAGGTTTTCTGATTTCCTCTGCTTCAACATCTTCTGTCGAAATTTCATCAACAATTTCTTTAAGTTCGAGACTTCTATGCATCCGATAAGCCGCTATCAATGTTAAAATCCCAGTCCCTCCCACAATTGGAAAACTAAGAGGCGTGACAATACCTAAAAACGTTAATGCACCTCCTGCCAACAACATAACCTTTGGCATTTGAAAAAGCTGCTGAATAAGTGTATCACTAATATCGACTTCCTTAGAAACTTTTGTAACAAGCATTCCTGTAGCTAGCGAAATTAATAATGCCGGTATTTGACTGACTAAACCGTCGCCAATGGTCAAAATAGTATATTCTTCAAAAGCATCAGCTAAGGTCTGGCCCTGAATAACAACTCCTAGAATGACACCAAAAACAATATTAATAAAAGTAATAATCAATCCGGCAATGGCATCACCTTTTACGAACTTACTCGCACCATCCATTGACCCGAAAAAACTCGCTTCGTCTTGTATTTTTTGGCGTCGTTCTCTCGCTTGCAATTCATCAATTAAGCCTGAATTTAGATCTGCATCAATAGCCATTTGCTTACCTGGCATTGCATCCAATGTAAATCGAGCTGCAACTTCTGCAACACGTTCAGATCCTTTCGTGATAACCATAAAGTTAATAATAACTAAAATCATAAATACAACAACACCAACAACTAAACTAGAACCACCCACAAAAGACCCAAATGTTCTGATAACATTACCTGCTTTGGCTTCTCCTCCTGTTAATATTGCTCGTGTTGATGATACATTGAGAGCAAGTCGGTAAACGGTCATAAACAATAGAATTGTTGGAAATGCTGACATTGACAAAGCTTCTCTAGCAAACATAGCATTAAATAAGATAATTAATGCCAGTAATAGATTTAATGATATCAAAATACTAATGACTGCTCCTTCAATAGGAATAATCATTATAACAATAGCTACTAATATAAATAATCCGAGTATGATATCTCCTGGTTTCATGTAAGAGCACTCCTATTTTTTAAAGAATATACAAAAGCTAGCACTTCTGCTACTGCCTGATATAATTCAGGCGGTATTTCTTGACCAATTTCAACCGTATAGTATAAGGTTCTAGCCAATAATTTATTTTCAACAATTTCAACTTCATACTCTTTTGCTTGTTCACGTATCCTAGCCGCAACAAGATCAGCCCCTTTAGCCAATACTCTAGGTGCACCAAATTGGTTCTCATCGTAGGCAATAGCTATTGCAAAATGAGTTGGGTTGGTAATAACTACATCCGCTTTAGGGATATCTTGCATCATTCGACGCATAGCTACTTCTCGCATTTTTTGTCGTATCTTTCCTTTGATTTCCGGATTACCGTCAATCATTTTACGTTCATCTTTCACTTCTTGTTTAGTCATTTTCAAATCTTTTTCATGCTTATACTTTTGATAAGCAAAATCGATGGCGGCGACAATGATAAAATACATTCCCACTTTTATCGCCATATCTAACACCGTATTAATAATCATAATATATCCATCAAATACAGGAAGTCGATAGAAGTTGTAAATCATATTTTCAAAATCGACTAAGGTTAAATAAACAATAAGCAGAATAATAGCTATTTTCAAAATGGATTTTAACAGTTCAACCAATGTTCGCATTGAAAACATTCGTTTAATACCTTGAATTGGGCTTAAGCGATTAAGTTTCGGTTTTAAAGGTTTTAATGATGGTTTCCATCCAACTTGTGCTATATTTGCTACAAAGGCAACAATAAATGAAACTCCTAATATCGGGAGTATCACAAATAACATTTTTTCCACAAAATACAAATATATTTGCTGGGCCAACAATATGTCCATTGACTCGTATTTAAAAAGGGTGAACGCTTCTCGCATGACAATAATTAATTGCTCAGCAGCCCACGGTCCAAAAATTTTCAACGTATAAAATATAGAAATAAGAAGAAACGCCGTTGTTATCTCGTTACTTTTTGCAACTTGTCCCTCTTCTCGAGACTTTTCACGTTTTCGGCTGGTTGGATGTTCTGTTTTTTCTCCTGCTCCTGAATCTTCTGCAAACAACTGAAGATTCAAAGAAAGCATTATTTTTTTATTCATATCGATCATGGTGCCATCCCTCGAATCAACATATCCATCATAATTTTTAGTTCACGAATGATTATTTCAGCAACATTATCAAAAAGCGCCATTGTAAAATAAAGTATAAATAGACCTAAGATGATTTTAATGGGAAAACCAATAACAAACATATTTAACTGTGGAACCGCCCTCGCCAAAATCCCTAATACAACGTTTGTAACTAGCATAACAAAAAATATGGGTGCTGCTATTTGTAATGCTAACAAAAAAAATGTATTAAAATACTCAATCAAAGAATCATATAAAAAGTTACTGGGCGATAGCTGTCCTATCGGAATAAATCGATAGCTTGTTTTTAGTGCTTGAAATATATATCCGTAGCTACGTGTTACCAAGAAAATCAATAAAAAAGTAAAGTAATAAAAATTACCGGTAATCGTGATTTGTGTTTGACTTAATGGGTCAAACACATTAACCATTGAAAATCCGATTTGATAATCTATAAATTGTCCTGCTAAGGTTAAAATAGCAAATACAATATATGCCCCAAATCCCAGCATCCATCCGGTTATAAATTCTTTAATAACTAAGATAGCATAATCAATAAGTAAAATACTCGTTGTACCTGTTAATGGTGTAATTATATTAATTATTATTAAAGAGAAAAAGAATCCTATGCCAACCTTAGTAATTTTAGGAATTGTGCGATTACTCAAAAACGGCATTATAATCATCATACTCATTGTTCGCACGAATACAAGTAAAAGGCTATCTAAATATATAAAAGGATTACCTATAAATAGTTCCATAATTTACACCGCTTATCGAATAAATTGATTAATACTCATAATTGTATTGGTAAAAAACTCCAATATTTGTCTGCCAATAAATGGTCCAAAAATAATAATACCTAAAAAGACGGCTAATATCTTCGGAACAAAAGCAAGTGTCTGCTCTTGGATTGATGTAATTGTTTGAAATACACTGACCAATAATCCAACAATTAAAGCTGTTAACAACAAAGGTAGCGCTGCTATAATCGTTGTAAAAACAGCTTCTCTCGCAAAATCCGTAATCATTTCTCCTGTCATCACAAACCCCTTTCTCAATAAAACGAGTCAACAAGTTCTTTAATGATTAGTGTCCAACCATCTGCCGCAACAAAAAGTAGTAATTTAAACGGAAGAGATATCATAACCGGTGGTAACATCATCATCCCCATCGACATTAATGTTGATGCTACGACCATATCAACAATAATAAAAGGTATATAAATCATGAATCCGATAATAAATGCTGTACGTAATTCACTGATTATAAAAGCAGGAATTAATACTTCGGTCGGTATTTCATCATATGATTCAATCGATTCGACTTCTGCAATATTTAGAAATAGATTCAAGTCTTTATCATTTACTTGGCCCATCATAAACTCACGAAGGGGATCCATACCACGTTCAATAGCTTCTGCTTGGTTAATCTCACCTTCCGAATAAGGCTGAAGTGCATTTTCATTAATATCTGTGATGACCGGCGACATAATAAAAAAAGTAATAAATAGTGCTAACCCAATAAGTATCTGGTTTGGAGGTGTTTGTTGAGTACCTAATGCGCTTCGTATAAAATGCAAAACCACGATAATACGTGTAAAAGACGTCATCATAATTAATATTGATGGCGCCAGCGCAATAATAGTCAAAATAAAAAGTATCTGCAAACTGCTTACAACATCACTCGCCTCTTCTGTTGCAGATAAATTCAAATCCACAGAAAAAGGAATAGGTGTTTGTTGGGTATCTACTGCCATGATTGGAGTCATGGCAAAATTGTACCATACAAGCGCAAATACTATAAATAATAATACTAGTTTATATTTACTTATTATTTGTTTCATTTTTCTCGTCTCCACAATCCTTTTCATCCTTTTCTTTACCTGACCTATATTTTTCAAGAATTTGTTGGAAAGGGAGTATTTTCTGCTTTTGATGATCATCTAAAATCAACAGTTCATCCTCGGTTAATGACAAAATAGTCTCAATATGTTGTTTTGTCACACTCACAACAACATATTGAGTTCCAATTCGAATCAACTCAAGATATTTCGACTGCCCCAAAGATATAACTTCAATAATCTCAAGGTTCTTATTTGTCTTAGTACCTTTTTGAACACGCGCAATGACATACGTGACATAGTAAGCAGCTATTATAATGACCAAAAATAGAATCAATAGAAATAGCATTTCTAGCGAATCACGTTCTCCCAATACTAGTAAACCTACATTCGTCATAAAACACTATCCGATTACTTTTGATACAGCTTCTATAACGCGTTCTGCCTGAAAAGGTTTGACAATGAAATCTTTTGCCCCTGCTTGAATAGATTCAATAACCATTGCCTGTTGTCCCATTGCTGAACACATAATGATATCTGCATTACTCTTAATGCCACGAATCGCTTTAACTGCTTCAATACCATCCATTTCCGGCATTGTAATATCCATGATAACTAAATCCGGTGCTAGTTCAGAAAATTTTTCAACTGCTTTAACACCATTTTCAGCCTCTCCAATAACATTATATCCATTTTTTCCTAATATATCCTTGATCATCATTCGCATAAAGGCTGCGTCATCAACAATTAGTATATTTTTACCCGCCATTTTATCGCTCCTTATCAATGTTGTATTTGTTTTTTATTATAGCATACATCCTATGATTAATCATACACTTTTTGTTTTATGCCGCATTTTTGTGAAGAATTCACGACATTTTCTTCGCATCCATGTATTGTTATCACAGTATGGTTTTACCCTTCATAATTTCGGTCACTCGAATACTAAAGTTTTCATCAATAACGACCACTTCACCTTTTGCAACAATTTTACCATTAACCAATACATCCACTGGTTCTCCGGATAGTTTATTCAATTCTATAATTGTTCCCGGTGCAAACTCTAGAATGTCTTTGATTGAACGATGTGTTCGCCCTAGTTCTACTGTTACTTCGAGCTGAACATCCATAATCAAATCAATATTTTCCTTTTGTTGCATGACACTACCAACATCAAACTGTTGAAATTGGGCTTGTTGAACTTCAATGTTCCTATTTGGCATAGCTTGATTTTGCATGGGTGTCCCCTGTTGATTATACATTGGCATTCCTTGTCCTTGCATTGGCATGCCTTGGTTTTGAGTATACATATTCATATCAGCTTGTTGCTGTTGTTGTGGTGCTTGTTGTTGCTGCTGTTGTTGCTGTGGTTGTGCCGCTTCTACCGTCTTGTCAACCACTTCTTCACTTGTATTTATAAATTCTTTATAAATATCTTGCGCAAAATCAATTGGATACAATTGCATAATTTCACTATCAACTAAGTCTCCAATTTGTAGTCGAAAAGAAACCTGAATAAAAGATTCTGTTAAAAATTCAGCAACTTCGATTGGATCAAAAGGCTCATTTAGATTGATATGTGATGAAGAAGGTGGCTGAATATCGATTTTTTTCTTAAACATTGACGACATGGACGTTGCCGCAGAGCCAATCATTTGATTCATGGCCTCGCCAATCGCACTTAGATGTAAATCATTAATTTCTTCATCCGGCGCCGAACCATCCCCACCCATCATCAAATCTGCAATAATTTTCACATCATTCTCTTTTAAGATGAGCAAATTTGTTCCTTCTAAACCTTCTTTGTAAACGATTTGAACAGCAACACAAGGTGTTTCATATTGCTCTACAAAGTCTTCCCATCGTAGTACTTTTACCTTGGGTGTTGTAATCAAAACTTTTTGATTCACTAATGAATACAAGGTTGTAGCCGCCGTTCCCATACTAATATTTGAAACTTCACCTATGGCATCTTTTTCTTCTTCAGAAACTAATTCTTCTAAACTTGTATCGGACGAATCCGAATCATCAGAATCAAGTCCATTCAATAAAGCATTTATTTCCTCTTGAGATAACATATCATCCATCTAATCGTCCTCCTCTCTAATAATTTGTGAAACTTTAATTGCATTATTTTTCTCAAACACACCAGGGTTTCCTTTAAATTTAATTATATTTCCAACTAATACATCGATTTCATCTGTAACTTTTGTATCAAGTTTAATAATATCACCATACTGCAGATTGATAAAATCATCCACCGTAATTTGGCTTTTACCTAATATCGCACTAATTGGAATCTGAGTTTTTGAAATTTGATGTTCAATAATGTCAGAATACGTTTCTTCGTCTGATTCTTGTAATGAAGAAAACCAGTATTTCGTATTCAATTTATCCATTATTGGTTCAACACTCATATATGGAATACATACATTTAGTAGTCCTTCAACCTTGCCAATTCTAAGATTAAGCGTAATGAGCGCAATAATCTCATTCGGTGCAATTATTTGTGCGAATTGAGAGTTTGTTTCTATCTGTTCAAGTCTCGGATCAAGTTCAACAACATTTTTCCATGGATCGATTAATTGTTCCACTAAGATATTCATAATTTTTTCGATAATAGCTAACTCAATCTCAGAAAAATCTCTCGCTTTATCTAATGCTTCACCTTTTCCACCAAGTAATCGATCCACAATTGAGTATCCGATATCAACACTCATGTCAAGAACAACATTCCCTTTTAAAGGATAAAAATCAACAATTCCTAAAAGAATCGGATTCGATAATGCATTCGAAAACTCCGAATATGCAACAGCCTCCGAGTTAATCACATCAACTTGACATGAGTTTCGCATGTAGGCAGGCAACGTTGTTGATACGAGTCTGGCATAATGTTCAAAAATAATTTCTAATGTTCGTAAGTGCTCTTTTGCGAACTTACTCGGCCTAGCAAAATCATAGTCCTTGACTTGTTTTTCTTTTGAACTTGATTTGTACTCTTCAACGTCCAACTCACCGGTATTTAACGCATTTAGCAATTGGTCTATCTCATTTTGAGATAATACCTCACCCATATCCTCACCTCCTGCCGAATATAATCAAATAAAAGTTTTATTCGCTAACAATTAAATTATTGAAATACACATCTACAACAGCTTCGTTGCCTATTAATTCTTGAAATTTGAATACAAGCTCTTTTTTTAGCTCTTCTTGTTTTGAATACTCTTTGTAATAAGACAAATCTTTACTTATAAGAATTGAATAAATCCGATCGCGTATGATTCTTCCTTGACTCGTTAGGATTTGTCGAGATTCTTCTGCACCTTTGTGTTTTGTATCAATCGCAACGCCAACTTTTAAGACAACATTGGCTGTTTTTCCAGTTTCTTCATTCATCAATTTCAGAATAAACTGATCATCCTCTTCACCAAGGTTTACTTCTTCTAGCTGTGATAATGGTATAATCACTTCTCCGCTTTCATCTTTTTGTGTTTCGGGAATCAAAATTGATCGAACACTTCCGACCTGAACTAAAACAATAATCATAATTACGAGTACGATTCCTGTTAAAGCAACATTAATGATTGGTAACAACTTACTCATATTCGTTCTCCATTCTTTCTCATTTTACTCCAACGTCGCATTATCCGCTGTTTCTCCGATTGATGTTTCTTCTTCGTCCGAATTACCGATAAGAAATTCTCTAGAATCTAAAACAACTTTGATCTCGACACGACGATTCTGTGCTCTACCTTCAAGTGTGTCATTCGATGCAATTGGTCGATACTCTCCATACCCAGTCGCAGCAACCTTTTCCGGATCAAACTCATGTGACTCGAGGAGTTCCTCTAAAACTGCATACGCACGATATGACGATAAAATCCAGTTGTTTGGAAACTGAGCATTATTTATATCCAAATTATCTGTATGCCCTTCAATCTGGATATCATAGCTACTATATTCTTGTTTTTTTAATGTATTCGCAATAGCGTCAATCGCACTTACCGCTTCAGTTCTTAAATTGGCTCTACTACTATCAAACAAAAATTCTCCTTGCAAGGTCAATTTAACATAATTTGAGGTATACGATATAGCAACTACATCCGCATCATAGCCTTCATTACGTATTTGTTCCTCGATAGATTCTGCTATTTGACCGGCGCGAATATATTCTTCTGTTTTTTCTTTGATGCTATCTTCATCAATTTCAATATCCGTATCTTCTTGTTCCGGCAATGTATTATCTTGATTTTGATTCAAGTTCATATTACCCTGAATAATAATTTGAATATCACTTAACTGAGTAACTCCATTATTTAATAATTCTCCTTCGGTTAATGCTTCACCACCAGGTAAAACATCAATTTGATCAGCGAATGAACTCATTGCAGCTTTAAATTTTGCAATATCAACACTTGACATGGAAAATAACAGTACAAAGAAACATAACAATAATGTGACCATATCACCATATGTTGACATCCATGCAGGTGCACCTTTAGGTCCTTCATCTGTATGCTGTTTTCTAGCCATGACTATTCACCTTCGCTTTCTCCTTCAGCGTTTTGATCTGATAATGATGCCCGTAGCACCGGTGATAAGAAGGCTTTTAATTTTTCTTCAATGACTCTTGGATTTTCTCCGGCTTGAATCGATAGTAGTCCTTCTATCATTACTTCCTTCATTAAAAGTTCTTCATTGCTTCGAACGGCTAATTTACCTGCAAATGGTATACAAATAAAATTTGCCATAATTGAACCATACATCGTTGTCAGTAGTGCAACTGCCATTGCCGGTCCTATTGATGATGGATCATTAAGATTTCCTAACATATTAATAAGTCCGACCAAGGTTCCAATCATACCCCAAGCAGGTGCTAAGGCTCCCATCTGGCTCCAAACACCTTGAACATCTCGATGACGTGTCTCAATAAAGCTTAATTCTGTCTCCAATATACTTCGAACCAATTCAGGATCTGTTCCGTCAACAATTAAAAGAACACCCTTTTTCAAGAAGTCATCTTCAATAGCCTCTGCTGCTTCTTCTAAAGCAAGTAGTCCTTCTTTTCTGGCTACATTCGATAGCCGAATAATTTCTTTGATGACTTCTCCCTCATTCATAAGGATAACTTTAAAAGCAATTGCTGATGCCCTTAGCGCACCGACAAACTTATTCATAGGGAAGTTAATCATCGTTGAAGCAATTGTTCCACCAATTGTAATCATTACAGACGGCACATTCCAGAAAGCAGCTATTCCGCTTACTCCCTTATCTACTATGATAGAAAAGAGAAAGAAGAAAACGCCTAAAACTAATCCGATTATAGTTGCTAAATCCACTATTTCCACCTCACGTCAAGTATTCTTGTCAGTCCGTAATAAACCCATCTTGTCTTGCTATTTGTTTACTCTTCATGACCTTTTCATAAATTTCATTCATTGACTCTGTGACAACTAGCTTCTTCCCCGTCGTCAAGGTAATTACTGTATCCGGTGTTTCTTCTACTTGTTCAATTAAATCATTATTTAACAAAACTTTTTGATGATTAAATTTCGTGATATAAATCATTTTGACACCTTCAATCTATGTATAATTGTGGTGCCAGTCATCGCCTGACACCACAATCATCTTATTTTATCATTATCTCTTCAAGTTTACAAGCTCTTGTAGCATTTCATCTGAAGAAGTAATAATCCTTGAATTTGCTTGGAATCCACGTTGTGTTGTAATCATCTCCGTAAATTCTGTTGATAGATCTACATTCGACATTTCCAGAACACCGGAATTAATTGCTCCACCATTTGATGATATATCAATACCAATTCCATCAAACTCGCCGGAATTACT
This sequence comes from uncultured Eubacteriales bacterium, assembly GCA_964627665.1. Classification (GTDB taxonomy): domain Bacteria; phylum Bacillota; class Clostridia; order Lachnospirales; family Vallitaleaceae; genus UBA1351. Next base: position 32,077 of record CAZVKG010000013.1, on the reverse strand, counting down.
TGTTGAAGTGAACAAATTGTTTCCTTCTTTACGAAGACCTGCCGGATTGTCAAAGTCTGCAATAGCAATTTGACCTAGTAGCTTGGTTGATCCATTGGTATATTGGCCTAGGATCTTTCCATCACTACTAATTTCATAACCGGAAATTGTCCCGGCCGGATTACCCGAATCAAGTCCGTTTGTATCACCAGCTCTTGCCTCTATTGTTGTATTACCTGAAAACATTGTCAAACTACCAAAGTTAACTTCAATTGTTGAAAAATCCGAGTTTACAGTATCTAAACCTGTTATATCAAAGGTAGCTGGTGCGTTGGTAATTTTACCCGTCGCTCCATCAAAGTTTATCGTTACTGCTCCTGTTGCTGCTCCAATAATCGAAACACCATTTTGATCAGTAACATCCGTCATTGTAATATCATATTCATTTGCTGTTCCGGTTTCTTGAACGTTCATCTCAGCTGTATATGGATATCCTAATGAATCATAAATTGTCATGGTAAATGGAACGCCACCTTCTGCTGGTACTAATTGCGGGTCATTCATATTTATATTCCCCCCAATAATCGCTTTTGACGTCATTTGTGGCTCTGAAAAAACATTTTCCGAACTTAAAATTCGTAAAGGCTGCACTTTATTTTTTTGAATTTCTCCATCATTACCGACACCCCATCCCATAAGGTTTAGTCCACTTGAACTAACCAAATTACCTACAGAATCGATGTTAAATGCACCGGCACGTGTAAATTTGTTTCCTGTAATATCAGAAACAACGAAGAAACCTTCACCTTCAATTTTTAAATCTAAAGGATTGTCTGTACGTTGAGAAGCTCCCTCCGTCATATTGACATCGATTGAGCCCAGAGTAGCACCTAGACCGATTTGTATTGGGTTTGTACCACCTTTGTTTTCATTGGCACCTGAGGCACCTTGTACAGTTTGAGAAAAAATCTCACTAAATGTTGCACGACTGGATTTAAATCCTACCGTATTGACGTTGGCAATATTATTCCCGATAACGTCCATTTTTGTCTGGTGAATACGAAGACCTGAAACACCAGAATACATTGATCGCATCATAATTTGTTGACCTCCTATGTCGACAGTCTTTATTGTACGTTCTATCCATCAGTCAAGAACGTTTCGCTTCCTCTAAAAGGTCCGGCTTATACCAATAAAGCTCCATCAATATTTGTAAAAACATGTTCTTTGCTCTCTTCTTTGTTCAAAGCAGTAACAACGGTCGCATTTTCTACGTTAACAATCAGTGCTACATCATCCACAAGCATTAAAGATTCTTTTACACCTTTATCTCGGGCACTGGCTAGACCGTTTTGTAAGCGTTCTAGTTGATTCGCACTAAAGTCAATCTGTCGTGATTCTAAACGCATACTTGCATGCTTAGAAAATTTCAATTCATGTTCTTGATTCAGCTGTTGATTAAGTATTTTTTGAAACTCACCTTGACGACTCTGACGTCCTGTCTGCTTGGTCGTATCCGGCTTCGTTACCTGACTTAATTGTTGAATCGATTTTGCCATTTGATTATTAATAATCATAGGATCAGCTCCTATTCTTCATTATTTTGTTCTTCAGTGGTTTCTTCTCCAAGTAGTTGCTTTAACAAGGTTTCAATGGCTTCGATTTTATTTCCATTACCTTCAATAGCTTCAATCATTGCAACAGTTTCAGTACCAAAATCACTGATAACGGTTGTAACACTACTTAATGCCATTTCTTTCTCATTGACTAGCAAATAAGGAACTCCGTTCTTTAAATTCACTGCATCAACAATACCGATAACTTCTGTTTTATTTCCAGAAACTTCATTCGTTACTGTTCCTTGAACATATTTATCGATTAAGCTATTTGCTTGGGATAACTGGAAGGATGTATTTAAGTTTTGCATCTGCTCAAGAGATGAAAACTGAGCCATTTGTGCCAAAAAATCTTCGTTTGTTGTTGGTTCTAATGGATCTTGATATTTCATTTGTGTAACCAAAAGATTTAAAAATGCATCTTTTCCTAAAAATTCATCCGTACCTGTTTTTGCTGTTTCTTTTAGTCCGTACTTATCTAAAATTCCTTGTACTGCATCTACTGTTGCCATACATTCATCTCCTAAGCTTGAAACTCAATAGAACTCATCTCTGAATCCATGTGATCGGTTCTCTCAACACGTGTTTCGTCTTCAAGTTGTTCATTGACCATTTGTTGAATACGATCAATTCCCGAATGTCGTTTTTTATTTTGTCCCATTGTTTGCTGATATTTTTCTGATTCACGTTCGCTATCTTTCCCGGCAAAAAAAGCTTTTGAATCGCCTACAGTTATTTTCACTTCGCGAAGATCAATTCCTTGAGCTTCGAGCTGTTGCTTCAAAACAGGAATATTTTTTTCAATCAAGCTTTTTACTGCTTCAGATTCAGCAACAAATTGGCCTGTCATGATGCCGTTTTCTCTCGAAATATTTATTGCTATTTTTCCTAAGTTTTCAGGTTGTAATTGAAGCATGATATCTTGTTTTCCTTGACTCACTTCCACTTTAAGTCCTGTAACAATTTGATTAAATACATCTTTTGCAGTGATTTCAGTGTGAACTGTTCTAATCTCGCCATTCATAACAATTGTTTCCACTTTTTCAGTAACCACTTGATTAAGCGTAGATTCAAATCCTGTAGGAATCCGATTTTTTTCTTCGCTATTTGCGGTTAACACGGACTTATCTAAGTCCTCAGGTTCAAAGGTATCTGATGACTCTTGTTTTGAAAAATTCGTCTCAGCTTGTTCTTGACTCTGAATGGTGGCACCGATTATTTCTGTGTTAAGAATAACTGGTTCATCTGCTTTGGCCTGGGTTATTGCAACTTGTTCAGTGACCCATTGCTTGCGTTCATTAAATGCTGTAGAAAACTCTTCTAATAGAGCGGCTACTTGTTTGTATTGTTCAACAGCACCTTCTGTCACCAATAATTCAGTTGACGACTCTAGTCCCATCTGTACAGTAACAAATTCCATAAGCATCTCTACATCAAACAAATCTTCAATGTCCATCTCAAGCTCTTGTAACGTCGCTTGTATTTCATCGATGGAAACATTCATTAAATCCGCAATCGCTTGAATGATCTCTAGCGAAAACGTCTCCATGTGCTGAGTAGCTTCTAAAGAAATTTTTTCTTCATTAGAGACTAAATTCTTCTTTCCTGTTTCAACTTCTACAGGAACTTCTTCTTTCAAAATCTTCTCTTGAGATTTTATAGCACTTTTTTCTGATGACTGTTCAACACGTTTATTGGGACGTTCAAAGCGTTGTGGTTGTGATTTACTTTCCACATTACGATTAACACCCTCAGTTGAACTATTTGATACCTCTCGAGTCTTTTGAATAACTTCTTTGAAGCTTGAAGAATCTGAGTTTTGTTCTGAACGATTCACGTAATTCACTTCATTAAATGTAGTGTTCATCAAATTTGCTACGAAATTCATAGCAATACTATTCATTGACTACCTCCTTTACTTCATTCTTCAGGATAAAGATATGTTGTAATTCTCGCTGCGACACTTGTATCCATTGCCGCTAATATTTTACCTGCTTGTTGTGCATCTAGATTTTTGATAATTGTAGCAACCATCTCTAATCGCGTCGTACTCATCTCTGATAGGATTGCTGCAGCATTTGCCGGTTTCATCTCGTCATATGTTGTAATGAGCTTTTCAAGTTCCTCGCTATTGGCTTCTTCTCTTACAACTTCTTCATAGATTCTTGCCGCATTATCCGGATTCATTGTTTCATACCACGTTGGATAGCTTTCCGAATCAAATTGTTCAACGATAAAACGATCAAACTCTGCCTTTTCTTCATCGAATTGTAAATATCGATCTTCAAAGGTTTGTAAACGAGCATTCTCATTTTGAAGCTGATTAATCTGTTCTATAAGTGTTTCGGCTTCTTCCTCCTTTTCCTTAAGTAGATTTTCAGTAACTTTTAATATTTCTACAACTTCCTCTAATGATTGATAGCCTTCCTCAGATAAAGAATTTTCAGTTGTTTCAGGCATCGATGGAAGAATGAACGTAGCACCGGGAATATTTTGAATCTTAGGTCCAATAACTTCGGTTCCGAGTGAACCAACATCGAATTTGAGAAGCGCAACAAAAATACCAAATAGTATTAAAATAGCTACTAATGCGATAATGACTACCATTTGTATTTTTCCACCACTTTTTTTTTGCGATATTTCTTCTGCCATGACCTTCCTCCTAATTACGAATTTCTATATTTGTAACTCACAATTTCATCGAGTCGTTTTGCATCTTCTAATTTTTCATTATCTATATAGGTTTCAAAAGCTTTTTCTTTCAAACTTTCAAATATTTTTCGATCTTGCAAGGCCCTTTTTAATGCTTCTTTTGCTTCTTCAACCTTGAGTTTATGCTGTCGAATCAACTGTTTTTGTTCAGTCATTGCTTGATGATAATAACGAATACGTTCATGTGCACTTTTCATTTCCGAAGAGTTGACACAACCGGTAGATAGATTTATTTGAAAACGCTGGTTTGCCTCATGCAGTCGACCTTCAATTTCTAGTAAAAGTTCCTGACTTTTGCCTAAGGCTTGCAATGCATTTCCCAATTCTAATTGTTTTTGCTTTTCTAGTTTTTTCTTTACTTGAAATACCTTTTCCATGGGAAAATTAAACTTTGCCATGATTATTCACCTATCATTCATTTGTGCTACTTGAATAAATACTTTCTAATTCTCTTGTAACTTCATCAATGTCGAAAATTTCATCGACTTCTTGCCTCAAAAAGTTATTTACTGCTTTGATCTTATCAATTGCTTCATCAATTTCAGGATTACTCCCCTTTGAGTAAGCGCCTATATTAATCAAATCTTCTGAATCTCTGTAGGTAGCAACAATAGCCGTTAAATAATTTGCAAATTTCTTATGTTCTTTTGATACAACTTCATTCATAACCCTTGATACACTCTGTAATATATCGATTGCAGGATAATGATTTTTATTCGCTATACGGCGCGACAAAACAATATGCCCGTCCAAAATTCCACGTGCAGCATCAGTAATTGGTTCATTCATATCATCCCCATCAACTAAAACAGTATATAATGCAGTGATTGAACCACAATCAGAATTTCCTGTTCGCTCTAGTAATTTTGGCATAACACTAAATACAGACGGAGTATAGCCTCGACTTACCGGTGGTTCCCCAATTGCAAGGCCTATCTCACGCTGTGCCATAGAAAACCGCGTTAATGAGTCCATCATAAGTAAAACGCTTTTGCCTTGATCACGAAAATATTCTGCAATAGCTGTTGCTGTTTTTGCAGCTTTTTGTCGTTCCATGGCTGGTTTGTCCGAAGTTGATACCACGACGACCGAACGTTTCAGACCATCTTCGCCCAAATCTCTCTCAATAAATTCTCGAACTTCTCGTCCCCGCTCACCTATTAAGGCAATAACATTTATATCCGCTTTTGTGTTTTTTGCAATCATTCCTAATAAAGTACTTTTTCCAACGCCACTTCCGGCAAAGATACCGACTCTTTGCCCTTCACCAACCGTCAACATACCGTCAATAGCTTTAACACCTAATGGCAAAATATTTTTTATTCGATCACGTTTTAAAGGATCCGGTGCATCATTATCTATATTATATTGTTTTTCTGTATATAAAGGGCCTTTATCATCAATCGGTTTCCCTAATCCATCCAATATACGCCCCAGTAATTGGTCAGATACGGATACTTGTAATGGGTGTCCTATGGATTCCACATAACTTCCGGGTCCGATTCCCTCCATGTCATCAAGAGGCATCAACAATATTCTATTATCTTTAAATCCAACAACTTCTGCTAAAACTTTTTTGTGATGATTTCCAGACGTAATCATGCATGCATCGCCTACTGAAACTTGAGGACCTAGCGATTCTATCGTTAATCCGACAATTTTTACCACTCTTCCCATTTGCTTGATATATGATTTAGCCATGAGTTTATCGTATTTTTTAAAGTCTATATTAGGCATTATAGCTATCACCTTCCAAACTTTCTCTTATGAGTCGAAGTTCCTGTAATAAAGATTCCATTTGAGTACCTAATGAGCAATCAATACTTCCCATATTAGTTTCAATGATGCATTCATTTTTTTCCAACTGTTGATCTACAAGAATTTCCACATCAATCTTTTCACTCAACCCTTCAACAATACGCTGTTTATTCTCTAGTACTTCGTCGACGTCAAATGAAGAGACTTTAATAACAAGATCCCCGTGTAAATCCAATTCATTCATACCACTTTTTATTAAGAACATTATTGTTTCCTGACTTACACTTTGAACACCAATAAGCTTTGTAACAAGCGCTTCAATAATGAATAACATTTTAGGCTCAAGTTCCTTTTTTTGAGCTTCAAATTGTTTAGTTATCTCAGCACGTAGATGTTCAACTTCTTGATATAAAGTATCACGTTCTTTTTCTAATAGGCGTTGTCCCTCATCCTGACTAATTGCCTTACCTTCTTCATATCCTTTTTGGTAGCCATCTTCATATCCTTTTTCTTGTCCTAATTCTAGACCTTTATCATAGGCTTCGTCAATAATTTTTTCTTTAAGCACTTCTAAATCTTCATGTACATCAGACATTTCATAAGTATGGACGTCTTCTGCATGTTCTACAGCTTTAATTGAACTTTTTAATACTTTAGGGTCATTATTAGCAATAACCTTGATTTCTTTTTTTTGTTCTGTAAATGAGACAAAATTAGACTTCACAATTCTAGACAATGATTTCGTCACCTCCACCACGGCTAATAACGATTTCTCCACTGTCTTCGAGTTTACGTATAATATTTACAATTTTCTGTTGCGCTTCTTCAACATCTTTTAATCGTACAGGTCCCATATATTCCATTTCTTCTCGAATCATTGTTGCCAATCGTTTAGATAAATTATTAAAGATAACATTTTGCACTTCTTCAACTGCTCCTTTTAAGGCAATACCCAAATCATTATTATCCACTTCACGTAACACCCGTTGAATGGATCGATCATCAAGAGATAGAATATCTTCAAATACAAACATTTTTTTACGGATTTCTTCCGCTAAATCAGCATCTTCTATTTCTAATGTTTCCATAATATGTTTTTCTGTACTTCGATCAACAGAGTTCAATATTTGAACAATTGCATCAACACCACCAACAATTGTATAGTCTTGCGTAACCAAGGATGAAAGCTTTCTTTCCAAAATATCTTCAACATCTTTAATGACGTCTGGGGATGTGCGATCCATTGATGCAATACGTCTAGCTACATCTGCCTGTTTTTCTTGAGGTAATGCCGCTAAAATCATCGATGCTTGCGCAGCACTTAAATAGGATAGTATTAAGGCAATGGTTTGATTATGTTCGTCTTGAATAAAGTTCAATAATTGACTCGGTTCTGTTTTCCGAATAAATTCAAAGGGTCTTACCTGTAATGACGATGTCAAACGTCCAATGACTTCCATCGCTTTATCTGACCCTAAAGCTTTTTCCAACAAGTCTTTCGCATAACCTATACCACCTTCAGCGATATATTGCTGTGCTATACAAATTTCATAAAATTCTTTGATAATATTTTCTTTTACTTCAGGACTGACACTTCGTGTATTTGCAATTTCTAAAGTCAACTGTTCAATCTCTTCTTCTTTTAAATGTTTAAAAATTTGTGAAGATTTCTCAGGACCTAGTGCAATTAATAAAATTGCAGCTTTCTGTATTCCTTTATAATCAGCCATCGTATCACTCCCAATCTTCATTTAACCAATTCCGTAATAATAGTGCTACTGCATCCGGATTATCCTCTACAAAACTCTCAATTTGAACTCTTGCATCACTCTTACCTCCAAACTCTATCGACTCCAAATCGGATACCTGGCGCGTTGAAGCCAACATTTCTTCAACGGATAATTCCGGTTCAATCTCTCTAATCTCTACAGGCTCAGTACCTTTATATACAGCATATCCAAGTAATAAGATCATCAGAACTATGATACCGATCAACAAATAATCACTCATATTTGACTCTTCTGCTTCACGATCAATAAACCTAGGGACTTCATAAGCAAGAACCATCACATTATCGACATTGCTAGCCATTCGAATCATCTCAACAATATCCTCATCAATGTCCTCAATTTTTGTTCGTCCTTCTTGGGTGATGTCATATTTAAACTGTTCCCACGTTCTTCCTGCTAAAATACCGTCTTCTTGACTTTCTAGCATTTCCTGATCGTATGTTCGATATTTTGTTAGCGAAACAGAAACCGTTGAATCATCATATATAACGCCACCAATAGCTTTTACCGCGGTAGCTACTTCAGTATCATAAGTATAAACAACGTTACGTTCTTCTATTGTTACTGTTGATTCATTACCATCTGCAATCATTGTATCGGTAACACCATTAGCATCTGTCCCCGGAACTCCACCTGTTGTGGCATTCTCAGATTCTTCAAGATAGGTATTATCTTCGACAATAATACCGGTATTCGTTCCGTCTTGTGTGCTATGACGTTCAGTCACTTGTTCTAATTCATCAAAATCAATGACTAAATCAACAGTTACCATCGCATCATCATATTCACCTGCGGACAACAAAATAGAACGCACATTACTTTTTACCATCAATTCTTTTTGCATCTCATACTCGGTTCTTGATGAAATGTTCCCTATACTATCCGTCACTGTTTGTCCATCAAACAACAACCTTCCTGTAGAGTCAATAACGGTTACGTTATTTAAAGAAAGATTATCAACACCTGTAGCAACGAGCTTTGCTATGCTCTCAACACTTCCACTTGCTAATTTTTCATTTGTCGTAATAAGTATACTGGCTTTGGATTCTTTTGCTTCATCTAAGATTGTTCGATCTGATTCCGGCATAACTAATTCAACTTCTGCTTGTTCTACGCCTTCAATCAGTTCGATTGTATTTGCTAGACTTGTCTTTAAAAATTCTTTTCGTTTCAAAGCTCTTTCTGACTCTGTTGTCATTATTGAACTCTCAAACAAATCATCATACGTAAGCTCACGACCAGATAAAATACCAATCTCTGCCAAGGCTAATGTAGCATCCCTCCTGCTACCTTGTATAACATATATACTTCTTGCATCGTCGCCGACTTGATTATTAATGCCCGCCGTATTCAACGTCTCTACGATGACATTTATTTGAGATGGTTCTAAATCGCCTTGTAAAAGTTCGTATCTCGGCCGATTTAAAAACACAACAAGAACAACCAAAGCTACAACTCCTATAGCTATCGTTGCTATCATTTGCATTTTTTGTTTCGTTGAATATTTGTCCCAAAACTCCGTTAATTGATTTGATATCCGATTCAAAAACTCGGGCATTTCCTACACCTCATTGAATTTATTTAAATTTGCATTCGCATGATTTCATTATATGCTTCTAAGACTTTATCCCTAATTTGAACCGTATATTGAAGAGCAACCGTCGCTTTTTCTTGCGCAATCATTACTTCATGAATATTATCAATATCACCAATGGCAAAACTCATCGCTGATTGTTCAGCTTGTTTTTGTAGGGTATTTGTTTGATCCAACATGTTAATCGCCGACTTATACATGTCTGAAAAAACAGTTTTATTCGCTTCTTTTTGTTGCATTCCCACTTTGGGAAGTTCACTGACCAAATTATTAATACTTTTAATATCCATCATTTCACCTCAGATTATCTTCCGATTTCTAATGCTTTTGCTGCCATTGCTTTCGTTGCATTAAACGCGGTGATGTTTGCCTCGTATGAACGGTTTGCAGATATAAGATTCGTCATTTCTTCAACAACATTTACATTTGGCATCTCGACATATCCTTCTTCATTTGCATCCGGATGTGAAGGATCATACACTTGGGTCAACGGCGAATTATCTTCGATAATTTGACGCACCTTTACTCCACCTCTTGTTGCTTGGTTACCCTTTTGCATATATCGATTTAAATGTGACCGAAAATTCTTACCGTCATTAATCTCTTGAAACACAACCGTTTTTCTTCGATACGCTTGTCCATCATCACCTTTTGTTGTGTTTACATTCGCAATATTTTGCGATATTGTATCCATACGTAATCGCTGTGCTGTCATTCCCGTTGCACTAACATTCATCGAATCAAAAAAAGACATACCCTTACTCCTTTCGGTTTAATCTATCATACATTGTATCAGTTTATTGTTAAGAATACAACTGCTTTTTTGTAAAAAGTAAATTATATTTACTATTTTTAAAATAAGAAGAGACTATAAATCTCTTCTTATATTTTATCGATTTCTTCTTTTAAAATACTATTCAAAATCTTAATATATGTTCCTTTCATTCCCAATGACCTTGATTCAATCACTCCTGCACTCTCAAACTTACGAAGCGCATTAACGATAACACTTCGTGTAATACCTACACGATCTGCCACTTTTGAAGCAACGAGAATACCTTCATTTCCATCTAACTCTTCAAAAATATGCTTAATTGCTTCTTGTTCCGAAAAAGAGAGTGTTCCTACTGCTGATTTCACAATACTGCTCTTTCTAAGCTCTTCAGAATTTTCTTCATTAATCGAACGCATGATTTCCAATCCAACGACCGTCGAACCATATTCAGCCAGTATAATGTCTTCAATATCATATAATGAATGCAAGCGATACATCACTAATGTACCTAGACGTTCTCCTGCAATATCGATTGGAGAAACCATACCAATATATCCTTGTTCCGTGTATATTTTTTTGATTCCTAGTGTGAGAAAATTAATATTTTCTTTGGTGGATAAAATATTTAACAACCGTTCGTTTAACTGTAAATCAATAATCTCTTTATTCTCAGAGGTTAATAATTCTGTAATCGGTTCAATGGTTTGTTTAGAATATTGTGCCAGTAACTTTCCCTTCTTACTAAGCACCAATACCGTTGAATCTAAAATGTCACTCATTACTTCACAAATGTCTTGAAAAACCACTCGCTCTGTTCCTGTTTTTTGTAAAAGCTTATTGATTTTTCTGGTGCGGTCTAATAGTTCAACACTCACTACCTTTTTCCTCCTACTAACATTTTCAGCTACATGCCTAAACTCTATTATATCTTAATCCATAATAGAAGACAAGGAAATTGTAGACAAATTTCACGCATCTTCTCCATCTTCTTGGGTTTTTTCTTGAATGTTCTTACAAGTTTCATTGATACACAATAATTTTTTACCTTTTTCCACCATCATGCTACCACACAGCTCACATTTTTCTGTTGATGGTTTGTTCCAAGTCATGAAGTCACATTCAGGATTATTTTCACAACCAAAATACCGACGTCCTTTTTTGGTTTTCTTAACCAGAACATCCCCTTCACACTTTGGACAATGAACATCTTCCACCTTTTCAAGAAGAGGTTTTGTATTTCTACATTCCGGAAAACCAGGGCAGGCTAAAAACTTTCCATATCGTCCCATTTTTATAACCAAGTTCCGTCCACACAGTTCACAAGGAATATCGGTTTCTTCATCCTTTATTTCAATTTTACTCACTTCTTCTTCCGCTGTTTCAACAAGAATCTCAAATCCAGGATAAAATTTTCGCAGAACATCTTTCCATGGAATATCGCCTTCTTCTACTTGATCGAGCTCTTTTTCTAAATTAGCCGTAAAATCTACATTGATAACGTCATCAAAATAACCTTTTAATATTTCATACACTATTTCTCCAAGCTCCGTCGGAAACAACTTCTTTTGCTCTTTACCCACATAACCACGAGCAAGGATGGTAGAGATTGTTGGTGCATAGGTACTTGGTCTTCCCACACCATTTTCTTCAAGGGTTTTAACTAAAGCCGCTTCAGTATATCTGGCTGGTGGTTGTGTAAAATGTTGAATACCTTCTACGGATTTCATTGCAAGCTCTGTATCCGTTTTTATGGCAAGTTGTTTTTTGACAACGGCATCATGATCGTCATCATCATGATTATAGACTTTTAAAAATCCATCGAATTTTAAGGTTTGAACATTCGTTCTAAATTGATACTGCTGAATATACATCGTAATTCGTTGTCGATTATATATTGCCGGCTTCATTCGTGAAGCAACAAACCTTGTCCAAATCAATTGATATAGGCGATATTGTTCTCTCGACAAAGATGCTTTAATTGATAAGGGTTCTAATTCTGTGTACGTAGGCCGGATTGCTTCATGAGCATCTTGAGCCGAATCACTTTTTTGAACTGCAATTGGTTTGCTATTTATATATTCACTTCCATAATTTTCATTAATAAAATCAATCACTTCATTATGTGCTTGATTAGCAATTCGTGTAGAATCTGTACGTAAATATGTAATTAGTCCCGTCGTACCTCGTCCGGGAATATCTACACCTTCGTATAATTGTTGGGCAATACGCATGGTCTTGGATGTCGTGAAATTTAATTTTTTTGAAGCCTCTTGTTGTAATGTACTTGTTGTAAAAGGCAAATTGGGTTTTCTAATTCGGTCAGAGTTTTTAATATCTTCAATCGATACCGGTTGATTTTCTATAGTCGACAATATCTCATCAACTTCTGATTTTTTCGATAGCTGAATTTTCCCATCTTTATTTCCATAAAAATTAGCTATAAATGGATCTTTTAATCCACTCGCCTTAATTGTTGCATCAATAGTCCAATATTCTTCCGGAATAAATTGTTCAATCATTTTTTCCCGTTGACAAATTAACTTCAATGCAACCGATTGAACACGTCCTGCACTTAATCCTTTTTTTACTTTCTTCCATAATAAGGGACTGATTTTATATCCTACAATTCTATCAAGAATTCGACGTGCTTGCTGAGCATCAACAAGGTCCATATCAATTTTACGTGCTGCTTTTATAGAACCTTTAACTGCTTCTTTTGTAATCTCATTAAAGGTAATCCGATAAATATTATCATTTAATGGCGCTAGTGCATTATATAAGTGCCAAGAAATCGCTTCACCTTCACGGTCAGGGTCAGTCGCTAAGAAGACTTTCGTTGATTTTTTCGCTTCCTTTTTTAATTTTGCAAGGAGTTCACCTTTTCCACGAATCGTTATATATTTTGGTTCAAAGTCGTTTTCCGGATCAACACCTAATTGACTTTTTGGCAGATCACGCACGTGTCCCATAGACGCTTCAATTTTGTAATTTGAACCTAAAAATTTCTTGATTGTTTTTGCTTTAGCCGGGGACTCAACGATAACTAAGTTTTTTGCCATTCTAAACCTCCAAACGTGTATAATAACAACCTGACTTTTTCTCAATGAATCCTTTTAACTCTAAACTCAAAAGAATAATCATGATTTCATCATGTTCTAAAATACACTTGTCTTGTTTTTTCCCATAAATCTGATGAACAATTTGATCTACATGAACAGGGTCGTAACTTATACAAGAATATACTATATTTTCTTTTTCTTCAAGTTTTTTTTCAAATTCATCTACATTCTTCCTTTTATCACTCATGATTATTCCAAGCTCATCAAGGATGTCATCAACGTCAAAGATAGGTTTTGCGCCTTGTTTAATCAAATGATTGGACCCTTCGCAAGATTTATCAAATAATCGTCCTGGAACAGCCAATACATCTCGACCTTGTTCCAAGGCATAATCCGAAGTTATAAGGGACCCACTTTTTTTTGCCGCTTCAATAACGACTATTCCATCACTCATACCACTTATAATACGATTTCGTTTCGGAAACATATATGGCTGAACATTTCTTCCATAAGGTTCTTCTGACAAAATACATCCATACTTTTGTATTTCTTGGAAATACTTATCGTGGCGTTTCGGATAACACTCATGTAATCCGCCTCCTAGAATTGCGGTTGTATATTGTTTGTCTTCAATGCAACCCATATGCGCATGCACGTCAATACCATATGCCAAACCACTAACGACATTTATACCAAGACGTGCCAACTCTTTTGCAAAATATTTTGCCATTGCTTTTCCATAATCACTGGCTTTACGAGAACCTACAATACCTATAGAAAACTGTGGTAATTGAACATTACCTTTTGCATATAAGGCAATCGGACAATCATCAATTTCTAATAAACGTTTAGGAAATTGTTCTTGTTCCGGCAATAAAACGTTTACATTTTTTTTACGAATTTTATTGTAATACGTTTCAATTTCAACTATTTTTTCTTTATATTGTTGCCACTCATCTTCCTCATGATTGGTTATAAATCCCGATCCTAGGCGTCCTTCAATACTTTGAAAATACTCTATGATTTCTTGACGCGGACATTGGTATATTTTTTCAACATTTTGAAATTCTTTGTATAAATACCAAGCACCTCTAGGTGTAATCCCGGGTGCTTGACTTAACCAAATATGGTATACCTCTTTTTTCATACCTCTCCCTTATCTCGATTTTAGCGTTTTAACTTTCGAATGATTTTCTTAATAAATGGTACTCCATGTTCAAATAACTTGTAGCTTAGTGGTCGAATGATTAAATCAAACTCACCAATATATTCAACGAATTCACCTGTGAATCCTTTTTTGAACCGATAAAGCCCATGCAACGGATTATCTGGACTCAAATCACCTGATATACCTCTGAAATCATACATTGTACAACCCATTTCATATGCATCCTGAATCATTTGCCACTGTATAAGATAGTTTGGCATAATATTACGAAATGCATTATCGCTTGCTCCATAGAGGTACCAAGCCGTTTTTCCATTCACTAGCATAATCGTTCCTGACACAACAAGCCCATTTGGATGTTCCTGGCACAAAAGATTTAATTCTTTTTCTTCTTGACTTAATTTAGCTATGCGTTTTTCATCCTTTTTCTCTTTTGACTCTTCTTGTTCCAATTGTTTACCCACAATTTCCAGAGCTTTTTTTACGTTATATTTTGCCAGATAAAACTTCAATTTACCTGCTGGATACAAAACATCATACATACTTTGAAAATAGTCAAGTGATCTTGGAATAAAGCCATCCCGTTCTCCGGTAACGCGCATAATTTTTTCAAATAATTCAAGTTCATCACGAGAACCTTCATATATCTCAACACCTTTTTTTTCTGCCAAACGGATATTGTAACGCGTTTTATGATGGAATTTTTTCATCAGTGCATCTAAACTTCGATCTAGTGGCAATCGATAGACAAATCGTGGCTGTATCCCATCAAAATCAAGGGTAATGCCTTTATGCTGATATCCCATATCACAAAGCATATGTATGATATCTGCATGATTAAAGCCGTCTTCGACAAGGTGTCCTTCTGCATCGTGCTCACGATACATAACACAGGGGTCTATTTTCACCATGATTCCTTTATGTGCTTTTGCATATTCACTTATTTGTTTCGTAAATTCTTCGACAACTTCTCGGTTTGTATAATCTAAAACAAATCCCCGAGGTGCATAATACATATATCTATTAAGCATTGGGAGCTTTCTTTTTAACAACATGCATGCCCCAACAAGCTTGTCTTGGTCTTTTAACCCTATCAGTTCATAATTCCATGCACCTTTACTTTTAAACATTCCCCATTCTTCGGATTGAAGAATTTGTCCATATTGATGTGTTTCATTCCAATCTTTGTAAATATGACGATCAAGATTCGTTACTAATTCCATGATTACCCTCCAAAATATGTCGACGTTCGACGTTTTCTTTAATATATAATGGTGATTTAATTAGTTCGACGAAGTCACCAACTTCAATAATCACATCACTTACATCAATCATCGTAAATTGCATATTTACCATACCTATAATTGGTAATTTAGCATTTTTATAATTGACATAGTCTTTTCGAAGCATCGCTTTCACAAAGCTCTTCATATAAAAGATAAACCGATATTTTTTCGACTGCCCTAATGGACTTTTTTCCAAACCAATGCCCTCGTAAAAACCGGCTTCAATAACCCCCATCTTCCCATCTTTTTTAAAGCGGTAACGAAGCCCATAACCAATATAATCCCCTTTTTTGCGTTCATGTATACTTACAACCGGTAACTTTAGTGTTGCAACTCGCTTTAAAACAATTTTTTTCTTACTATTAACCGGTCCGAATAAAGCATTTCCTATCCGAATCATATCATAATGCATACTTGGATAGTCGATTGCGATCTCCGAATTTGCAAGATGAAAAATCACATGCTTGGCATTCACAAAATTTTTAAACAGTATTTTATATTGTATAAAGCGTTCATTTTGTTTTTGAACATATAAGTCATCCGCACCTTTTGTCGTTGCTATATGAGAATACAAACCTCGAATCATGATATATTCTTCATAATTTTTATATTGTTCTAAAAACAGTTTTAAGTCTTTTTCGAAAAATCCAAATCGTCCAAATCCCGTATCAACTTTTATATGAATACTTATTTTCTTACTTGTATTCATTAAATTTTTTTTCACAAAATCAAACAATTGAACACCTTGATCAATGCTTTCTACTGTAATTGTAATCTTATTTTCAATAGCTAAAGCAAAATCATAGGAAGGTCCTAAAACTAATATATCTTGTATAATCCCTTGTTCTCTCAAGGCGAGCGCTTCATTAAAAAAACCAACTCCAAAACAATCAACTTGAAATGATAGTGCTTTTGCAATCTCTAGAATACCATGCCCGTATGCATTGCTTTTGATTATGGCCATTATTTTTACATTATCTCTTGTAATCCCTTGAATTGTTGCTAAATTCTCAGAAAGTATATTCTGATCGACTTCGATAATTGGATTCAATCCCGTTCCTCCATTCATTCATTACTCACCTATGTCATTATAACGATTATGAATAGAATTATCAAGCATCTTGCTTAAACAAAATAGCTTCTGCCACGTGGTTTTCATTGATAACACTACTATTTGCCATATCTGCAATTGTTCTTGCAACTTTTAACAATCGGTGATAACAACGCGAGCTGAGATTAAATTGAAGATAGACTCTTTTGAGTAAGTTATCCGCTTTGGTTGTAAGTTGACAATAATGTTGAATCTTTTCAACGGGAATATTGGCATTATAAGAAAACGCCTCATTGTTATAACGCTCTTTTTGAACACTGTGCACCTGTTCAACGCGCCGTAATATATCTTGTGAACATTCACCACTCTGGTGTTCTTTTAGCTGTTTATAATCTATGGGCATCATTTCGACATGTAAATCAATACGATCGAGGATAGCACCGCTTATTTTGTTATGATATTTCTCAATTTGAGACGGTAAACATTGACATTTTTCTGAATTTGGAAAGTAACCACAGGGACATGGATTCATAGCAGCGATTAAGATAAAATCCGCCGGAAAGGAAAAAACATGATGATTTCTAGACAAAAGAATATAACCTTGCTCTAGAGGTTCTCGTAACGATTCAATAACATCTTTACGGAATTCCGGAAATTCGTCTAACATTAAAACGCCTTTATGCGACATACTAATCTCTCCCGGTTTAGCCAAAGAACCTCCGCCAATAAAACTTGCACGTGTAATTGAGTGGTGAGGGTCTCTAAACGGACGCTCCGTAATAATGCGATTCGTATTCAATAATTTTTCAGCAGCCGAATAAATTTTAGTTAAATCAATAATCTCATCATCGGATAAAGGCGGCAAAATCGTTTTAACACGTTTCGCCAACATTGTTTTTCCAATGCCCGGTGGTCCCTTTAACATGGCATGATGCATACCACTCACTGCAATTTCTAAACCACGCTTTGCATGTGCCTGACCAATGACTTGAGAAAAATCTTCCTGAATATAGTCCGGAATCTTCATTGCATGATACTGGTCTCTGTTAAATCCATAATCATAACCATGATATTCAGAATTAATATATTGAACCACCTCACGTAGATCATTAACTCCAATAATATCTAAATCTTTAATTAATTGCGCTTCATTCAGATTTTCTTTCGGTATTATACATCGCTGCATGCCTTGCTTTTGGGCTTCATCTAATAATGATACTATACCTTTTATGGGACGAATATGACCATCAAGAGCCAACTCACCCAATACGATTGTATCCTTTAAGTTATCTATTGATATAACACGCTCACAAGACAAAATTCCGATTGCAATAGCTAAGTCAAACCCAACCCCTTCTTTGCGAATATGGGCAGGCGCTAGATTTATTGTAATACGTTTATAGGGAAATGTATATCCTGAATTTTTAATCCCTGTTCTTACTCGCTCCTTTGCTTCCTTGATAATACTCCCCGGCATACCTACAATATCCAACTTAGGAAACCCTTCTGAAATATCGACTTCAACATCAATTAATATTCCTTGTATCCCTAATAATGTTCCACAAATAATTTTACAATACATAGACGACCTCCTAATTTGATTATACCTACACATATTCAAATCTACAATCAAACTTTCTCCCTAGCATTGCGCAAAAAAAATGTGCATCAAATTTCGATGCACATTTTGTATTATAAGGCTATTTAATCAAATAACCCTGTTGACAAGTATCTCTCACCTGTGTCGCAAATAATTGTGACAATATTTTTGTCTCTAAACTCTTCACGTTTTGCCAATTGAATCGCTGCATATACATTCGCTCCAGCAGATATTCCAACAAGTATTCCTTCAACACGTGCTATTTCCCTTGCCGTTTCAACGGCATCTTCATTGCTCACTTGAATAATCTCATCAAGAATATTTACATCCATTACTTTGGGAATAAATCCTGCACCTATTCCTTGGATTTTATGCGGTCCTGGATTCCCACCGGAAAGAACTGCTGAGTCACTGGGTTCAACTGCTACAATATAGGCATCCGGAACTTCAGCTTTTAGGACACTTCCGACACCTGTTATCGTTCCGCCGGTACCTACCCCAGCTACGAAAGCATCTACCTTTTTATCCATATCATGTATAATTTCAACAGCCGTTGTTTTTTTATGCATCTCCGGATTCGCCGGATTATCAAATTGACTTGGTATAAATACCTTTTTGTAGTTTTTCGCCAATTCATTCGCTTTGTCAATCGCACCTCGCATTCCTTTGGCGCTTTCTGTTAAAACAATTTCTGCACCAAAGCTTCCTAGCAATCGTCGACGTTCAATACTCATTGATTCCGGCATGGTAAGTATAATTTTATATCCTCTTGCAGCTGCAATCGAAGCTAATCCAATACCTGTATTCCCACTGGTTGGTTCAATAATGATGGTGTCAGCATCTAAGTTTCCTTCTTTTTCTGCTTTTTCAATCATATTAAGCGCAATACGATCTTTGACACTTCCTCCCGGATTAGAAAATTCAAGCTTTCCAATTACATTTCCCAATACACCATGCGCTTTACCAATACGTTCTAAACGAAGCATGGGTGTTTTTCCAATTAACTCTGTCATATGATTATGGACATTCATAGCTTACCTCAACTTTCTAGCGCTTGCGTCAAATCATTAATCAAGTCTTCCGCATCTTCTATACCAACAGACAATCGAATAAGATCTTGTGTTACCCCAGCTGCTTGCTTTGCCTCATCAGATAATTGTTGATGTGTTGTTGATGCAGGATGAATAACTAAGGATTTTGCATCCGCAACATTTGCTAAGAGACTAAATAATTCGAGTCGATTTATAAAACTCTTTGCTGCCTCATATCCACCTTCAATGCCGAAAGTAAAAATAGCACCTGCGCCTTTTGGAAGATATTTTTCTTTTAGTTCATAATATGGACTTGATTTTAATCCTGGATAATTTACCCATTTTACCTTTGGATGATTTTCTAAAAATTCGGCTATTTTTTGTGCATTATCAACATGTCTTTGAACACGTAATGATAAGGTCTCTAGTCCTTGTAAAAACAGAAAGGCATTAAATGGACTTAAGGCTGCTCCCGTGTCACGTAACAAGCTTACACGCATTTTTATGATATATGCTGGGGCTCCGATATCCTTTGAATAGACAATACCATGATAACTCGGATCCGGTTCAGTAAACTTAGGAAACTTATCTGTTGCAGCCCAATCAAATTTTCCGGAATCAATAACAACACCACCAATTGATGTTCCATGTCCACCAATATACTTAGTTGCTGAATGAACAACAATATCTGCTCCAAATTCAAAAGGACGAATCAAGTATGGCGTTCCAAATGTATTGTCGACAATTAAAGGAATCTGATGCTCATGGGCTATTTTTGCGACTTTTTCAATATCGATGATATTGGCCCTTGGATTACCAATGGATTCAATAAAAATCGCCTTTGTTTTATCTGTAATCGCATCCGCAAAATTTTGTGCAGACTCCGGTTCAACAAAAATTGTTTTTATTCCATACTGAGGTAAAGTGTTTGCAAATAGGTTATAGGTTCCGCCATAGAGGGTATTTGCAGCAACAATTTCATCACCAACACCCGTTATATTCAAGATAGAATATGTGATTGCTGCTGAGCCTGAAGCGACGGCCAATGCTCCCACTCCACCTTCTAATAAGGTCATACGTTCTTCAAATACAGCAGTTGTAGGGTTCATGATTCGTGTATATATATTACCCGGTTCCTTTAAGGCAAAAAGATTTTCACCATGTTCAAAATCACGAAAATTAAATGAAGTTGTTTGATAAATTGGAACAGCACGTGATCCGGTTGTTGGGTCAGGTTCTTGCCCTCCATGTAATTGTAGCGTATCAAATTTGTATTTTTTTTCCATATTGCATCCTCCTATGTACCTCAATACTCATCAACAAGTTCTTGTAACGTCATATCCTTTAATTGCTCTCTTATTGCAGCATTTAGCGATTCCCATAATGTTTTGGCAACGCATTCCTTCTCATCTTGCCCCACTTGACAATTATTGGAGTCAATACAGGGGACAATGCAAATATTACCTTCTACAGCTTCAATAATATCAATCAAGCGAATATCGCATGGGTTTACTTCCAGAAAATAGCCTCCACCTAATCCTCTTGAACTTCCAATAAGATCTTGTCGTGTTAAAAGCATAAAAAGCTGTCGCAAATAATTTTCTGAGATATTAATCCGTCTAGATATGTCTTTTAGCGGAATGCATTGCCCCATATCGTGCAATGCCAAATCTAATAATGCTGCAATTGCATAATTTCCTTTTGACGTTAGTTTCACCCTAAACACCACTTTCATAAATTAGTGATTTAGTAGGATTTAAATCATAGTACCAAGTAAATGCCTCTTTGTCAATACTTTTTTCCTACTAAACATATAAGTTTTATATTTAATGTTTTCTTTTTTATATAATAAAAGATATATATTGGAAAATATATATCTTTTATACGAACGATTATTCTTCAGTAATCATCTTATTTAGTTCGTCCATAAATGTATTAATATCTTTAAATTCTCGGTAAATCGAGGCAAATCGTACATATGCGACTTGATCTAATTGCTTAAGTTGTTCCATTACGAGTTCGCCGATATATGCACTATCGACTTCTTTTTTCATTGTATTATATAAATTATTCTCAATCGTATCAATGATCGCATCAATTTGTGACATAGAAATAGGTCGCTTATGGCATGACCGAATTAATCCGGACAAGATTTTATCCCTAGAATATGGTTCACGGGAGCGATCTTTTTTAATAACAATAAGTGGAGCACTTTCAATGGTTTCATACGTAGTAAACCTTCGATCACATTCCTCACAATGTCGACGTCGTCGTATCGCATTTTGTTCTTCAGACGGTCTTGAGTCAATTACGCGTATTGCATCACTATTGCAATATGGACATCTCATAAATACCTCCTAGAGCTTTTTACGTTTTTGCAAGAACTCAGGAATTTCAATTCGATCATATGAATTCGTTACAGTAGGTTTCGACGGTTGAACCGTTTCATCAGACTCTTTTGCGGTCACAGTATCTACATCTTTATTATTTTCTTCTTCTGCCACTTTTTCTTCTATTGTTGTTTCTTTTGTTTGTTCAGGAACAACGTTTTTTTGATTATTTTCCGTCTGAGCAATAGGCTTTTCATCTATTTCTTCAAATCCTGTCGCAATAACAGTAACAATAATTTGATCTTCTAGTGTATCATCAATACTTTGACCATAAATTACATTTGCATTATTACCTGCTGCTTCTTGTATGAGTTGAATGGCGTCGTTTGCATCAAACATAGACATGTTTGAATCACCACTAATATTAATGAGCATATGACGAGCACCAGCCATTGTCGTTTCAAGAAGGGGACTTGAAATCGCTAATTTTGCTGCATCTTCTGCTTTATTTTCTCCGTGTGCATGACCCACACCAATATGAGCAACACCTTTATTACTCATAACCGTTGCAACGTCAGCAAAATCCAAATTGATAATTCCCGGCGTATATATAAGATCAGAAATCCCCTGAACACCTTGCTGTAATACTTCATCAGCTTTCTTAAAGGCATCCCGCATTGTTGTTCGACGATCAATAACACTGAGAAGTTTTTGATTGGGAATAACAATAAGTGTATCTACAAATCGTTTAAGCTCATCAATTCCCATCATTGCATTTGCCATTCGTGCCTTGCCCTCAAAAATAAAAGGCTTTGTTACAACACCAACGGTTAAAATATCTAATTCTCTAGCTATCGATGCTACAACTGGAGCCGCACCGGTACCGGTCCCTCCACCCATTCCTGCTGTTATAAAAACCATATCTGCATCTTTTATCATATCTGCTAGCTCATCACGGCTCTCTTCTGCTGCTTTAAGTCCAATCTCTGGTTTTGCCCCCGCTCCTAATCCCCGAGTCAGCTTTTCACCAATTTGAATTTTTATCGGTGCTTTTGAAGCTTGTAATGCTTGTGAATCTGTATTAATTGCTACAAAGTCTACACCTTCCAGACTTCCTTCAATCATGCGATTGACAGCATTGTTACCGCCACCACCTATACCTACGACTATAATCTTTGCTGCTGTATTTGTTTCATTCGCTTTAATTTCCAACAATTTATATCCTCCTCACGTTCTAATATACGTGTTTTTCTATTCACCTAATCTATTCTACCTTTGTATCTAGTATAAGTATTTTATTCACTTTTTGCAAGTAATAAATATACAATATATGCTATAAATCAATTTTATTTTCAAGATATGGTGTTGCTACTTTTGAAAATTATATTTTGATCTACATTTTCAATGGATAATATGCCTTTTTCACCTTCCGGTAATGTCTTAATAATCTCGCGCATCAGCTGAAATTTCTCTTCAATTCTTGATACATCACCTATATATATCTCTAAATTCTCACATTGAAGTGTAATTTCTGTATTTTTCCCATAAGAAAAATCAATACTCGTTATTGGAATGTCAAATGCTTCCATGTTGCGATAAATTGTATATACAGCATCAACAATTGATTCATTCACATCTAATGGTTCATAAATAGTAAACTCAGAAACATCAATTCCTTTGACAATCGGTTGTTCTTTGGGCTTATTAGTATAATCCACAATATATCCATTATTATCAATACAAAGATATTTGCCAAGGTATTCAACATAGCCAATAATCTCTTTTTCATAAATATAAATATTGATATTTGTCAGGTCCGGATACTCAATTTCCATTCGAGAAATATATCCTTGATCTTCAATGAGTTCCACACGATTAAACATCACATCAAACACGGATGAGCCTTCATTATACGGCAGTAATCGGATGATTTCCTCACGCGTGTAATAGGTATTGCCTTGAACTGATATTGAAGCAATTGGTGTCTTTATTGCAACCCCCAATAATATACCTATTAAAACCATAAATAAAACAATAATTCGTATCATGATTTTTCCTTTTACCCGCATCCTGTCACTCTCCCATCATCACTTCAATATGATTATGTCTTGCAATATTTAACACCAAGCCTATTTCCACTAACAACATGATTAATGAAGAACCACCATAACTGATAAACGGTAATGGCATCCCTGTTGTAGGTATTAAATTTGTTGCTACCCCAATATTTATAAAGGCTTGAATCCCAATATGGGTCATAACACCTATTCCGACCAAATAATGTTCCATGGATTTTGCCGAAATAGATATTTGAGCAATCCTATAAATAAGGACTATGTATAATCCAATAATGGCAACACCACCTAATAAGCCTAGCTCTTCACAAATAACCGCAAAAATAATATCATTATGGGCTTCTGATATATAACCCATTTTTTGCATACTCTGCCCAAGTCCTATTCCGGTTAAACCACCTGAACCAATCGCATATAAAGACTGAATAATTTGCCTTCCTGCACCTTCAGGATCTGACCAGGGTCCATCCAAATAGGTTTTTATACGATCCATTCGATACGATGACAATAATACAAAACCACTTCCCATAGCCCCTAACATAATCGCAAATACAAACAACTTGATAATGTGTCGATATGCCACAAAAAGCATTGCTCCGCAAATCACCAAAAAAACGACTCCTGCACTAAGATCTTCCTTTACAATAAGTGCCAAGGGAATAGCTACTGTTATTCCCAGAACAAGGAGAACTTTAGGTTCACTCAAATGCTTTTTGAAAAGTGTCAGAAGCAAGGCAAGTGTCAAGATAACTGCAAATTTCGCAATTTCTGAAGGCTGCAAATTGAAACCTCCAACCGGTATCCAACGTTTTGCCCCTTTCACATCATCTGCAATCAGTAAAACAAGCACCAATAAGAACAATGTTAATAGGTATCCAAACACTACAAATTTATTCAAAAAAGTAATTTGAATTCTTGAGATAATCATCATCATAAGTAATCCAATAAATGCAAAAACAGATTGTTTTATGTATGGCTCTAAGGACTGTCTTGAAACAGATGCATAAAAACTTGACGAATATACCATGATGATTCCAAACACGACCAGGAAAAGCACAACAAAAATAACACTATATTCTGTTGGTGTATTCATAAACACACGATTATATTTTTTATTTCTTTTCTTTTTTATCTTTCCCATGATGTTTCCTCATAATCTATGGTAGCAACTACATTGCTAATATTGCAATCAATGACATAATCACTGTAATAATTGTGAAATAAGTCACTACTTGAGTTTCCGCCATTCCACTTAATTCAAAATGATGATGAATAGGTGCCATCTTAAAGATTCGCTTCTTCGTTTTTTTGTAGTAGCCTACTTGAAGAATGACTGATATAGATTCAATAAGATAAATGACGCCAAATAAAAGAATAAATAATGGGAGTTCTAAACTAATCGCCATAGAAGCAACAAATCCTCCTAATGCTAGAGAACCTGTATCTCCCATAAACACCTTGGCCGGATATGTATTATACAATAAGAAGGACAACAACCCTCCTAAGACAATAGCCGGCATTATCTCTTGCTCTGCTTTAAGCAATATCGCCGCTAGGATAAAGAATATGCTAACCATGCTTGTTACCGATGTCGCCAAACCATCTAAACCGTCTGTTAAATTCACACCATTGACTGTTCCTAAGATCACAACCAGCATAATCGGAACAAAAAACAAGCCAATGTCAACTTTATACCCATAGGTGAACGGAATTATTATTTGTGTGGATAACATCTGCGTCCATAAACCTATCACCAAATAAATAATAGCGACAAATGCCTGTAAACTAAATTTTTGCAATGAAGTCAAACCTTCCGATTGACGTTTTCTGATTTTCAACCAATCATCTAAAAAACCAATCATTCCGAAAGAAAACATTGCCAAAAAAATCGGAATAATATTCCTATGCTCTCTTGCCCAAAAAAGAGAAGCAATTAGAATTCCCAAAAGAAAAATCACGCCACCCATCGTTGGTGTTCCTTGTTTCTTCAAATGCGATTCAGGGCCATCATCCCGAACATGTTGGCCAAATTTTAGTCGTTTTAGTAACGGTAGCATTCTGGGGGCAATAAGGGAGGTGACGATGAATGTTAGAATGAGCGGTAATATCCAATTAATCGACATTTTCATTCTCCTTGATGTAATTTTTAATCTCTTCCGCATCATCAAAGTGAATTTTGTCCTTACCGATAATCTGATAATCTTCATGTCCTTTACCGGCAACCAAAACCAAGTCTTCTTTTTCTGCTATTTTTAACGCCTTATGAATAGCTTCTCTACGGTCTAAAATTCTCAAATAAGGACAGTTTGTTTTTTGTATACCATTTTCAACACCATCAAGAATACGTTCAGGATCTTCTGTTCTAGGATTATCTGATGTTATAATGCAATAATCTGAATATCGTCCGCCAATCTCACCCATAATGGGCCTCTTCGATTTATCTCGATCACCACCACAACCAAACACGGTAATGATACGTTTCGGAGCAAATCCTTTCATTGACTGCAATACATTTTCGAGTCCATCCGGAGCATGTGCATAATCAACAATTGCAATATAGCCTTTTATTGATTCTATTGTTTCAAATCTTCCTTTTATACGACTATTGTTTTCCAATGCCGAGATGATATCTTGCATTTCTACATTCAACGAAAGACATGCACCTATCGCTGCCAATCCATTATAGACACTAAATTCACCCGGTGTTTGAAGTTTAATCTGATATTTTTTTGACTGATAGTTTAATTCGAATGATGCTCCTGATAAATGATTGACAATATTTGAAGCAAATAAGGCAGCACTCGCATCCTTAAGGCTATATGTCAGATGGTTTTTACATGTTGAATGTTCTAATATATACCTTCCTGCTTCATCATCAATATTAATAACTCCAATTTCTGCCATCTCAAATAGTTTCATTTTTGCATTTCGATAGTTTTCCATTGTTTTATGGTAGTCAAGATGATCGAGTGTAAGATTGGTAAAAACAGCAACATCAAACTGAGTATATGCAACGCGATATAAATCTAATGCATGGGATGAAACTTCCATGATAACATCCTGAACATTGGCATCAGCCATTTGTTTGAAAAGTTTTTTAACTTCTATAGACTCTGGCGTCGTCCGTTCTGTCTCAAACGTGTCATCGCCTATTTTATTTAGAATTGTACCGATTAGTCCCGTTTTTCGTTGGACATATTCAAGAACATTATTAATGAGAAAAACGGTTGATGTTTTACCATTCGTTCCTGTAACACCACATAGTTTAAATTGAGATGACGGATGGTTATAAAAATGCGTTGCCATTGACGATAAAACCTTTCTTCCATTCTCCACTTGAACAACAACGATATCTTCAGGAATTGTACCTTCATAAAGATTCGGGTCCTCTAGTACAATCGCTGCAGCTCCATTATTAATACTTTGACCAATATAGACATGCCCATCTTGCTCAAATCCTTTAATTGCAACAAATACATAATCCTCTTCAATTTTTCTTGAATCATTATGTATTCCTTTAATATTACATTTTATGTCCCCTTGTACTACCGTGTATTCTTGTCCGTCTAATAATCCTTTAAGTTGCATACTTCCTCCTATTCCGACAGGTCTATTTCTTCATCAACGTCTTTGAAAATATGTAAATACGGCATGACATCTTCCATCACATCCACAAATATACTTGCGGCAAAACGAGAGTCAATAACACTAGCTTGAGGTTCATCGACGACAACAAGTGTGATGACTTCAGGTTTTTCAATCGGTGCAAATCCAATAAATGAGACAATGTAATGCCTGTCATCTCTTCCTAACGTTTCAGCTGTTCCTGTTTTTCCTCCGATTTCATATCCTGCAATTGATGCTTTTTTCCCGGTTCCTTCATTAACGACTCCTGCCAAAGCCTGTTTAGTGATTTCAGCAACTTCTTCGCTAATGACTTGACGTACTAATTTAGGTTGATGCGTTTCGACGATTTGCCTCTCATTAAAAACACTTTTCATTAAATGGGGTTCATATAACTTGCCACCATTAATCAACGAGGAAAATCCGGTGATTAATTGCATAGGTGTAATCCCAAATGTTTGTCCAAAGGCACTTGTGGCTAATTCGACCTGATTCAAATTTTCAACTTTATGAATCAAATTACGTGCTGATGTTTCTCCATTTAAATCAATATTTGTTATTGATCCAAATCCAAACATATGTTGATACTTATAAAACAAATCTCGACCTAATTGTTCTCCTAAAAGCATAAATGCAACATTGCATGAATTTTCCAGTCCTTCAGCAATTGTTTGCACACCATGGCCTCCTTGTTTCCAACAACTGATTCTTCTATCAGCAACCTGTAAATGTCCGTTGCATACATAAGTTTGTTCAAGTGTTGTTTTTTGTTCTTCTAAACCAGCCGCAAAGACAAACGGTTTAAACGTACTCCCAGGTTCATAAGCATTGGTAATCGTTTCATTTTTCCACAAATTATTAAGTGCAGCCGATTTTTCTTCTTGAGTCATCTCTTCTAAAACTTCAGAATCATAAAACGCCGTCAAGTCATAGGGATTTTCTAAACTAAAGTCCGGGTCATTTACCATTCCGTATATTTCTCCGGTATTCGGATTCATGACAATAACTTGAATAAATGTTGCATCCATGTCTTCTCTAAAGTTCGTAATAGCATCTTTAATATGCTTCTGTATTGTATAGTCAATTGTAAGCATCACATCGTCCCCATTTATGGCTGGAACTTCATTGACTTCAGCCATATTATCGTCACCAACCGAGCCATAGACTCGTCCTGGTTTGCCTTTTAAAAACTTGTCGTATATAAGTTCAATTCCATATGCTCCTGAAAAATCATTATTGACAAACCCAACGATGTCCGAAGCAATCGTTGGATATGGATAATTACGTTCATAATGTTCTCTATAAAAGATACCTATAACTTGATAGGTATCTATATCTTCTTTGATTTGTTTAAATTCGTTATAACTATACCCATTTCCGATGATATCATAACTATTATGACTGTTATCAATTAATTTTTGTTCTAGCTCAGTTTTAGGAAATCCTAATTGACTATTTAAGTACTGAATTGTTTTTTCAACCGTTTCTTCCTGTTGAGTACTTAATAGTCTCGCATCAAAAATCAAATCATATGTTGCAACAGACTCAGCAAAAACGATGCCATTTCGGTCAATGATTTTACCACGTTTATCGTTTAATGTAACACTCCCTTCCCTTTGCGCTACATTTTGTAAAACTGCGAGATTATAATTCTTGCCTTCAACGAAAACAATATACGTTAATTGTCCGATTAAGGCTAAAAATCCTAAAATAAAAGCAATGAAAAGAAATGTGCCTTTTCTTTTCATTCCCATTTCACTTTTTTCTAACACATTATTCACCAACTTTGAAAATGTGACCAAGTACTTGTCCCATTGTCACATTATTTGATTTTTTTTCAATTTGTTTATATTTTGTTGTATAACTGACCGGTTCATAACTTACATAAAATACTTCGCTCGGTCCGGGCAAACGCATCCCTAATCGCGTTGTTGCTTCATCATATATTTGATCCAAATCAACCATACTATCAAGATCTTGTTCCAACTGATTATTCTCATTGCCGACTTTAGATATTTCTGTTTTCACTCGATCAATTTCAGAATTTAAACGGTTAATATTTAGTTGTGTTTCTAAATATGTAACACATATTCCTAACGTTGCAATTATAACAAAAGCAATCACAAATGTACAGAGACGATTAACTGAATCTGTTGAGATTTGACGCTTTGGGTCTTCTAAATAGATTGCATCCGGACTTTTTTGTATTCTTCTTTTTTTAACCGCAACTTCCGCAACTTCATCTTCACGAATAATTTTTACTGCATTGTTACCAATTGTACGATATTCGTATGAATATTTTTTTTGTTTTCCCCCCACATTATTCACCTACTCTTTCAAATATTCTAAGTTTTGCACTTTTTGAACGAGAATTGTTTTCTATTTCTTCGGATGAAGGCAGTATCGGCTTTCTTGGCTTCATTTTACCTTTTGGCTTTAATCCACAAACACATATCGGAAAATCTTTTGGACAGGTACAAGGATCTTCATTATCCTTAAAAATATGTTTAACAATGCGATCTTCTAACGAATGAAAAGTGATGACACATAATCGACCTTTTGGGTTTAATAAATCAATCATATCGGATAGCGTATTTTCTAAAACTTCTAATTCTCGGTTAACTTCAATTCGTAAAGCCTGAAAGGTTCTCTTTGCAGGATGTCCAAATTTAATCTTAAACTTTGTTGGGATGCATTCATCAATAATATGAACTAATTCTAGTGTTGTTTCAATCGGCTTGCTTTGTCGTTGTGCAATAATCTTTCTTGCTATTTTGGGAGCAAACCTTTCTTCGCCATATACCTTTAATATTCGAATCAATTGATTTTCATCGTATGTATTCACAATATCTTTTGCAGTCCGCTCCATTGTTTGGTTCATGCGCATGTCTAATGGCGCATCTTGCATGTATGAAAACCCTCGCTCGGCTGTATCTAATTGATATGAGGACACACCTAAATCCAGCAATATTCCATCCACGCCGATAATATCAAGTTTTTCTAACTCGAAACGTATGGCTTCATAATTAGAATGCACTAACTCAACTCTACATTTAACTGAATCAAATTTATCTGCTGATGATTGAATCGCTTCTAAATCTTGGTCAAAACCGATAAACATTCCTTTTTCTGAAAGACGGCTCGCTATTTCTTTACCATGTCCGGCACCTCCAAGAGTACCATCAATATATATACCTTCTTCTTTAATATTTAACCCTTCTATACATTCATCTAGCAATACCGATACATGTTTAAATTCCATTAAATACCCCCGTCCTTAGATCTGTTTCCATTTAATATGCCTTCTGCTAATGCTGATAATTCATCATCACTAATATCATTAAATTCTTCCCATATTTCTTTGTCCCAAAGTTCGATTTTGGGACCAACACCAACAATCATTACTTCTTTTGTCAAGTTTCCTCTATTTCGAAGTTCATTACTTATAAGAATTCTTCCTTGTTTATCATATGAACAAGTGACTGCTGTGGCTAGTATCGCACGACGCATTAATCGAATTTCTTTTTGAAACTCTGAAGCTCCCATTAAAAAATCAGTTAACTTCTGCCATTCTTCCATGGAATAGACACTTAGACATCCTTCAAACCCTCGAGCGACAACACATTCCTCACCCAGTTCTTCTCGAAACTTGGCCGGCATAGTAATACGACCCTTACTATCAATTGAATGGCTATATTCACCGTTAAACATGCTGTCACCCCCTATTCATTATTCCCCACTTTTTGACATTATTTGTCACCTTTTGACACCTTATGTCTATTTTAGACTATCTTTCTAATGAAATCAAGTCATCTATGCAAAAAAAATACCAATTTGTCAGTTTAATTTACTTTTATTCCATCGCAAATAAAAAAAAGCTATATATAGATGAAAAACTGCTACTTTCATCTATATATAGCTTCATATCCAAGAATATTTACATGCTAATTAAAAAAATAATACTAAAGTCCTATATTCCATTATTTTTTCCCTGCTTACGTTTATATACAATGAACACCCCACTCACAATTACTAAAGCAATCGACAATACTTGTGATGCAGCAATTGTTGTACTTCCAATGAGAAGCTGGTCTGTTCGAAGTCCTTCAATCCAACTACGACCTAATCCGTAAAGTAAAAAATACATGGCTAAAATTTCACCTTGAAACTTTTTATGTTTAGTATAAACCATTAAAATAATAACAACACCTAAATTCCATAGGGATTCATAAGCAAAGGTCGGTTGTACTTGCAAATAATTTCCTTCATAACCTGATAATGGACCAATATGCTCTACCATTGATGCCGGAATCTTGGCTTTGCCTGCTTTTAATGCCATAGCAAACACTGAATCTGTGTATCCGCCAAACGCTTCCATATTGATAAAATTACCTATACGACCAATCATTTGTCCTAAAGCCAGTCCCGGAACAGCAGTATCTGCCATTTGAGTAAAGCTTAATTTTTTTACTTTTGTATAGATAATTAAGGCGATTAAAGAACCAATAACGCCACCATATATAGCTAATCCACCTTCTCGCGTTGCAAAAATATCGAGTAGATTATCTTTATAATCATCCCATGCAAAGGCAACATAGTATAGCCTAGCACCAATAATTGCACTAATTA
>CAZVKG010000012.1:0-70249 GCA_964627665.1 uncultured Eubacteriales bacterium | reverse complement strand
TAATTTGTAGCTAAAGTGTAGTCGGTAGAGTATATAATTTGTAGCTTAACAATAATATCATCGGACAAATGAAACGGAAAAAATATCGGATCCGAATTTACAATGGTGGACAGAAAAATATTGGATTAGAAAAAAAGGTGAAACATAATCAAGTTGGTTTTAAAGCATCAACAAAATTGACAATGGAGCAATATCAATTGATTATTGGGGGTAACTATGAAGCATTAAAAGCATCTTCTGAAGAAGAGCTGATTCGAGAATTTTGTCTTGATGGAATTCAAAGAAAATTAAAGCCGAAAGTGATTGTCGATTATGATCGACAGACATTTGTATATCATTACGGGGATGTTCGTGTAACGTTTGATCACGATGTACGACACTCAACCAATGGCCGAGATTTGTTCGCCGATAATACCTTATATGTACCGGCATTGGGACCTAACCAGGTTGTTCTTGAAGTGAAGTATACCGGTTTTTTACCGGAACATGTTAAAAAGCTTGTGCAACAAAATGTTGCAAAAAGACAGAGTGTATCTAAATATACACTCTGCCGAAGTAAATACTATTAGAG
The DNA here is from genome assembly GCA_964627665.1 of uncultured Eubacteriales bacterium. GTDB lineage: Bacteria > Bacillota > Clostridia > Lachnospirales > Vallitaleaceae > UBA1351. The sequence goes on along the minus strand of CAZVKG010000012.1, from coordinate 69,678 downwards.
ACTGGAAAGAAGGAAAAAGACATGACAATTAATGATATTTTTAAAAATGATTTTATTGAACAAACAACAGGAGCACTATCATTATTAGAAATGTGTATAACATTTTTAATTGCTTTTCTCATAGGAGTCGGAATTTTTTACGTGTATAAAAAAACTTTTCAAGGCGTCATGTACTCAAAAACATTTAATGTGTCGCTTGTGGTGTTAACAATGATTTCAGCGATGATTATTATTGGTGTGACCAATAATATTGTTTTATCATTAGGAATGGTTGGTGCCTTGTCTATTGTACGATTTAGAACGTCGATAAAAGACCCGATTGATGTCGTTTATATGTTCTGGGCGATTGGAACGGGGATTATTACTGGTGCGGGACTCTATATTTTAGCACTTATTTCATTTGGATTTATTACCTTAGTTCTTTTACTTTTCAACAATATGGATATTCGACTAGAACCATATTTACTAATAATAGCGTATTCAGATGGTGAAGCAGAAAAAGAAATTTTTCAAGAATTAGATGTATCCTTAAACCAGTACAAAATAAAATCAAAAACGAAAGTTCCATCTCAGTATGAGTTGACAATTGAGATTAGAACAAAATCCGATAAAAGTAACTTAGTAAATGCAATCGACCAAATAGAGAATGTGATAAATGTGGCCATGTTAAGTTATGATGGCGACTACGCAGCATAAAAAGGAGAATCATATGAAAGAAGTAATCAGCAAACTCATCAGTTTTATATTAATTATTGTAGTATTATCAGCATGTGCAGGAAGCCAGGCGAGTGATTCAAATCAAACAAATGAAACAATTATAACAACAGTTGAGAGTGAAGACACAATAATAGTCGGGTTAGAGGAAGCCTTGAAAAAAACAAATAACAATTATTTGAATGAGAATGTCCAAGAGAGCACATTAATATCACTTGAAGGTAATAGTGCCTCAAGCGATAGTAATCAGGTCATTATTGAGGAGAATTCAATTGAAATAATGAGCACAGGTTCATATATGCTAATTGGCGATTATAATGGACAAATTAGAGTGAACACAGAAGAAGAAGGACAAGTACAACTTATCTTAGCAGGTGTAAAATTGACAAATGATTCAAATGCACCGATTTATATAGAACAAGTAGATGAAGCTATTATCACAGTGATGCAAGGAAGTGAAAATATAATTGAAGATACATCTACCTATATAGAAGAAGAGATGGAAGAATTAGACATTGAAAGAACAAATGGCGCTATTTACTCGAAGGAAGATTTAGTTATTAATGGAAAAGGACAATTAGGGATTACAACTAACGACAAAACTGCAATTCTAAGTAAAGACGACCTGATTATTTACGATGTAACGTTGAAGATTGATGCAGGAAGAAATGGTCTTAAAGGCAATGATTTGGTTTATATATCCGGTGCAACACTTGATATTCAAGCAGAAAAAAAAGGAATTCAATCAGATATTTTGGTTGACATAAACTCAGCTACGATTCTAGTCGATAGTATTGATGATAGCCTTCATAGTAATGATACTGTTATTATCCGTTCCGGTAACATTGTATTGACAACAGAAGATGATGGAATACATGCGGACAATCTCATTCAGATTGATGGAGGTATTATTACGGTAGAAAATTCATATGAAGGACTTGAAGCCAAAGATATTATTATCAATGATGGTGAAGTGATCATAAACGCAAGTGATGATGGAGTAAATGCTACAGATGGAACTACGGAAACAGTTGGGCGAGGTAGTATGATGGAAGGCGGAAGCTATGATTTTGGTATTCATATTCATGGTGGTATATTAACCATTAATAGTTACGGAGATGGGCTTGACTCGAATGGAAATATTTGGATGACAGGAGGTACTTTAATTATCAGTGGACCTATAAGTAATGGTGATGGTAGTATAGATTATGACGGTACCTTTGAAATGACAGGTGGAGTTTTAGTTGCAACTGGTAGTAGTGGAATGTTACAAACACCTAGTCAGATATCCACTATAAATTCATTGCTGGTAGTGTTTGACAATACAATGAATGATGGGACGAATATCCGCATAACAAATGACCGGGAAGATATCTTATTAGATATAGTTCCGGAGAAATCTTTTACAAGTGTAATCTATTCTTCGCTTGATTTAGTGATAGGGGCATCATATAATATATACATTAATAATGAACGATATTCAACGATTGAGTTAACAGATATAATTAAATCATATGGAGCAACAGGAGGATTTGGGGGGGTGAGAGACGGAGGTATGCAGAAAGGAGAACGCCCTGCGAGGACTGATGGTGAGATGCCTCAACGTCCAAAAGGAGAGATGCCTGAGCCATCAATGGATTTACCTATGGAATAGTGTGTTTGGAAGGAAAAATGTATGAAGAAAATTACAATTCTAATTGTTGATGATGATCCTAGATTACTTGAAATGATTCGGATGATTCTTGAAAATAGAAGATATCAAGTCATTGAAGCCACAAATGGTGAAGAAGCGATTACAATGACTAAAGTTATGGAGCCGGATTTGATATTACTAGATGTTATGATGCCTTTAATGGATGGATTCACGGCGTGCAAACGTATCCGGGACTTTTCGCCTTGTCCCATTATTATGCTTACGGCTAAAGGTGAAGAATATGATCAAGTCGCGGGTTTAGAAAATGGGGCGGATGATTATATAATCAAACCGTTTACACCAATGGTATTGGCAGCTCGAATTGAAGCTGTATTAAGACGAGGAAATATCGATGAAAGAACTTCAAGGGATGAGAATCGACTCGTATTTGGTGAGATTATCATTGATATAAAAGGTAGAAGTCTAATCCTTCATGGGCAGCGAATGGACTTGAAACGTAAAGAGTTTGATTTGCTTATGTATCTAGCGGTCAATCATGGAATTTCGCTTAGCCGTGATCAAATACTTGAAAAAGTATGGGGATATGATTATTTAGGATCGGATAGTACTGTGGATACCCATATTAATCGTCTCCGTAAGCAATTAGGAAAATATGGTGATTACTTGCAAACTGTACATGGATATGGCTATCGATTTGAGGTGACTTATGAAAAATAAGACGATTTCAAAACGTTTAACCATGCAAGTCATGGTTTTTATGTTAAGTTTTTCCATTGTTCTTTTATTAGCAAATTCCCTGTTATTAAAACCATTATATTATCATTCAGTAAAGACAGACATGATACAAGGAATGGAATCTTTAAGCACTATTGATTATGTGAATGTAAAATGGAAGACCGAAATTGAAGATATAGACCCTGGACATAGCTATGACATTACGGTGGAGCAGTATGAAGAGATAATCTATTCTTCATCACGTGAGATTGGAATACGCGGACCGAACGAATTTGAAATGAAAGAGCGACCGGATATAAAACGTCCATTTATACCCATTGAATTTGTAAAAGACTGGTCGTGGATTAATCAAACAACTCAATTAGGAACCCTTTATGATGAAAAAGATGGGACGCATCTTTTTATTGCAAAGATGGTCATTGATGAAGAAACGACCATATATTTAACACAAGGGATTGAACCAATTTTAAGTAGTATTCGACAAGCCAATGTACTTCTTGTAAGCGTAACATTTGTTTTTTTAGTGATTGCGGCTTTTATGGTGACTCACCTTGCCAAACGATTTACCCGACCCATTCGAATGATGCAGACACATGTTGGAGAGCTCTCCAACTTGAATTTTGACCATGAGTTAATAGTTGAAACAGGTGATGAGTTGGAAAACTTAAGTGAGGACATTCATCAGTTGGCAATAAAATTAAAGAACGCACTGAGTACATTACAAAGGCAAAACGAGCATTTAGAAAAAGATGTTGAATCACAGAGAAAATTTATCTCGAATGCATCGCATGAACTGAGAACACCTCTTGCATTAATTAAAGGTTATGCAGATGAAATATCAAAAGGATATGTCAAAGACCGGGAACAAGAACATATTTATGTTAGCTATATAGCCGAGGAATCGACAAAAATGAAACGCTTATTAAATGAAATTTTAGAACTTTCTCGAATTGAAAGTGGATATATGGAGTTTCATTATGAACATGTAAAGATAAAACAGGCAATTGAGAGTTTTGTCGACAAATATTATGGATTTATTGATGAAAAACAGCTGAATATATCTCTTGAATTATTTGATGGAGTAGGAAATGTGGACTCTATTCGATTTGAACAGGTTTTGGCGAATTACTTGTCAAATGCAGAAAAGTATTGTGGGCATTCAAAAAAAATCATAATTCGTATGGAAGATAAAAAAGATATATATAGAATCTATGTGATTAATTCGGGATTACCTATCCCAAAAAAAATAATGAATTATATGTGGGATGGATTTTATAAGGCTGATGAAGCAAGAACATCCAATAAAAATAGCTATGGGCTAGGTCTATCAATTGTTCGTGCAATACAAGAAGTATCCGGGCTAGCATATGGATGTTATAATGAAGAAAACAATGTTGTATTTTGGTTTGATGTTTTGAAAGTACAATCAATGTAATTATTAAAAAACCTTGTGATAGCAAAAACGCTATCACAAGGTTTTTATTCTTATTTCGTTTAACTTAACGTAGGTGTTTTACTCGTTTAGATTTGTTGTTTTAATGATTGGTTCCTCGGATGCTTCTTCATCAATTTTAGATTCTGCTTTTTTGAGCATGTTTGCTGCAAAGTCACGTCCGCCAACACCAAATGCGATGGCAAATGCAATAGCTAGCGCGCTTAAGACAATTATAAATAATGTATTTACGATTGTTTGAGCGATACCTAATTGATTGAAAACCATAAATGTTGCTAAAACCATGATAGCAGTTTTTGCTGCCATAATTGAAACTTTAGCTGTTGGAAAGCTCATACGAATAAGGGACTCTACCCAGGTTGCTAACAAGAGTGCAAGTCCGATAATAATGAGTGCACTGATTGCAAAGGGTAAGTATGAAATTATTGCCGCACCTACGAATTGTAATACATCAAGTTGAAGAACGTTAATAGATTCAACGACAAATAAAAGAATAATGATGTATCGAACAGATTCTCCGATAATCTTTGAAAGCGAAGGGATATTATTCGCATCCGCTTTTGGGGCAATTTTCTTTAGAAGAGTATCGGCTCCAACACCTGCAAGTAAAGCGATTAATAAGTTCGCAGCAATTTTGCTAATAAATATTCCCACAATAAGAATCCCGATGGCTACAAAAATATTTGGTAAGAATAAGAGAATCTTATTGAGCATCAAAATCGCTGGTTCTGAAATCGCTGTTATTCGAAGTGCTTGTAGAGCAGCAATAATTACAGGAATTAGTATCAGAATATATACAACATAAGATAATACAGATGATATTGTTGTTGATTCGTTTGCCTCGATACCTGCTTTTTCTTGAAGCTTGTCTACGCGTAAACGTACTAATATTGGCTTTAGCAATTGGCGGATAATATTTGCTATAAAGAAACCAACGATAAGTATTATAATAGCCACAAGAAGATTAGGAATAAAGTTTAAAAATGTTGAAACAAGATCCGAAATCGGTCGAGAAACATTTTGCATACCTAAGCGGTCGAGTGCACCGGGCAAGAATAATAAGAAAACAATAAAGAAAACGAGTTTTCCTATAAATTCAATTGAACTACCGGTTTTTTCATCGGCCAATCCGAGTTTATCTGTATATTTTTCGGCTTTGAATTTTTTGAGAGCTGAAGTCGTAATCATTTTTGCAATTAATGCCACTACAAATGCGAGTAGCAAAATCAAGAGTGCTGAGATGACAGCAGGAATCGAGTTGAAAAAAGAGTTGAGTAAATTTTGTACATAAGTCATAAAAAATACCTCCATTTCATAATATCTATTTATATAGTTACCAACATAACAAGTATACCATAAAAAAAAATTAATTTAAAATATGTAAATCTTTTACTTTTGTTTTTTTCCAAACACCTGTAAGTACGAGAATAATAGCGACCGCTGCAGCCACAAGATTACTTATACTAATAGCATACCAAACGGCAGTAGCGCCAAGTGAAGTTAGGTTTCCAAGTATTATGATAAGTGGAATTCGTATAAGCCACAGGCGACTTGCATCTAGAAACATGGAATGTAGGGTATGTCCGGATCCGTTTAATAGACCGAGAGCACAATTAAAGAATGCAATACTCCATGTTGTCATGGCTAGAGCACGTAGATAAAATGTTCCGTGACGAATAACTTCATCTGTACTTGAAAATATAGATACTAGGTTTGGGGCAAAAAACCAAAGAATGGATGAAGTCATTACCAGGAAAATAAGGGCAAGTAAGATCGAGATGCGATAAGCTTTAGCAACACGTTCGACTTGGTTTGCGCCAAGGTTTTGTCCGGTTATGGTTGTTAAAGCAGCACCGACACCAACAGCCGGCATAAAGGCAAGAGAATTTAGGCGATTACCAATACCGAGTGCGGCAACAGCGGAATCACCATATTGAACAACAAATCCAAAAAGAATAATAAAACCGAAGGCGACACCACTACTTCCAAGTGACGAAGGGATTCCGATACGAATCAGCATTTTCATTTTTTGAAGATTAAACCTTAAATCGTAAGGTTTGATTTTGATATAGTTGAGACCTTTCGATAAACGATAGATTCCAAAGAGGGACAGAGGGACCATGGATAATACCGTAGCCCAGGCTGCACCGCTTATGCCCATATTAAAAACAAAAATAAAAATCGGATCGAGTATAATATTGAGTATTGCACTAGATGCATTTAATATGAGTGGTGTGATCGTATCACCCTGTGCTTGATTTATGGCTAGAAAAATATTCATCATAAATAGAAAAGGGATTTGGATAAAAATAATACGTAAATATAGGATGCTTTCCGAGAGTAATAGACCTTTAGCCCCCATTAATTGAACAATTACAGGTGTGAAAATCATTCCAAAAGCACAAGCAATTATCCCAAAGAAAAGTGCAAATATGTAGAGTTGTTGGGCTGTATCATTCGCGTCAGTAATTTTATTGGCGCCGATATACTGAGATATCATAGCCGCTCCGGCGACGGCAATTCCGGTCGCAAAAGAGATGGTGAAAAAGGAAATGGGCCACACAAAGTTGACAGCGGCAACCTGAACATCACCTATACGTGATACCCAAAAGGCGTCGCCAAGATTATATAATGATTGAATAAGATTATTCAACATAATTGGAATAGCAAGAGTTAAAATAGCTCGGACTAAACTACCTTCTAAAATTATTTTTCGGTTTTTATCCATGGTAAAATCCTCCATAAACGTTATCTATCATGAAATATAGCATGTTTTTATCGAATAAACAATCGTTTTGTTAGAGCTTTATCGAGCGAAATTGGATGAAATGTATAAATTTTCTAAGAAAAAATAATAATACTATAATATATTCACAAAAAAAATCTTTAAATAGGCAGATGTAACAAAATTGCGGTTTTCCCTTGCTAAAGTGACAACATGTGTGTAGAATAGGATTGTCACCAAGAAACAACTTGGAAAATATATAAAGTTGTCACAAGGAGGAATTATGAAAAAAATTATTGGAGTAGCACTGAGTTTAATGTTGGTTTTTGCATTATCCGGATGTGCCGAAGAAGCAAAAGAGATTAAAATCGGAGAAGGCGACTGGGATAGTAACGCATTCCATGATCAAATCGCAAAGTTTATTATTGAAAATGGATATGATACAGATGTAAATGTGGTTACAGCAGATACCGCAGTTATGGTCTCCGGATTAAAAACAAATGATATTGATGCAACGTTAGAATTATGGTCAGACAATGTTCCATCCTATCAAGATGACATTGCTAATGGCGATTATGAAGAACTTGCAGTCAATTTTGATGATAATCAGCAAGGGATTTATGTTCCGACTTATTTAATTGAAGGTGAGAATGCATTAGCACCGGATCTTAAAACCGTTCAAGACTTAAAAGATTATGCCCATTTATTCCCAAATCCTGAAAATCCAGATGAAGGAATCATCTATGGAGGACCGGAAGGTTGGTCAGCAACAGCCATGCTTCATGATAAAATGGAAGCTTATGGGTTGAATGAATTATATAACTTTAAAACGATTGATTCAAATTCAACACTATCAGCAACATTGGCTTCAGCCTATGCGAATCAAGAACCATGGGTTGGTTATAACTGGGAACCAACATGGGTTATGGGAATTTATGACATGACACTACTCGAAGACAGTGAATATAGTCCAGAAGATTTTGAACAAGGTATTGGTGCGTTCCCTGCAGTTAATGTAACTGTATGTGTAAACAGTGAATTTGAAGAAAATCATCCTGAAGTATATGAATTTTTAAGTAATTATGAAACGTCATCAGCAATTACAAGTGCAGGACTTGGATATATGCAAGAAAACGAAGTTGAAGCGGATGAAGCAGCAATATGGTTCTTAGTTGAACAAGAAGATATGTGGAAGCCAATGGTAAGCGAAGAAGCTTATAGCAAAATTATTGAAGCCTTAAGTGAATAGGAGTGAACAATTTGTTAGATTTTCCTGAAAAATTAAGTTTTGAAATAACAAAGCCTATTGATGCAGCAGTTAATTGGATGCTACAAAACTGGGGAATTCTCTTTGATTTTATTCAAGGGTTTGTATTAATGGTGTTTAATGTTGTCGAATTAGGATTAAATATTATTCCCTGGTGGTTAATGATTATCGGTGTTTTAATTGCCGGTGTTAAACTATATAATTGGAAAACAGGAACGGTCTTATCCTTAATGCTCTTAACCATTGGCTTATTCGGGCTGTGGGATTTGATGATTTATACACTCGTTATTGTTATTGTGGCTGTTATTGTATCGATACTCATCGGATTACCGGCGGGAATTTTAATGGCAAAGTCAGAAGTAGCTAAACGCATTATGTTACCCATTCTTGACGGAATGCAAACTATGCCCAGTTTTGTCTACTTGTTACCGGCCGTTATGTTTTTCGGTCTAGGTAAAGTGGCAGCGCTCATAGCAACAACAACCTATGCGATACCACCTCTAATCCGTTTGACCTATCTTGGAATATCAAATGTTGATAAAGAGGTCATTGAGGCCGGAAAATCGTTTGGTTCTACGGCACGACAGATGTTGGTTAAAATTGAATTTCCACAAGCGTTAGCTTCAATTATGACAGGTGTAAATCAGACAACAATGATGGCCATGGCAATGGTAGTTATCTCGTCAATGATCGGCGCAGAAGGTATTGGACAAGAAGTTCTCGTTGCAATTCGACGATTAGAAGTCGGACGTGGATTCCAATCCGGAATTGCTATTGTATTCCTTGCGATTATACTAGATCGTTTATTACAAGGAACGGCAAGTCGATTAAAGAAAGGTAGTGAGTAAACTGGCTAAGAACAAAGTAGAAATCAAAAATTTGACGTTAGTTTTCGGAAAGAAAAAAGAACGTGCATTAAAAATGCTTGATGAAGGTATATCAATACAAGAAATTCGTGAAAAAACAGGGTTGGCCGTCGGTGTTAACAATGTAAACCTTGATATTGAAGAAGGTGAGATGTTCGTCATCGTGGGGTTGTCCGGCAGTGGAAAATCTTCATTGATACGATGTATGAATATGCTTAATGTACCGACACGTGGAGAGTTACTTATCGACGGAGAAAACATTTGTGATTATAATAAAGAGCAGTTGAGACAACTTCGACGTAAAAAAGTGGCAATGGTTTTTCAACATTTTGGTCTTTTGAGTCATCGTACAGTTATGGATAATGTCGAGTATGGCTTGGAAGTACAAGATGTCGAATCTTCGGTACGTGTGGAAAAAGCAAAAGAAGCAATTCGACTTGTTGGACTTGATGGTTGGGAACAATATTATCCGCATCAACTCAGTGGTGGTATGAAACAGCGTGTTGGACTGGCAAGAGCCTTAACAAACGAGCCTGAAATTTTACTAATGGACGAGCCTTTTAGCGCGCTAGACCCTTTGATTCGTCGAGATATGCAAAAAGAACTTTTAAGCATTGAAGATTATATGGATAAAACAATTATTTTTATTACACATGATATGAATGAAGCCTTTAAGTTAGGGGATCGTGTAGCATTGTTAAAAGATGGTGAGCTTGTGCAAGTCGGTAAACCGGATGAATTTTTTGAAAATCCTGCCAACGATTATGTGAAAAGTTTTATCGAAGATGTGGATAAATCTAGAATATTAAAAGTAAAAACCATTATCCGTGAACCAATTGTGTTAGCGCATTTAGGTGATACTTCAAATACGATTAATTTACAGCTTAAAGACAAGAACCGAGATTTTTGTTATGTTGTTAATGGTAATAACGAACTGGAGGGTTATGTCGAACAAAAAACATTAGAAGAAAACCCGGGTCAAGCTATTGATGCATTTGTTATTGAAGATCACGAGGCAATTAACCGAAATGCGTTTGTGTTTGATACCTTTGCTAAATTAAATGAAAGCGATTATGATATTGCTGTTATTGATAAAAAACAACGTTTACGTGGTGTCATCAGTAATGAAGATGTTGTATCTGCTTTATCTCATTAGGAATTTTGAGGAGGCACGCAGATGGCAAAAAAGAATAGTGAACCGATTTATATGCGAGTAGCTATGGATGTAGCCGGTCGAATTGTGAAAGGTGAACTAAAAGAGGGGCAAAAAATTAGTGGGCGAACGACGTTTGCCGGAGAATATAGTGTATCTCCGGAAACGATTCGTAAATCAATGGGCCTCTTAGAGGAAATGAATATTGTAACGGTAGAACATGGTACCGGAATTTATGTTGCGTCTAGCCAAAAAGCTGAAGAATTCATTGAAGTCTATACAATACGAGCAAGCATTAACGAATTAAAAGAAGAACTGATGGAACTCTTGGCACAGCGAGACACGATTGAGAAGAAAATGAATCATACGGTAAATTCGATTGTTGATTATTCAAGTCGTTTTAAAAATGTTGAACAGGTGGTCGTTCATGACTACCATTTAGCATTTGACTGTGAACAGTTTGAAAAACCGATTGAAGAATTAAAGATATGGGAAAATACCGGAGCAACAGTTGTCGGTATTCGTCGTGATGGACGAACCATACTATCCCCTTCACCCAAGGATACCATTAAACTTAATGACCGACTTTTGTACGTTGGTAATCCTCAGTCAAGTATACGTCTGGGTGAATATATGCGTCAACAAATGGAAGACGAAAAATAGTGAAAAGTAAGTAGGGCTATGGACTGAATCAAAAGTCTTTGGTCCTATTTTTGTTTAGGAATATCTACTTAGTTTCTATTATTAATGGTATAATGAAAGTAGTATATCTATATTTAAAGGAAGCGATAGAAATGAAGAAGATAGAAGGTTATATCGAAGAAGCTAGAACTCATGCACATAGCCAACCAAAGCTGGCATATGAAAGTGCAGAAAAGGCTTTAAAGCTTGCAATTACATATAAATCAAAACCAGACCAAGCCCAGGCATATTTTTTCATGGCTCTTGCATGTCGTGTCATGTCAGATTATGTAAATGGCTTATCAAGTGCGCTTAAAGGTTTAGATCTTTTTGAATTCATCGGCGACCAGCTTGGCATTATGAAAGTTCGAAATATTATTGGCATTATATATTTCTATTATGGAGATTATGCAAGTGCTTTAGAAAATTTCACAATCGCCTTAAATTTGTCGAAGGAAGTGACTGATCCGAATATGTATTCTTCTGTCGTCAACAATATTGGCGAAGTCTATCGCGAAGCAAAAGAATATGAAAAAGCTTTGACCTATTATACGGATGCACTCGAGATGACGATGAAGCATATTCAAGATCCGCAGCTGGAATTAAATGCTGCGTCGATTTATCTTAATATTGGTGAAATCTATTTTTTGATGAAAAACTATGCAAGATCCCTTGAGCATATCCAAAAATCCCATGAGCTAGCCATAAAACATAACAATATTATTCTCATTGGTGAAACAGAGACAAAACTAGGACGGGCAATGATTCAAGCAGAAAAATATCAATTGGCTGAGCAACATTACCTTATTGCACAAGAAAAATATAATGAAATAGACAATAAATTCTTTAAAATTGAGTTATTAATAAACCAAGCAGAACTTTGTGAAATACTAGGTAAGAATCCGTTGGACTATTTACAGGAAGCTTTAAAAGATGCGGTAGAACTACAACTCGATTCAAAAATAAGTCTAATCTACAAAGTTCTATCAGATTATTATGAAAAAGTAAACGATTATAAAGAAGCTTTAAAATATTATAAGTACTTTTCAATGAAGGAAAAAGAAATTGAAGCATCAAACCTGTCCCAGAAATTAGAAATCCTATCCTTAGAGCTTGAGCATAGCAAGGACAAAAAAGATCATCGCCAAATTCGCGAAGTGACTCGAAAGCTGCGTAAAGATGTTATTTATATCAATAAAGAGTTAGAAGAAATAAAAAATAAAAATATCAAGTTAATGAAGGATAGTATGCTAGATGATTTGACCAAAACCTATAATCGTCGAGGAATTCATCATCACTATTCTGAGTTTTTGGTTAGAAATGATGGGAACACGTCAAAACTTGTTGCTGTTTATATGATTGATATTGATTATTTTAAAGCATATAATGATTCTCTAGGACATATTGAAGGTGATGTATGTTTAAAAAAAGTTGCAGAAGTACTTAAAAAAATCCCCTGTAAAGATTATTTTGTCGGACGATTTGGTGGGGAAGAATTTGTTGTAATTGCAAAGATAAAAAGTTTCGACAAAGCAAAGGCTTTGGCTGAGTATATGCGTAAGCGCGTGGAAGCGTTAAAGCTAGAATATGATCTTGATGGAGAAAAACGGTTATTAACAATAAGTATTGGAGCCTATGTTGTTGACAATCATGACAGTGAAGTCCTTCAAATCATTGATCAAGCAGATCAAGCTTTATATGAAGCTAAAGAACAAGGTAGAAATCGGGTAGTTTTATATTCTTAATCAGAAGAATCGTATACGATGGGAAGGCTGAAACCAAATGTGGAACCTTTGCCTAAAATGCTTTTTACAAAAACATGACCATTGTGCATATCAATAATTTGCTTGACTACAGCAAGTCCGATACCTGAACCGTTCGTTGAGCGTGTTCGGGCAACGTCCACTTTGTAGAATTTTTCCCAAATATGTTTTAAATCTTCCGATTCAATGCCAATACCTTCATCTTTAATATAGAAGAAAAGATGATTACTTTTTTTATCAATGCGTGCAAATACTGTAATTGTACCGTTTTTAGGAGAATACCGAATGGCATTGTCAACTAGATTAATCAATACTTGGTGTATTCGGTCTTTGTCAATGTAAAGGGGGAGCATAGGTTGATCAGGGTGGACTAAATCTAGGTTAATCTGATGGTCTTTCGTACCGAGATGATAGTAGTCAGAAAGCCATATGAATAAACTCTTTAGTGGAACAATGGAAGGAATCAGTTTTATTTGACCGGATTGTAGACTTGCTAATTCAAGTAAGTCACCAACAAGACGATTGAGATGTAAGGTATCATCCATCATAATTTGATAATAGTTTGATTTTGCTTCATTACTTATTTTTCCATCGATTAAAAGTTCTAAAAAACCACGAAGGGATGTTAAGGGTGAACGGAATTCATGAGTAACATTTGACAGAAGGTCATTTTGAAGGTGGACTAAGCGATTTTTTTCTTCAAGACTTTCAGTGATTTTGGAAATTGCATAATTAAAGGTTGTGACTAATTCAGAAACATCATCATTTTTATCATATTCAACACGCTGATTAAAGTCTCCCTTACTTATATTACGTGCAACATTAATCATTTTTTCAAAAGGTCGAGATATGATTTTAGACATAATGTATCCGGCAGAAAAAGCGATTGGAATCGAAATAATTACAGCGCTAAAACTAATGCGAACAATATTCGCCATGATGGTATTGATTTTTCCGAGTGGTGAATTAATGGCTACGGCTCCTATAATTGTTTCTTTATCAAGTATTTCTTCGCCAAAGGAATCGTTACGTCGGTCACTTTTCGTAACAGGAACAACGTAAGATAGACTACGGGAATCGATACCGCTAATCTGCTTTGTAACAACATTGCCATCTAAGACACTTTTTATTTCTGAAGCTTCTAAAGTATGAATGTTATCCGGACGATTGCTAGATTCAATGATTGTATTTCCGTCAAGATCGATGAGCCATATCTCAGATTCATAAGTATAGGATAGAGTTTCGACTAACTCTCTTAATTCTAGATAATTATTTTCAAGTAAGGGCTCTTTAACTAAAGTACTGATTTTTTGTGCATGAGCTGCAACCTCTAATCCTTCCGTACTAAAAAAATATTTTTCCATTAAATTAAAAAAAGAAAAATATAGGATGATGAGTGTAATTAATATAATTATCAGATAGCTCAACGTTAGTTTGATGGATAGTTTTTTGGGTCCTCTCATTTACTTTGTCACCTCGAATTTATATCCGACTCCCCAAACAGTATGAAGAAATTTCGTTTCGGAATCATATTCAGCTATTTTTTTGCGTAGATTTTTGATGTGTTCATCGACGGTTCGCGTCGAGGTATATAATTCATAATCCCAAATTTGACTTAAAAGTTGCTCTCGACTAAAAACTTGACCCTTATGTTGAATCATATAATAGAGCAAGTCGAATTCCTTTGGAGTTAGAATGATGGGCTGATCTTTTAACATGACTGTAAAGCGATTGGCATCCAAGGTCAAATCGTTGATGGTTAATATAGAAGATAAATCGGTTTTAATTGAAGATTCTTGTTCGATGCGACGGAAAATAGCGTTGATTCTTGCGACTAATTCCCGTGGGCTAAAAGGTTTTGTTACATAATCATCAGCACCCATTTCTAAACCGAGTATTCGGTCATTTTCGCTTTCTTTTGCTGTCAACATAAGTATAGGCGTCCAAGTCTTATTGCCACCTGTAAGTTGGCGGCATATATCCCATCCATTTTTGTCAGGAAGCATAATGTCAAGAATAATTAAATCATACCTTGTTGTTAAAGCATGATTTAAGCCGTCTAATCCGTTGGTCTCAACATGTATATTAAAACCTTCCGGAATAAGACATGCTTTTAATAATTCAACAACATGTAAATCATCTTCTATAATTAATAAGTTTTTCGGCATAATAAACTCCTATTTTGCAGTAAGGTTATATATAAATAAGTTTATCATTGAATCTTAGCCTTGTCCATAAAACTCCGATTTTACATGATTTAAATCTAAGTCACGTGTATGTTTTGTTGGCATCCATGAAGTGTTTTTGTAGGTAAATAATGCATAGAAATATATGATATACCAACTATAGGCAAAAATAGGGAATAAAAGTAAATATTTAAAGGGTTTCAAAGGTGGCTTGTCGAGTGAAAGTAAAATAATGGGTACGATGTAGGGCAGATAGGGAAGGGTAAAACCTAAAAAGGGTATATGGGATTGTATATGCAGATAGATAGAGGTAATAGCAACCCATTGTGGTTGAACTAAGCTTGTTACTAATATTATCCCTGCAAAAACAATAATAAAAAGCTGACATAATCTAAGAGCACTTTCGATTTTTACGATGCTCAGTTCTTTAATACCTTGAAATAACATTTTCGGCAAGTATTTAATAGCAACATCAATCTGTCCTCTTGCCCAGCGCAACCGTTGACGACAAGAAGTAAAAAAGTTTAAAGGTTTTTCATCATAGATACGTGCATCATGGGCATAAGTTGTCCGATAGTTGTGCAAAAGTGCTTTAGTAGAATACTCAAGATCTTCGGTTAATGTAGACGTAGCCCAACCGATTTCCCGTAATACATCGGCAGATATGCACATGCCTGTCCCTGCTAACAATGCAGAAAATCCTGTGTTATAACGGGACATCAAGGTAAAACGGTTGTTAAGCCAAAACATAATGCTAAAAGCAGCGGTGACCCATGTATCACTAGGATTTTTGGAATCAATATATGATTGAATAACATTCTCACCGTTGATTAATCGATTATTCATGATATCTAGAAAATTATCAGATACAAGATTATCAGCATCAATAATAACAACCGCATCATAATCCCGATTTTTATGAGAGTGTCCTTTGGATAAATTTAATTGGCGTAGGGCCCATTCAAGCGCGTAACCTTTTCCTTTACGAACGTCATTAAATCGTTCTAAAACACGTGCGCCATTTTCTTGAGCAATGTCTGCAGTCTTATCCGAACAATTGTCAGCAATAACAAATATATCATAGAGATGTTTAGGATATTTTTGGTGCTTTAAATTTTGAACCAGTTTGTGAATAACGGCTTCTTCGTTATGTGCTGGAATCAATATGGAAAAACGGTTTTTAGGTGCGTGGGATGTTTCGGTCATGCGTGTACGAATACCAAATAATGCTAATGTCAATAAATACATACCATAGATAAAAACGATGATCTGCATAATAAATAACAATTTATGTATGATTGGTAACATATTATCACTCCTTCTCTTCCTAAATTATATAATCTGTTATTTTAATACTATCAAGGAGAATCAATAAATCTTTCAGTAAAATGTAAAGTTTTTGTAAAAAAGTGCATTGATTAATATGTTATACTTATTATAGATATATATTTGCTGACATGATTTGGAGTGATTAATATCAGAGATAAGAAGAAAATGCAAAGTATCCCATTTATTATAACAATATCATACTTGTTTTCCTTAATTGGAATTCGTCTGCTCGTCATTATAGCCGGTTCAGCTAAAAATGAATATGCCGATGCCATCAAATATGGGGATATGTTTGAACCCGTCAACATCTATATAGGAAGAAACATTATCTTGTTCGGACATCACATTCATCATTTTTATTTTGGTATCCTTTTAATTGCAATTGCAGGATGGCTCTCTATGATGGAATCAAAGCGAATTCACCGTAAGAAAATTGCAATGCTTTATGGTTTTGGACTTGGTCTTTTTATGGACGAAATTGGATTGCTTTTAACATGGGGAAACTATTATTCGAGTTTGACATATTTTTTGAGCATATTTTTAGGCATCCTTTTTTTAAATATTGTTTTTTTTCCATCATTTTGGCGAGAAGTCAAAAAAAATGTCTTCAAGAAAGAATACCATACACCCTTGTTTAATTCTCTTGTAGACCATACACATTTTGTTCAACGAATGGATAAAGTGACAAATACCATGAGTAAAACGGAAAAGATCAGTTTGATCTTTATTTCCTTGATCTATATTGGCGTAGGAATATTGATTTTGATACAACCTAGATATACCTACTACTTGATTGCCTCTGTTTTTTTCTTGCATGGGATCACAAATCTTGCAAGAGTCCTTAGTCAACCATCCAATCAAGTCGAATCAGAATAAATTTTCCAATAAGATAAAAGCGTGTTATAATGAGTGACGTTAAACAGAACCACGATGGAAAGGAATCATAAAATGTCAATTGAAAAGCACGCAGATTATAAAAAAGAAATTCGACGATTAGATGAAACAAAATCCTATTTAGAGGCAACGATTGCCACGGTTATGGAAAATCGCATAAAGTTTAAAGAGAGTATCAAAGACGCCTATATTAACTTAGACTATCTTGATAGTAGTTTGAGTTACTCAAATATTATGTTGAATTCGAAATTATTAGATGCCTTAGAAAAAAACTTTGACTTACTTTTGCATTCACGCAAAAAACCCTATTTTGCACGAATGGATATCATACAAGAGAACAAGGACCATATTGAAGAACTTTATATCGGAAAAGTCTCTCTGTTCGACCCATCTATGGAGACGCCCATGGTCATTGACTGGCGGGCGCCGATTGCTAGCGTGTATTATGATGGTCGATTAGGACAAGCCAAATATGAAGCGGCCGATGCTGAACATACGATTGAGTTATTAAAAAAACGTCAGTATACGATCGAAGATGGGCAATTACTTGAGTATATGGATGTTGATATCTCTACATCAGATACCTTTTTACAGGCATCCTTAGACCAACATGCCGGTGAAAAGTTAAAAGATATTGTCTCGACAATTCAAGCGGAACAAAATCGTATTATTCGGGCAGACATTGATAAACCACTTATTGTGCAAGGTGTTGCAGGAAGTGGAAAAACAACGATTGCCTTACATCGCATTGCCTATTTAATCTATACATATGCGGAGACATTTTATCCGGAACAATTCATGATTATTGCACCGAGCACACTGTTCTTAGACTATATTTCCAGTGTCCTTCCGGAACTAGGCGCGGATAAGGTTGTACAGACAACATATATTGATTTAATGTATGAAATTATCGGCAAAAAGGTCAAACTTACTGATTCCAATGAAAAGCTAAATACCCTAATTCATTCTCATGAAGGTGCTGTTTCAGATGGAGAAAAGCACTTGATTAGTCAAGCGGCTTCCTTTAAGAATTCTATGAAAATGAAAGAGCTTCTAGATCGATATGTGGATGATATTGAACAACAAATCTTGCCGCAAAAAGGTCTGTTTTTGGATGAGTTTTGTTTGCTGGAAAAAAGTGAAATCGAAACATTATATCAAGAGTTATACGGTTATCTACCTTTATATAAACGGGTAGAAAGTATAAAAAAATATTTAACAACATATGTCCGAAACAAGAGCAAAGAGATATTAAAAAGGATCGAAGCGACCTATTCAAAAAAAATTGACCGTATACGTGATAGGGAAGCGGAGACAGAAGAGCGCCGGCAAAAATTAGTTGCACTGATGGATGAACGTGAGTTGCGATTAGATCAATTGCAAAAGATGTCAAAAACGGTCGTAAAAAAATATATGGCGACCTTTTATCAAAAAGATTTATTCGCGTTTTACCATGAATTATTAGAAAATATTGGTGTTTTTGCAGAGGTGGATTTTTCTGTCGAATTAGCCAAATATATTGCACAACAAGAAAAGCAGCATCATATAGAGAAAAAATATGAAGTTGAGGACTTAGCACCTCTGGCATATTTAAAAGAGCGTTTATTCGGTTTGAAGAATAATTTGGATATAAAAATGGTGGTTATTGATGAAGCCCAAGACTTAAGTGCTTTTCAATTTTATGTACTACGCCAAATGTTAGATACTGAACGATTTACGATTTTAGGTGATTTAGCTCAAGGGATCCATATGTATCGTTCGATTGAGAACTGGGATTATATACAACATCAAATCTTTAAACCCAAAGTGACATATCTACCCTTACAGCAAAGCTATCGTACAACGGTTGAGATTATGGAAGCAGCCAATACAGTGATTGATTACGCGAATTTAGATTACCTGCTCAAAGCAAAACCGGTGGTACGTCATGGAAAAGAACCGGAGATTATTGACTTTAAATCCAATGCGGAAGTGGTTAAAAAGATTGAAGCAGAGATTTCCGAATGGACGCAAGAAGGTTATACAACCATGGCTGTTATTGCAAAGTCGCAAGAAGAAGCAAAAAGCATCTATAAACATTTACGCAAGCTTGATCAATCCTTAGATATGGCCTTAATCGATGAAAAATCAAAACATTTTAATCACCGTATTCTGATTATACCTGCCCATTTGGCAAAAGGCTTAGAATTTGATGCGGTCATCATAACAACATTAGAGGAATATTATGACAAAGATTCTCTTGATGTTAAATTGTTTTATGTGGCTATGACGCGAGCCATGCATCGATTATCGATTATATATAAAAAAGATTCAATTGCTTACTATGCATAAATGAAAGGAAGAAAAATGAGCTCAAGTTGTTTGTTATGTGGTGGAGAAACACAGCTACTTCAACACCCAAAAATTGCTGATTATTATTGGTGCCAATCTTGTGACTATATTTTTAAAGACCAAGAACACCTCATATCCAAAGAGGCAGAATTAAAAATCTATGAAGGACATAATAATTCAATTGAAGATTCAAGATATGTTGACTATTTTAAGACCTTTATTGACAATGCAATTGTTGATTATGCGTCGGAAGGAAGAGAAGGCTTGGATTTTGGGAGTGGACCGTCTCCGGTCCTAGCACAAATCTTGGAAGGTGATTATGGCTATACTATGGATATCTATGATAAGTTTTATTCGCCGAATCCCGTCTATCAAGGAAAACAATATGATTTAATCACGTCAACAGAAGTTGTTGAACATTTGAGAAATCCCATTGAGTATTTTAAACTTTTTAAGTCCTTACTTAAACCGGGTGGTGTCTTAGCTGTAATGACGCTGTTTCATCACAAAGATCCAGAACATTTTATCGGATGGCACTATATGCGTGATCGGAGCCATATCTCATTTTTTACGACAAAAACAATGGCCTATATTGCCCAAGAAGTTGGGTTTGAGATTGTATATACGAATGATGTGCGATACGTAACGATGAAACATAGTTCTAGTTGACGTAAGTTAACATGAATGCTAGAATAACATTAAATACATGGTTCAATTCAAGATGCTTGAATTGATTAAACTGGAAAGAGGTGAAAATCCTCTACGGTCCCGCCGCTGTAATGGGGAGGACAATGCAAAATGCCACTGGTAATTCGGGAAGGCGCATTGTCTGATGAACCAGAGTCAGAATACTTGCCTGTATGATTGCACTAAACCTCTACGAGCGATGGAGAACGTGACATTATTTTCTAACGAGATAAGTCTGACGTTTTCATAGCGTCAGTTTTTTTATGCACTATAATAGGAAATTTTGTTGGATTTTTCTCACTTGAGGTCAATATTTTCAAGGAGGATGACAATGAAACAAGCTAACAAGATTATTTTTTCAGTCGTATGGATTTTACTTGTAACCCCGCAACCGGCTTTTGCAATGCACATTATGGAAGGTTATTTATCACCTTTATGGGCTTTATTATGGGCCGTAATATGCCTGCCTTTTTTACTCATTGGAATAAAGCACATCAGACAATTGATTGAAGAAAATGGAGAGAATATCGTCATTATTGCGATGGCAACTGCGTATGTTTTTATGCTGTCGGCATTGAAAATACCTTCTTTGACAGGAAGTTGTTCGCACCCCACTGGTGTTGGGTTAGGATCGATATTAGTAGGCCCTTGGGTAATGAGCGTTATTGGCCTTATTGTTCTTTTGTTTCAGGCGATTTTATTAGCACATGGAGGCTTATCTACACTGGGAGCAAATACATTTTCAATGGCAATTGTTGGTCCTTTTGTAGCAATAGTCATCTATCATTTCGTCTTAAAAATGAATGGAAAAAAAGCAGTTGCTATTTTTATGGCTGCGATGCTAGGCAATTTAGCAACATATTGTGTTACAGCAATTCAATTAGCATTGGCATGGCCCAGCTTAGAGTCAGGTTTTTTGGGAGCCTTGCTTGAGTATTTAAGTATTTTTGCACTAACACAGCTACCCTTAGCATTTTCCGAAGGTATTTTAACGGTGTTGATCTATAATACGATAGCAAAGTACATGCCAAAAAAATTACTTGATTTTAGAAAACAGGGGCTCAAGGAGGAAACCGTATGATTAATAAAAAGACGACAATTATTCTTCTCATGATCATGATAGTACTTGTGGTAGCTCCTTTATACTTAAAATCCGGAAGTGCCTTTGAAGGTGCTGATGGGTTGGCTGAGGAGGCAATAATGTCTGAATATCCGGAGTATACACCATGGATAAATAGTATATTTGAACCGCCAAGTGGAGAAATTGAAAGCTTATTATTTAGTTTGCAAGCAGCCATTGGTGCCGGTATTATTACATATATTATTGGCTATTATCGAGGAAAAAATGCGATTAGATAAAATAGCCCATCATTCCGGATTAAAGAACATCGATGGAAAATACAAAATGAGCATCATGCTTTTTCTTCTGATGGTTATATTCATTGGAAGAAATAGTTTATTAAACGGATTCATCGGACTCATGCTTTTAGTAATTCTTCGAAAAATCGGAGAGACTGATTTAAAAGAGATAGCAAAATTTTTAATGATACCCAGTGGTTTTATTTTTATGAATATTTTATCCTTTGCATTTGAATTAAAACTAGGTGCACATGTTTATTTTACTCACCCTGGCTTAGTACTAGGATTGCGTACAGGATTTAATGCAATGATGAGTATGATTGTTGTGGTTACTTTTTTGGCAACGACACCCTTATCACAAATATTGAAAACATTTGAACAGTTTAAAGTGCCCCAGGTCCTTATCGATATTATGCGCTTGTCATATCCAATGATCTTTATTGGATATGACATCCTCAATGATATACATCGGGCACAAAAATCTAGATTAGGATATAGTAATCTTCGCAGAACATATATGTCCTTGGGATATCTTGGGGCACGATTGTTTCAGCGTTTATATCAACATGGCATCGAGTTATATCAATCAATGATATCTAGGGGATATGGAAAGGAAATATAATATGCTGCGATTTGAACATGTATCCTATTCTTATCAAAACTCAAGTGTAAAAGCGCTTGATGATATTTCGTTTGCTATTAAACAAGGTGCAAAAGTGGCCTTAATGGGTGCGAACGGAGCCGGAAAATCGACGGCAATGTGTATGATGAATGGACTGATTCAACCGAGTTCAGGGAAAATATATTTTCAAGAAAGTCCGATTGAATATCGAAGAAAATCCCTTAAGAAACTAAGACAAAACATAAGTATTGTTTTTCAGAATCCTGAATCACAGATTTTTTCCGGAATTGTTCATGAAGACGTGGCATATGGACCGATGAATTTAGGATTGCCTGTAGAAGAAGTGAACAGCCGTGTCCAAGCAGCTTTATCAGCAACTCATTTATTTGCGATGAAGAATAAATTATCCTATGAATTAAGTTACGGTCAGAAACAACGAGTGGCTTTAGCAGGAGCGCTAGCAATGGAACCTCAAGTGTTAGTTCTTGATGAACCCACATCCGGATTGGATCCCCAATATGCAGATAAATTGATGGAACATTTAGATGCCTTACATCAATCAGGTATGACAGTCATTATTTCAAGTCATGATGTTGAACGTATGTGGATATGGGCCGATTATTTTATCATTATGAAAGATGGGAAAATTCTTTGTGAAGGAAGGCCGGAAGAGGTGTTTCAAAAATCAGAACACATGCAAAAGTCCGGTATCACATTACCGATACTATATCAAATATATCAAAAGTTAAGACAGAAAGGTGTTATTGGACAAGAGGAGAAGATGCCTAAAAACATATTCGAAATGAATCGCTATTTAGACACCTTGATTGGAGCAATATAGAAAGGATATATCAAATTGAAAAAAGCTATTATTATTGTGAGTTATGGAACAACTAAGGCAAACGGCCGGGATAAAAGTATTGAGCCGCTTTATCACTTGTTTGAAAAGACATATCAACATGTTAAGGTGATCCAAGCATATACATCGCGTTATGTGCGAAAAAAAATGGAAGGAGAAGGTAAAAGTGTATTTTCTCCAAAAGAGGCAATCGAAGCGATGATAGAAGAGGGCTATCGTGAGATTTATCTTCAACCAACACATATTTTGCCTGGACATGAATACCATCGAATTGTTGAAGCTATAGACGACGTATGTAAAAGAGAGACTAAAGTCAAGATTTCCCTTGGGAGAGCCTTATTATCTCCTGAAAACGATATGAGAACAGTCGTGCATATACTAAAAAGGCAGTATGGTTTTAATGAAGAAAACACAACTTATGTATTAATGGGCCATGGTACAGATCATTTAGCCCATCAGCAATATGATGCTATAGAAGAGGTAGCGCGTCAAGAAGGGCTTCCCGTGATTGTCGGAACAATTGAAGATGGCGTAGAAGAAGTTATTAAAAAACTTAAAGCAATTAAGGTGAATTCAGTTCAACTGATTCCCTTATTATTTGTTGCAGGAGATCACGTGATGAATGATATGATGGGAAAGCAGGGATCATGGAAATCCGTTTTGGAAGAAGATGGATATTTGGTTAACTGTCATCCGATTGGTTTAGGCGAAATTGAAGAAATCAGGAACTTTTATTTACAACAATTTCAAGACGAATTTTTAGATATCTAAACTCCATGTTTACAAGGAATTAATGACAAAAGAAAGAGGAAAACACTATGAAAAATTTAATAAAAAAATATACAATGATAGTTCTTATATTTATGTTCATATTAACGGCGTGTTCATCAACGACAGAATCTGTTGAATCAGAATCTGACAAAATCAGTCGCCCGACTATGGACCGTGCAGGCAATTCAATAGAGATACCGGAAGATGTTCAGCGGGTTATTTCCTTCGCACCTTCCATAACACAAGTTATTGATGAAATCGGATGGTTAGATAAACTCGTTGCTGTTGATAGCCAATCTCCCAATTATGTTGAAGCTGTTGATGAACTGCCACAGTTTGATATGATGACGCCGGATTTAGAAGCGCTTGCAGCTCTTGAACCGGATATCATGTTTGTATCAGGTATGAGCTCTGCGAAAGGCGATAATCCTTTTCAACAATTAATTGATTTGGGTGTTTGTGTTGTGACAATTCCTTCCAGTACCAGCATTGAAGGGGTTAAGGAAGATAATCAATTCATTGCGGACAGTCTAGGCCAACATGAAAAAGGAAAACAAATAAATGAAGATATGCAAGAACGCATCGATGCAATAGCAGCGATTGGTTCAACAATTGAAGAAGAAAAAACAATCATGTTTGAAATTGCAGCATTGCCGACAATCTATAGTTTTGGTAAAAATACTTTTTTACATGAAATGATTGAATTGATTGGAGCAAAAAATGTATTTGAGAATGAGGAAGGGTGGATTTCTGTTAATGAAGAAGCCGCTATATCAGAAAATCCGGATGTCATACTAACCAGTGTAAATTATATTGAAGACGCGGTCGGAGAAATATTGGCAAGAGAAGGTTGGGAAAACATGAAAGCCATTCAAAATCAAGATGTGTATTATATAGACAATGGGAAGAGTAGTTTATCCAATCATCACATTGTTGAAGCACTTGAAGAAATGGCAAAATTAGTTTATCCGGAAAAATATGAAGAATTGAAGTGATGAGACATGGAACAATTAAAAATAAAAATGTGGTTAACGGTCATAGTATGTGTGATGGTGTTAATAGTGGCAGCAGGACTTGGAACTGTTGCCATTGAAGCTTCGGATATTGTAGGTATCTTTGGTCATAAAATTTTTGGGATTGAACTGCCTAAAGATCTGTCGGCAAATATTGCATCTATTTTTTGGACAATTCGACTTCCAAGAGCCATTGCAGCTTTTTTAGTTGGTGGCGCATTAGCCGTTACCGGAACCGTTATGCAATCAGTACTTAGAAATCCTTTAGCATCCTCCTATACATTAGGTGTATCATCAGGCGCATCACTAGGGGTGGCTTTGATGGTGATTTTTGGTATGACAATCCCTTTTCTAGGCAAATTTTCACTACCTATGATTGGATTTTTGTTTGGTCTTGGAACCGTCCTTCTAGCTATATCAATGGCCATGCAACTGGATAAAAGTTTGGAAAACCAGACAATTATTTTAATTGGTATGGTCTTGTCTTTATTTGTAAGTTCATTACTTACGATATTGATTGTATTATCAAAAGAACACTTGGAACAAATTATTTTTTGGCAAATGGGAAGTTTTTCTGCAATAAAATGGAGCCATGTATTTGTCTTATTCGTTATCATTGTTCCCGGAATTTTGTTTTTGATGTATTTCGCTCAAGAGCTTGATATTATGACCTTTGGTGAAGAACAAGCAATATCGGTTGGTATTGACATGCGACGTATGAAAATTGTACTAATCACAGCATCAGCTCTTCTTACAGGTACAGCCGTGGCTTTTGTAGGGATTATTGGGTTTATTGATTTAATAGCCCCTCATGTTGTTCGGAAAATCTATGGTGCATCCCATCGCATTGTCGTGCCGATGTCAGCCCTATTTGGTGGTGCCTTTATGACCCTTGCAGATTTGGTTTCACGGACCATTATTTCCCCGTCTGAATTACCGATTGGAGCAGTAACAACGCTGATCGGTGCACCTTTCTTTGCTTATGTGTATTTCAACAGAAGGAGTGTGACGAAAAAAAATGCTTAAACTAGAGAATGTGAGTGCGGGTTACAATGGAATAGATGTTATTCACGATATTAGTCTTGACCTTTCGGAAGGACAAAGCTTGTGTATTTTAGGTCCGAATAGTTGTGGAAAGACAACACTTTTAAGAGCAATAGCAAAACTCATTCCATCGAAGGGAACGCTTGAATTAGATAGCCAATCGATTCATGATATGCGCAGAAAAGATATTGCTAAGCGTGTTGCAGTGATGAGTCAGATTTCAAGAGTGAATTTCCCATATTCCGTGTATGATACAATCATGATGGGACGTTATCAACATATTAAGAAATCCATGTTTAAGAAGCCGGGGGAAAAAGATTATGCCATTGTTGAACAATGTATGAAAGAAGTGGAATTAACGTCCATTAAAGATCAAATGATCGATTGCCTTTCGGGAGGGCAACTGCAACGTGTTTTTTTGGCGCATACCCTAGTTCAAGAACCCCGTTTGATCCTACTGGATGAGCCGACCAATCACTTAGACATGAAACATCAAGTCGGATTGGTTAATTACCTGAAAGAATGGTCCAAAAAAGACGGACATCAAGTGATTGGTGTTTTTCATGATATTAATCTAGCTATGCAACTCTCGGATAACTTGTTGTTTATGAAAGAAGGCCATGTTAAAGGAATTGGACATAGCGAGCATTTAATTACTTCTGAATTTTTAAAAGATATATATGACATTGATATTGTAGGATACATGATTGAATCCTATGAACGATGGAAAAAATTTAGTAAATAGAAGAAGAGGTGGAATCATGAGTATTATTTATAAAAGTCCTTACGAAGCCTATCCATTTTTATCGGATGCATCAGAAGATTTACGTTGCGATTTTGAAATTTATACAGATAAAGTTGCAAGTATGATAGGAATGTTAATCGCAGAATGTGATGAGCCTGAACTTAGAGATGAACTACTTAAAGTCGAAGAACTTATTTATCATAGCAATCCGACCTTGCGTACCAAGCTAACCTTAACAGAAGATGAAGTGATTTGGTTGAAAAAGCGTGTTGATTATTGGAATGAGGAAACGAAAGGACGTTGTGAACAATTTGTAT
Source organism: uncultured Eubacteriales bacterium (assembly GCA_964627665.1). GTDB lineage: Bacteria > Bacillota > Clostridia > Lachnospirales > Vallitaleaceae > UBA1351. Next base: position 42,510 of record CAZVKG010000012.1, on the reverse strand, counting down.
TACCCTGTGGTTCAAAAAGAGCATCTTTAGCTCATGTTTTACGTGCTGAAGCAAAAGGTCTTGTGCGATTGCTATATCGCTACAAGGAAAACAATCATTTTGTTGACAATCAACTCATTGATTTTATGAATTTGTTATCAGGGTATTTTTTTGTTATAGCATTAGAATTGAATAACATAGATGGAGTTGAAGAAATTCCATACAAGAGTAGAAATTATCCTTCAAAGTAGAGAGTGGTTTTATGATGAAAAAAATATGTATTGCCGGAACGCAAAGCGGTGTAGGAAAAACAACAGTTACTATGGCTATATTAGCGGCTTTATCAAAAACGATGCGCGTCCAACCCTTTAAGGTTGGACCGGATTATATTGACCCTATGTTTCATTCGTTAATTACAGGATATAAAAGCCGTAATCTTGATTCTTATCTTATGTCACAGCAAGTCATTAGCCATTTATTTATGAAGAATGCTTTTCATTCGGATATTGCAGTGATTGAAGGGGTTATGGGCCTTTTTGATGGTGCCAGCGTAGGAAGTGATATCGGAACAACAGCATCTATTGCAAAAATCACAAGGTCACCCGTCATTTTGGTCCTTGATGGCAGTAAAGTTGCGGCATCTATTGCTGCGGTCGTCAAGGGGTTTGAATTATTTGATCCTGAACTTAGGATTGCAGGTGTTATTTGTAACTACGTAAGTGGTGAAAGTCATTATCAAATATTAAAAGAAGCTATTGAGCTACACACAAATGTAGAACCCATTGGATATCTGACGAAAGATATGCAAGTGGAGATTCCCGAACGTCATCTTGGATTAGTACCAACGGATGAACTTCTTGAATTAGAGCAAATGTTTGAACGCTTATCTGATATGGCTTCAAAAACAATCGACTTGGACCGATTACTTCAACTCGCTGAAACGAGTGATGAAGCGGAATTAAAAAAATATCTCCAAGAGCAATCGATAAATTCTTCTCCTTCAAGAACCAAGGACATACGTATAGCCTATGCAAAAGACGAAGCCTTTCATTTTTATTACCAAGATAATTTAGACTATTTAAAAGATCAAGGTGTCGAGTTGCTACCCTTTAGTCCCATTCGAGATCAGGAACTACCTGTAAACATTCATGGATTAATTATTGGAGGCGGTTTTCCTGAAATGTTTGCAAAAGAACTCGCTGAAAATGAAAAAATGAAAATATGTATTCAAAAAGCTTTGGAAAATGGGCTTCCCTATTATGCGGAATGTGGAGGATTGATGTATCTATGCCAAGAACTATATGACCTCGAGGGGAATGGACACCGGATGGTTGATTGGTTTCAGGGAAAAACATCTATGCAAGAAAGCTTGCAGCGATTTGGATATGCCAAGTTGACTTTGGATCAAAAGTGTATATTTGGAGAAAAGGGTGCCCAGATAAACGTTCATGAGTTTCACCGCTCAAAAGCAGAGATTGAAAGTGAAACAATCTATGGTCTACATAAAGAAAAACAAGGACAAATTGTAAAGCAATGGAAATGCGGATTTGCTAAGGGATCAGGCGTAGGAAGCTATGCACATATACATTTTTATTCGAATTTAGACTTTGCCCATAATTTTGTTGAAACGTGTCGGTTATACAAAGATAAACAGGAGTAAAATATGGAATTTATCAAAAAGCCTCAAGAGATAGAAAATGGGAGTATGAAGATTATTGAATCTGAGATGATCAGCCCCACTCAGTTCACACCAAATGAGTTGTCGGTGGTTAAGCGGGTAATTCACACAACAGCAGATTTTGAATATGAAGCATTGATTCATTTCAAAGGAGAAGTGTTTTCGAATGCGTATAAGGCCATTGAAAACAAGTGTAAGATATACTGTGACACCAATATGATCGCCGTAGGCGTCAATCGGATTAACTTAGAAAAAATAGGTTTAGAAGTGGTTAATTATGTGCATGACGAAGATGTTGTACTTGAGGCAAAAAAAAGAGAAGTTACACGATCAATCGTCGCAATGGAAAAAGCGGTGAAAGATAAAGATATCCATATTTTCCTTATCGGAAATGCGCCTACGGCACTCGTTACCTTACTTGAATTTTGCCATGCCTACAATAAATCACCGGCATTAATTGTGGGAGTTCCGGTGGGATTTGTCGGTGCAAAAGAATCAAAAGACTTACTCAATCAATCGGATTATACGCATATCACAGTTTTAGGAAGAAAAGGCGGTTCAACAGTAGCTGTTGCTATTATGAATGCCATTATGAAAAAATATTTGGAGGAAAATCAATGCCAATAATATGCATAGGTGTCGGCCCGGGAGACAAAGAACTGTTGACAGTCAAGGCGGTTAAACGTATGAAAGAAGCTGATCATATTCTTGTACCCGTAAAAAAGATAGGTTCAACAGAAAGTACAGCGTTCTCAATTGCAAGTGACTATATAGATGATCATAATAAGGTGGAGTATCTATACTTTCCGATGAAGAAAGTGACAGATGACGTCGAAAAAATATTTGAGGAACATGGTAAACACATAAATACATATCTAGAAAACGGAAGAAACGTTGTCTATTTAACGCTTGGAGATCCGAGTATTTATTCGACATTCACCTACTTGACACAATACTTAAGTGAGAAGGCTGAATATATTCCGGGAGTTGCTTCGTTCTTACAAGGCGCAGCCATGATTGGCCAACCGTTATGTTTAGGTCAAGAATCTTTAGCAGTCATTAATATGACAGACTCGGAAAAAAATATTCGCCAAGCCTTTCGTTTACATGATAATATTGTTGTAATGAAAGTGAGTGCAGGGGCGCAATTACTCAAAGAACTTATTCTAGAACATAAATTCGAGAGCTCTTTCTTAACAAATATCGGATTTGAAAATGAAGTTGTAAGTCAAAATATTCATTATCTAGACGAAAAAATTCCTTATTTTACCGTTGCACAATTAAAAAAAAGAAAGTAAATTATGGAGCGTTATATTGAAAAAAACAACAAAAAATTAAGATATGGGTATACAACAGGAAGTTGCGCTGCAGCAGCAGCAAAAGCTGCTGTCCAAGCTTTATATGGAAAAAAAGTGTCCGTGATTGATATTGACACACCAAAAGGATGGAATATTAGCATTGACGTTTTTCATAACAAATGCCCAAAGGGTGCTCATTGTTATGTGATTAAAGATGCAGGCGATGACCCGGATGTTACAGATGGCATTAAGATTCATGCTTTTGCCAGAAAAAGTCAAGGCACAGAATCCATTCGGATTCAAGCAGGCATTGGTATTGGTATTGTGACAAAAAAAGGCTTAAGTATTGATGTTGGAGAGCCTGCCATTAATCCGGTTCCGCTTCAAATGATTCGAAAAGAGGTAGAAAAAGTTCTTCCAAGTCAAGAATCAGTGACGATAAGTATATTCGTGCCGGAAGGCCTTGAAATAGCAAAACGAACATTTAATGAGAAACTTGGAATACTTGGTGGGATATCTATTTTAGGAACAACGGGAATTGTTGAGCCAATGTCTGAAAAAGCACTTTTAGATACATTTAAGATAGAACTGTCCATATTACGGGCAAGCGGAAAAAAAGAGCTTATCTTTGTTTTTGGAAATTTTGGAAGAGACTATCTAAAGCAATATAATATTCCTGAAAAAAATATGCAAAAAACGAGTAATTTTATCGGCCCAATGGTTGAAGAAGCGACAAGATTAGGCTTCAATCAAGTATTGCTTGTCGGTCATATAGGTAAGATCGTAAAAGTTGCCTATGAAATGCATAATACCCATAGTCAGTTCGGTGATCATCGGATGGCCTCCATTTATCAAAGCGCTCTTTCGGTCGGAATATCTAAAGAATCCTGTAAAGATCTTTTAGAGTGTAATACGACAGATGAAGCTATTGAATATTTGGATTCATTGAGTCGTGACCTTCGGGATAGAGTATGCCAATCCATTGTAAGCCGCTGCAAAACAGCCATGGAAACCTGGGCGGGACATCAAATCAAGGTTGAATGTATTATGTTTTCAAAAATCCATGGAGAATTAGGTCACACGGAAGAAGCCTTTGAGATGCTTAAGGAGCTGAAAAAATGATATATGTTATAGGTATTGGCCCGGGTCATCGAAGCTATATACTACCTAAGGCAATAGAAACAATTAAACAATGTGATATCGTTATCGGAGCCAAGCGTAATCTTGACTCAGTAAGAGAAGACTGTAGACAAATCTTAGAACTTAAGAATAATTTTAATGAAATAAAAAACTATATGATTAAACATAGCGATCAAATAATTGGCGTTATTGTTAGTGGTGATACAGGATTTTATAGCATGTTAAACTATATTAAACGCCATATTGACCAAGAAAATATCGAAGTTATTCCCGGAATTTCTAGTTTACAGTATATGTTTTCTAAAATGAAAATAGGATATGAAGATACAAAATGGACAAGTTATCACGCAAGAGAAGGAATCGCTTTTAGCGAAATGGCATCAGGATTAATAGAAGGTATGACCTTTGGCCTACTAACGGATGCAGCTCATTCACCTGAAGGCATACGAAAAGAGTTACTAAAAGTTATAGAAGCCAGGAAAAACTCTTTTTCCCTAGAAAGCATCACACTAACTATTGGAGAACGTTTATCTTATGACGATGAAAGGATCACAAAGCAATCGATTATACAACCGTTAAATAAGGCAATTGATCCTCTTTGTGTTATGGTGATTAGAGATGAAGGATGATGTATTTATTCGTGGAAGCGTTCCGATGACAAAATCGGAAGTGCGTGCTGTAACACTAAGTAAATTGGCAATGTCTAAAGAAAACAGCTTCTTAGATATCGGTGCAGGAACAGGCTCTGTTTCAATTGAAGCGGCAATGATGGGGGCTACGGTAACCGCTGTTGATCAAAAAAAAGAAGCTATTGATTTAATCTCACAGAATTTGCAAAAGTTTAATCTTCATTCAGTGGAGGTTCTAGAAGGCCAAGTACCGACAATCTTACTTCATGAAGAAATGGTGACGGAAAAAAAGAGACTGTTTGATCGGATCTTTATTGGCGGAAATGGTGGTCAAATCGAAGAAATATTTCAATATATTGAGGACCATTTAGTCGTCGGAGGCATTCTTGTAGCGAATACAATTGCATTAGAAAGTACATCGCGTATACTGGAATTGTTAAAAAAATATGCTTATACAGAGATAGAAATTGTCCAAGTAGCGATCCAATGCAATAAAAGTGTAGGCAACTTAAATATGATGATTGCTGAAAATCCAGTGACAATATTGAAAGGAATAAAAAATGAAAAATAATGTTTATTTCATCGGTGCAGGACCGGGAGATCCCAAACTGTTAACGATTAGAGGAAAAGAATTGATTGATGCAGCAGACGTTATTATTTATGCCGGATCGTTGGTAAATCCGGAAATTCTTGGTGAATGTAAAGCGGATGCTTCCATATATAACAGTGCATCGATGGCCCTTGAAGAAGTGGTCGAAGTGATTAAAGTAGGCTTCCAAAAGAATCAAAAAGTTGTACGAATCCATACCGGAGATCCGTCTATTTACGGCGCGATACGTGAACAGTTTGATGCATTATCAGAATTAGAAATACCTTTTGAGGTTATACCTGGGGTTAGCTCGTTTTCCGCAGCAGCAGCAAGCATAAAAAAAGAGTTCACATTACCCGGTGTAAGCCAAACCGTTATTTTAACACGGTTAGAGGGGCGCACACCGGTTCCGGAACAAGAGCAATTGGAACAATTAGCTAAACATCAGACGAGTATGGCTTTGTTTTTAAGTGTTGGTATGATGGAAGAAGTAGTACAACGTTTATTAACCAGTTATCCAAAATCAACACCGGTAGCTGTCATTCAACGTGCATCATGGGAGGATGAAAAAATTGTTATAGGTACACTTGAAACTATTGCAGAGAAAGTTTCCCAAGCTAAAATCACAAAGACGGCACAAATATTAGTGGGAAAATTCATCGAGGGAGAATACGAACGGTCTCAGCTGTATGATAAAACGTTTTCTCATGAATATAGAAAGGCAAAAGAAAGTGAATCAGAATAAAAGATGGGTCATTATTGCATTAAATTCAACAACGATCGCCTTAGCACATAAAATAGAACAAGCGTATTGTGGACGGATAAACATAGATATACGAACGTCTTTGAAAGAAGTGGATGGGCATATGTTTAGGTCCTATTCAGCGTTTATTTATATCATGGCTATGGGAATTATTGTAAGACATATTACACCCTTTCTACAAGATAAGCGTATTGATCCTGCGGTTATATGCGTTCAAAGCTTAGGTGAGTATGTTATTCCGGTCCTTAGCGGTCATCTGGGAGGCGCAAATGCATTAGCAATCGAATTAGCTGAAACATTAGATGCTAAGCCAGTTATAACAACAGCATCCGATTTGTTTGGTACTACAGCCATGGATTTATTTGCAGAAAAACATCAGCTTGTGATTGGTGATTTTGAAGATGCAAAGACAATAACAGCACTACTTATTGAAAAAAAGTGCGTTGAACTTATCAACGAATCGTCACAGATATTAGATTTATCAGATATACACGATTTAAGTCTAGTAAATCACGTGACAAATCGGTCGGAAGGCCTTGTAATCATTTCGAATCGGAATAAGAAAGCTTTAGCCGCTGATATACAATGTGAGTTACCGCAATTGCAGTTAATCCCACAGAATCTAGTTATTGGAATCGGATGCAAAAAAAACATACCGTTTTCAGAGATCAATGCATTTTTGAAAACGTGTTTAGAAGACAATGGTTTGGATCAACGAGCAATTGGAAAAATAGCATCCATTGCACTTAAAAAAGATGAACCCGGAATTCTTCAGTTAAGCCGCCAGTTCAATGTTCCGTTTGTCACCTATCATCAAGAAGATATAAAAAAAATAGAAAAACAATTTCCAATTTCTGCATTTGTTAAAGAAACCATTGGTGTTGGGAGTGTATCAATGCCTTCAGGACTTTTAGCTTCAAAGGGTGGACGCTGTTTGATGCAACGAAAAGCATATAATGGAATTACATTAAGTATATGGGAGGAAAGGCTATGTTAAACATTGTAAGTACAGGACCGGGTAAAATAGACTACATGAGTCTTGAAGCCATTAAGGTCATAGAAAAATCAGAGGTTATTATCGGATATAAAAAATACGTTGAACTTATAGACGAACTTATAACAGATCAAAAAGTGATTATGAATGGGATGAAACATGAAGTGGATCGGTGTAAGCTTGCTATTGAATACGTACAAATGGGGAAAGAAGTATCCATAGTCAGTGGAGGTGATGCCGGCATATATGGGATTGCCGGAATTATGCAAGAGATTATTCTTGAAACAGAGGCAAAAGAACATAAATCTATTGATGTTCACGTAGTACCCGGCATATCTTCAGCACAAGCAGCAGCGGCATCATTAGGTGCGCCGATTGTACATGATAGCGTTTTCATAAGCTTAAGCAACCTTTTGACACCTCTTGAACTGATTAAAAAGCGCTTACATGCAGCAGGTATGGGAGATTTTGTGACATGTATATACAATCCTAGAAGTAAAGGAAGACCGGATTTTATTGATATGGCACGAGAAATATTATTAGAGTATAAACATACGGATACACCTGTAGGTATTGTTAAAAATGCAAAACGAGTGAATGAAAAAATTATTTTTACGAATCTTAACCATATGTGTGACCATGATATTGATATGGCAACCATGGTTATTGTTGGAAACAAAGATACCTTTATTAAAAACAATCGGATGGTTACACCCCGAGGGTATCGTAAAAAAGGTGATTTTTGATGAATAAAAAAGTGTTGGTTTTCGCTGGAACACTTGATGGAAGAAGACTGATTCAAAAATTATTAGCAAAAAATGTGTATGTGACAGCAAGTTCACTAACTGAACATGGAAATGCTTTGTTGGAGAAACATCCTTTATTAACGAAAAGATTTGGAGCAATAGAGACACAAGAGATTAGTGAATTCTTGGAGAGCAATGGATTTGATATGGTCATTGATGCAACTCATCCTTACGCGGATAAAATTAGCAATCATATTTTGCATGCCTGTCAAAAGCAAAACGTCCGACTTTTTCGACTTGAACGAGAAACAGCCTTCAAACCGGAGGAAGGCTTACATTTTAAGACAATTCGACAAGCATGCCATTATTTGAAAAACAAATCAGGTCATATTTTATTCACAACAGGTAGCAATAATATACCTGAAATTGTCGAAATTCTTCCGAAAGATCGGTTGATTTTTAGAATACTACCAATAAAAGGATCGATTGAAGTTGCAAAAAAAAGTGGTTTGGGGGTCGGAAATTTATTGCCATTGAACCCGCCCTTTAGTGTAGAAGATAATATCAACCATATCAAAAAACATAAAGTGAAATATCTAGTTACAAAAGATAGTGGTGTCAACGGAGGATGCATAGAAAAATCCCAAGCAGCAAAAGAGATGAAGATAGAACTTATTATTATTGACCGTCCCATGAGCCTATATAATCATGTTTATTATAGTGATGAAAAAATAATTGATGAGATTATACGATAGTGATTTACCATTTGGAAAAAAAGCTTTATAATGATGATACAATATATTTAGCGTGAAGACGCGGAGGTAAGATGAAAGGTATTATTCTTTATAAAGTAAATCAATATGAACTCAATGAAACCCATTATGAAACTCATCGATTTATCGAAGAGGCAGAAAAACTGGGAATCGATATTGAAGTATTAAGTCCGGCACGTTTTGAAATATTTGTTAACCAGGATGAAGCGTATTCAATCTTCTTGGATGGTAAACCGTTAGAACGACCGGATTTTGTCATACCCAGAATGGGGTCAGGTACTACGTATTTTGCATTAGCCTTGATTCGTCAATTTGAACGACTCAATATACCTTGTATCAATGGAAGTATCGCCATAGAGATGGTTAAGGATAAACTGTATTCACAACAAGTATTGGCCTATAAAAAACTGCCGGTTCCAAAGACGATGCTAATGAAATTTCCGGTCGATATTGATTTAATCAAAGAACAGTTTGGTTTTCCCTTAGTGGTTAAGACCTTGTCAGGCTCTCTTGGTCGAGGGGTCTTTATGTTAGATCATCAAAGACAAATGGAAGATTGGATACGCATTGTTGAGTTGGCCAATGTGAATATGAATATTATTGTACAAGAGATGATTGCAGATAGTAAAGGTCGTGACCTTCGTGTATTTGTGGTTGGAGGCCGTGTCGTTGGATGTATGATGCGCATTGCCAAAGAAGATGATTTTCGTGCCAATTATTCTGCCGGAGGAAGTGTAGAGTCTTATCCGATAACGCCGATTATTGAAGAAATTGCCCTTAAAGCAGCTGACGTTCTTGGACTTGATGTAGCCGGTGTTGATCTTCTCTTTGACGGCGATGGATTTAAAATATGTGAAGTGAATTCCTCACCAATGTTTAAGGGATTAGAATCCTGTTCCCAGGTGAACATTCCACATGTGATTTTTAATTATTTACAAAAGGAGTCATCATGAAAATAGAACTTGAAAAACCAGCCCAACTGATTAATGATTCAACCTTTAATATGGAGGACCATTACTACAACAAAGTGTTACATGCTCAAATTCATCAATCCGTCAAATCCTTTCTTAATATGGATAAGGAACGTATTGTGGAGCGCTTTTGCCATCTGAATCCTATGGTAAATAAAAATGAATTAATGTATTGGTTAACCTATAAGCCCAAACATATTCAATGGTCCGGAACGGATTTATTCCATGTGGTGAATGAAAAAGGAACAAAAAAAATGGTGGTTATCGAAACCAATTCGTCACCGTCAGGACAAAAGTCGATGCCATTGCTCGATGATATTGAAGAACGTGGCGGTTATCTTCGACTGATTGAAAAATCGTTCTTACCCTTTGTAAAAAGACAGCGAACGATTCCGGGAAGCTATGCCATAATCTATGATAAAAATGAAATGGAAGCATCCGGATATGCAAAGGTATTGGCCCAGTTAGTTCATGAAAAGGTATATCTGGTTCAGTACTTTAACGAAGATGCCAATCCGTCGGTTCGCTTTCAGGAAGAAGTGATGCAAGTCAGAGATGAAGAGGGAAATTGGAATGATATCAAGGCAGCATTTCGTTATGTAACACAGAAGCCTTGGAACCGGATTCCTGTGAAGACAAAAACCCTCATTTATAATCCGGTTATTGCATGTCTTGCCGGAGGGCGAAATAAAAATATGGCAGCAAAGGCCTATGACCTATTTAATGCACAACTATCCATGTCGAACCTAAAAGTCTACATTCCGGAAACCATCAATGATGTGAAGTTACGGGAAGTTCCATTATGGGTTGATCGATTTGGAGGGCATGCCGTTATTAAGAATCCTTACTCCAATGCAGGGCAAGGGGTCTACACAGTGACATCCCAACAAGAACTCAAAGCCTTTATGGATATTGAGCATGAATATGATGAATTTATTGTACAAAGTCTGATCGGGAATTATCATTGGTCAACAATGCATGGGGACCAAAAATTTTACCATGTGGGTATGATGCCCAACAAAAAAAGTGAGATTTATGTAGCAGACCTGCGAATGATGATTGCCGCAACAGAAACTGGCTTTGAACCAATGGCTCTCTATGCACGTCGTGCGGAAAAGCCTTTGAAAGGGGTCTTAGAGCCATTTGAAAGTTCCTGGGAAATTCTTGGGACGAATTTGTCCGTACGCACCCAAGAAGGCTGGGATAGTGAAACCAAACGCCTGAAGTTAATGGACAACAAAGATTTTAATACACTTGGATTATCCTTAGATAGCTTGATTGAAGGATATATTCAATCGGTCCTATCAACAATCGCCATTGACCAGATGGCCGTTCGACTCATCGGAAGTAAGAAAACATTACGAAAAAAATTGTTTAATGATCTGAATCCGGATGCAGCACTAATGAGTGAAATTATTTAGGACAGGCTTGTTTTTCTATATTCTAAAGGCGTCGAACCGACTTTCTTTTTAAAACCGGTACAAAAGGAACTTTCACTTGTAAATCCGATGTTAAAAGCGATGGTTTTAATAGGTAGCGATGTTGATTTTAATAGATATTTTGCTGTGTTTATGCGAATATCAATAATATACTCATGAGGCGTATAACCGGTTTCTTTTTTAAAGACACGAATAAAATGATAAGGGCTGAGCAGAGCTTTTTTTGCAAGATGATCAATCGTTAGCCCTAAGTTGAAATGTTCGTGAATATAAGCAATAGTGTCTTCAATCAGTGAACGTTGAGTGACAGATACGACATGAGAATGATTAAGTAGTATGGATGTTAATATGTCAGAGAGCCATTTGGAAATCAAAGGTTCTCTGATTTTTTCTTTTTCATAAAAGGCACGGTATATTTTATCCATTTGATTTATGGTTTTGTAGGGTTCAAAAAGGGAAAAAACCTGGGAACAACTTTCAAAGATTAATTCGTAGTATTTTCTGGCCATGGGTCCATCAAAATGAATCCAAGTACACTCGCAGCCAATGTCCGTATGGTAGCTGTGTGGTTGATAGCAATCAAGTAAAACAAAATGACCGGCGCTAGCAACCTTCCTATCAGCCATGTCATTGACGACAAGTTCTCCGGAATGAATATACAAGAGCAAAAAGCTGTCATAGGACGTCCGATATAAATGATATCCGGGCTCATAAATAAAATGCCCGGTACAGATGGGATAAAAAAATGTCTGTGTGGCAGTGATACTTGGAGAATAGATAAAATAGTCAGACTTATTGGAGACGAGCTTTTCGTGGGATTTCATGCCTACACCTCAGTTCATGTGATATAGATTAATAATAACAAGAATACCTAAAATCTTCAATAGCAATTTTTTGAAATCAATACGCAAATTCAAGCAATGATTTTTTAGATAAATAAGTATAGAATATTAGTATAGTAAAACATTGAATGAATACGTAGGAGGTTAACATGCAAGAGAAAAATAGCAATATTGTAAAAGTTTGGGAAGAAAAAGTTTCTATACCCACATATGAAATCGGTCCGGCGGAAAAAACTCCAATCTTTTTAGAAAAAAGAGTCTATCAAGGCAGCTCAGGAAAGGTATATCCCTATCCGGTCATAGAAAGCATTGGCGATAAAAAAGTAGATAAAACGTATAATGCTATATATTTAGAAAATGAATATTTAAAGATTATGGTACTACCGGAGCTTGGCGGACGTATTCATCGAGCTTACGATAAAACCAACGATTATGACTTTGTCTATTATAATCAAGTCATTAAGCCGGCCCTGGTTGGATTAACCGGTCCTTGGATCTCGGGCGGAATAGAGTTTAATTGGCCCCAACATCACCGTCCATCAACCTTTTTGCCGGTGAATTATCAATTAAAGGACAACGTAGATGGGAGTAAATCCGTTCTCATACACGATGTTGATAGAATGTATGGAACTCAAGCGATTGCAACGTTTACATTATATCCCGACAAAGCCTATATTGAGATTACAGGCCAGCTCTATAATCGGACATCAATGCCCCAGACCTTTTTATGGTGGGCAAATCCGGCGGTTCCGGTCAATGACTATACACAATCCATTTTCCCACCGGATGTTCATGCCGTTATGGATCATGGAAAAAGAGATGTGTCTAGATTTCCCATCGCTACCGGCCAATACTACAAGATGGATTATAGTGCCGGCGTGGATATCTCCAGGTACAAAAACATACCGGTTCCGACTTCATATATGGCTGAAAAGTCCAAGTATGATTTTGTCGGAGGCTACGATTATAAAAAAGAGGCAGGCTTGTTACATGTTGCTGACCACCATATCTCTCCCGGGAAAAAGCAATGGACGTGGGGGTGCGGTGACTTTGGGCAAGCATGGGATGATAATCTTACTGACGAAGACGGACCCTATATTGAACTTATGACAGGTGTATACACAGATAATCAACCGGATTTTACTTGGCTAAAACCCTTTGAAGAAAAGACCTTTAAACAATATTTTATGCCCTACAAGTCAGTCGGACAAGTCAAAAACGCTAACACAGACGTCGTCCTTAATATGGAAAAAGAGGCAGAGACCATTCGAATTGCTCTATATACAAGCAGTCCGAAAACGGTCAAGGTCCTAGTAGAACATCAGGATATAATTATTTTTGAAGACAAGGTAGACGTATCCCCGATAAAAACCTATAAAAAAGAGTTTGATTTTATGAGTGACTCAGAGGTAGGATTAAAGATTTCTGTCTACGAAGAGGATCAGCTTTTAATCGACTATAAGCCTGAAGTATCAGATATTGAACCGATGCCCAGCCCGGCAAAGGCGGTCGGTGAACCGGAGGATATTCAAACCAATGAAGAACTCCTGTTGGCAGGATTACATATTGAGCAATATCGACATGCAACCTATCGACCGGACCCCTATTATCTTGAAGGATTAAAACGTGACGTCGGCGATACACGTATCAATACTGCCTATGGAATGCTACTCTTTCGTAGAGGTGCATTTAGCCAAGCCAGGCAACATTTTGAAAAAGCTATTGAGCGCTTAACCAAACTTAATCCCAACCCCTATGATAGTGAGGCCTACTATCATCTAGGCCTTGCACAATTACATCTAGGACAAGTTGATGAGGCTTATGACGCTTTTTTTAAGGCGACCTGGACTAATGAACAACAAGAGGCGGCCTTCTACTATTTAGCAGTTATTGACTGTCAAAAAGAAGGCTTTGACCATGCCTTGACAATGATTGAAAAGGCCTTGATAAAGAATGGACATAATAGTAAAGCAAGAGCCTTAAAGGCATATATACTCAGACGTTTACAAAGAAGTGAGGACCAGTTACAATGGATTCATGAAAGTCTAGAAATCGATTCTTTTGATGGGGTCTTACGGTTTGAAAAAGGACTTACTATTAATGGAAATCACTTGCTTGTAGCAAGAGATTACGCAGAATTTGGAGCCTATGAAGAAGCCATAGACGTCCTTGAATCATGTGAACATAAATCGCCACTGATTTATTATTATCTCGCCTATTACCATTATCTTGCAGGAAAAGTAGAAGGAATTGACCAATTAATCAGTGACGCTGAGAAGGCAATACCGGATTATTGTTTTCCAAACCACTTGGAGGATATACATGTATTAAGCTATGCTATTGATAAGTATGATGCACCAATGGCAGCTTATTATTTGGGAAATCTCTATTATGACAAGTTACAATGGGAAAAAGCAGTTGAATTATGGGAAAGATGTGCAAAGATGCGAATGGATTTTCCGATTGTTCATCGCAACTTAAGTTTGGCATATTATAATAAAGTCGGAGAAAAGAAAAAAGCACAAAAATCCATGGAAAAAGCATTTTCCCTAAATGAAAAGGACCCACGTATCTTTTTAGAACTAGACCAACTCTATAAAAAGCTCGATATGTCATTTGCAGACCGATTGCTTCGTTACGAGAAGTACATGGAAGTGGTTGAATGTCGGGACGATTTGTACGTGGAATATATCACCCTTCTAAATATGACAGGTGCCCATGAAACAGCATATCAAGCTATGATGCATCATCAATTCCATCCTTGGGAAGGTGGTGAAGGAAAAGTCACACGTCAGTATAAGATTGCCCTATTAGGGATGGCAAAGCAAGCCATAGACGAGGAAGAATATGTGGTCGTCCAAGACTATCTTACCAAGGCATTAACCTATCCCCGCAATCTAGGTGAAGGAAAGTTGGAAGGGGAAAAAGATAATGATTTATTTTACTTGCTAGGAATTTGCTACGAAAGACTGGGTAGAGAAGACGAAGCCAAAGAATGTTTTGTGAAAGCAACCATGGGAAGCAATGTACCTGCCGGGATGATGTTCTATAACGATCAACCTGCAGACATGATCATGTACCAAGGATTAGCATATATGGCACTGGGACAAGTGGCACAAGCAAAGTCCAGATTTTATCGCTTAATTGATTATGGAGAAAAATATCTATTTAAACCCTTTAAGATCGATTATTTTGCCGTATCCTTACCGGATTTTTTGATTTTTGATGCAGACTATGATGTTAAAAATAAAGCTCATTGTTATTATTTAATTGCCTTAGGTCACTTAGGTCTAGGCGACAATCAAAAAGCAAGGACATATTTTGACCAAGCATTAGCCTTAGAACCAGCCCATATATATGGTCACTTATACCGAAACGTATTCCACATCGAAAGGAGTCTATAAGATATGCAAGATTTTATGACATTAGAAGGTGAATGGCGTTTTCGCCTAGATCCAGATGCACAAGGAGAAGGGCAAGAATGGTTTAACGACCAGTTACCGGATAGGGTTCAATTGCCCGGATCCCTTGATGAGAATGGAATCGGTGATTTAGTCGAGGGAAAAGATCCCCACCGATTAAGCCGAATTGTTGAATATACTGGATGTGCATGGTATCAAAAAGATGTAGAAATTCCAAAAGAAGCTAAGAACAAGCACCTAGTACTTATCCTTGAACGGTGTCATTGGGAATCGACCCTTTGGGTGGATGGAATAAAAATCGGCAGCCAAGACAGCCTATGTGTCGCCCATGAATATGATCTCAGTGACTTGCTGACACCCGGTCGCCATCAAATGACCATGCGAATCGATAACCGCATCAAATATAATGTGGGCAAAGATGCCCATTCAATAACAAAAGAAACCCAAACCAACTGGAATGGTGTTATTGGGAAGTTAGGACTTCAGATTACAGATCCGGTATTTATTGAGGATGTGCAAATCTATCCTGATCTTGTAGCGAATACGATTCGTGTGGAAACGACAATCAAAAATAAAACCAAGAGGACTATTCAAGGTCAGCTTATATTAAATGACAACAAAACAACCGATATTATGATTAGCGATAAAGAAATGCACCTTGAGGTCAGCTGTGATATGGACAATCTTTCGGAGCGTTGGGATGAATTTTGCCCAAACATGCATTCATTGACGACTGCGATTAAGACGCCGGATTATTATCATGAAAAAATAACATCTTTTGGTATGCGACAAGTAACAACTCAAGGAAGGCAGTTTGCAATGAACGGCCAAAAAACTTTTTTAAGAGGAACACTAGAATGCTGTGTATTTCCTCTAACAGGACATCCCCCAATGGACTATGTGGCATGGGATAAAATCTTTACAAAAGCAAAAGCCTATGGACTCAACCACATACGTTTTCATTCTTGGTGTCCACCGGAGATTGCCTTTCAAGTCGCGGATGAAGTGGGGATCTACTTGCAGATTGAGACACCGGTGTGGACAGAGCTTGGTGAAGATGCTTTGCTTGACCAATTTGTCTATGACGAAGCCGATCGAATAATGAAAGCATACGGGAATCATCCCTCCTTTTGCATGCTTGCGGTTGGTAATGAGCCTAGTGGAGACGATTACGAGACATTTTTAAATACGATTGTTGGTCATTGGAAGAAAAAAGATAGACGTCGCCTTTATACCGGTTGCGCCGGATGGCCTGAGATTGAAGCCAACGAATATCATTGCTTGAAAAATAGAGGCCACGTCTTACGATGTCAAGACTGGGGCGATGAATTAGAAGGCAGGCTCAATAAAAATCCTCTTAAGACCGATTTTGATTTTCAGACCCTGATTGAAGATAGTCCTGTCCCGGTGGTGTCTCATGAAATAGGGCAATGGTGCGCATATCCAAACTTTAAAGAAATGGAAAAATATACAGGTGTTCTAAAGCCCTTGAACTTTGAGTTGGCAGCAGAGTCCCTTCAAAAAGCCGGATTAGAGAATCAAGGACAAGCCTTTATGTTAGCTTCCGGTAAATGGCAGTCGCTACTCTATAAAGAAGAAATTGAAGCGGCCTTAAGAACGCCGGGATTTGGAGGATTTCAACTGCTGGGATTGACAGATTTCCCTGGGCAAGGAACGGCTCTTGTGGGAATGCTAGATGCCTTCTGGGAAGAAAAAGGCTATCTTAATCAAAAGCAATTTCATGAATTTTGCTGTGAAACTGTTCCACTCCTACGTATGAAAAAAGTTGTCTGGCAGGCAAGTGAAACCTTTGTTGGAAAGGTTCAAATCAGTCATTTCGGAGCCAAGAGTATGGAAGATGCCTACGTGACGTGGTCAGTCAGAGATAAAAGTGGTGATCTAATAACCACAGGAAGCTTTGATCCAAGGACGATAGCAATCACGAACGAAAATTATGTGGGCCATATTTCCTTTGATCTCGACCGAATTCAAAAAGCGGGTGAATTTATTATAACCCTTGCTATTGAAGGGACTTTTTATGAAAATTCATGGAGTATCTGGGTATATCCGGAGATTAAAACACTCCTTCCTAATCATGTTAAGCTTGTAAATCAGGAAGACGCTGCCATTCAATACCTTAAGGAAGGCAAGAGCGTTATCTTGATTCCCCAAGAAGCAGAGGATGAAGCTGACAAGATACCGGCAGGCTTTACAACGATTTTTTGGAATACCCAATGGACAGAAGGACAAGCGCCTCATACACTAGGTATATCTTGTGACCCGGCACATCCGGCCTTATCACATTTTGTGACAGATGACCATACAAACTGGCAGTGGTTTGATCTCATCCATGATGCTAACATTCAAAGGTTAAAAGCTGAAGATTCAGAGGTGGACCCCATCATATATGTGATTGATGATTGGAACACAAATAGAAAATTGAGTCTATTGTATGAAAAAAAACATTCCTATGGTGAAGGAAAGTTATTAATCTGTGGAATGAATCTGCAAGGAGATTTGGAGAATAGACCGGTTGCAAAACAAATGCTTCATAGTATAATCGAATATGTGAGATAATAATGGTGACATTATAAATTTTCTGCCAGCAAAGATTCATTTGCCGGCAGAATTTTTTGTTTAACTTTAACATAAAACAATAACACATTGACATAAAATAGTATAAATTGTATAGTGAACGAAATCATTAACTTTGGAGGGATAAAAAATGGATGAGAAAAACAATGTATTAATACCTATGGATTTTCCGGATCCGGATGTTATTCGAGTTGGCGATACCTATTATATGATTAGTACAACCATGCATTTCATGCCGGGGGGCGTTATACTTCGCTCGTATGATTTGCGTAAATGGGAGATTATCACGTATGTATATGATTGTTTAGAAGATTCACCTCGACATCGACTTGAAGGAAGTAAAAACATCTATGGAGAGGGGATGTGGGCGGCTAGCTTATGTTATCATAATAAAAAATATTATGTCTGTTTCACAGCAAATGACACACGAAAAACATATATATATACTGCAGAATCAATATACGGACCATGGAGCAAAACAAATATCGAAGGATTTTATCATGACAATTCGATTTTGTTTGATGAGGATGGAAAAGTGTATGTTTTTTATGGCAATAAAGATATATATGTGACAGAACTGGATTCTGAGTTAAAGGGGCCGAAACCCGGAGGCTTGCATAAAAAGATTATCTCAGATATAGCGGAAGTTCAGTTGGGATATGAAGGGACACATGTTTATAAAATCCATGGAAAATATTATGTGTTTTTGATTCATTGGCCAAGTACAGGAAAGGCAAGGAGAACACAAGCATGTTATGTAGCAGATAAATTAACAGAACAATTTATTGGAAAAGATATATTCAATGAAGACTTAGGATATTGCAATCAAGGCATTGCCCAAGGAGGAATTGTTGATACCCCAGAAGGTGAATGGTATACGGTCCTTTTTCAAGATCGTGGAGCAGTTGGACGTATTCCTATAATATTTCCGATCCACTGGGAAAACGATTTTCCAATTATTGATAGCAAAAAACAAATCAGTATAAAAAGTTCTCATCCAGACCATGTCTATGAACCTTTAGTAACTAATGATTTTTTTGAGTATACAGATATAACAAAAGAACAGGTTTGCATAAAAAAACAATGGCAGTGGAATCATAATCCGGTCAATGAATGTTGGCTCATGAAAAAAGCAATGTCATGCCTACTTATTAAAACCGATAAAATAAGTCGGAATATTACCCAAGCAAATAATTGCCTAACACAAAGAATGACATATCCATATTGTGAAGTCGAAGTTTCAGTTGATGCAAGTCAGATCAATGAAGGAGATTATACAGGATTATGCGCACTGCAAAGTAAGTATAGTTTAATAGCCTTGACCAAAGAAAATGATGGATACTACTTAGTCCATATGAAAAAAAGTGGACCCATATCCACTATGGGAGATTTTTACGATAATCAGTTAGGTGAAATCACGGAAAAAATTGCGGTCGATCAATATCAGGTTCGATTAAAAATTATTGGTGACTTCAGTAATATGAAGGATATAGTAAGTTGTTTTTATCATAAAGATGATTCATGGATTCAACTTGGAGAAGAAGTACAGCATCAATTCACACTCGATCATTTTGTGGGGTGTAGAGTCGGCATGTTTATTTTTTCAACACAAAAAACAGGAGGGGAATCAACATTTGAAGCTTTTAAATATATTGATGAAGTAAGATAAGGGGGATACTTATGTGGAACAAAAATTTACACCAGACCATTTTTGGTCGTCTTTTAAGAACATTTCTTATCATTATTATTCCGATTTATCTGCTCGGTATTTTTATGAACCGATGGGGCGTAGAGGCTATCAAAAATGAAATTGCTGAATCAATGAGCAGTCAAGTTGTCTTCTATTTAGAAGACATTGAAAACGACATTCGAAGCATGAAAATGCTTCAATACGATTGTCTTGGTGATGAAAACATCAATCGTCTAGCTATATTATCGGAGATCATGAATTTATATGAAAGTCAGCAAAGAATGCTGCAACTACAAAAACGGTTGTTAACAATAAGAAATAGTAGTGATTACATAGAAGACGTTACAGCACATATTGAGCCTATTTCAAAAACGATATCAGCAAATAGTGGAATTATTGATTTAGACAAAGAAGAATATGAAAACATACGCATATCAGAAGATATTGAAGGGGCCCAATTTATTGTCTATGAAGGTGCTCTATATATGACAACCTATGATGAGCGAATTAAAAAAAATACTTCGAGTCCGTTTTCAATTGTTATTAAACTGGACCGTGATAAGCTTGTTGAAAAACTAGAGGTATTAAATAGAAATGAAGAAAGTGGAGTTGTTTTAATTTATCAAATTTTCGAAAATCGTCTAATTGATGAGACAAATAATTTTCTCCCCTTGGTTTCAAATAGTGTTATTAATGCAATCATTGATGACAAAAATAATGTTGATACCTTGACCGTTGAGCACAATAACGAAAAATATTATACGGCATATGCAAAATCTGAATTTTTAAAAATGACACTGATTAAATATATGCCGGATAAAATAGTAATGCAACCGTTGAATAAGATCTATGCATGGTTTTGGATTTTTAGTGGGACATCTTTACTAATATTTGTGGTTTATTCACTATCAACATATAAGTATATACATGAGCCTATGTCAAAGTTAGTTCAGGCATTTAAAAAAGTCGAAAAAGGTAATATGGACGTTGTAATCAGTCATAGTGTCAATGACGAATTTGGATATATATACAAAAGATTTAATCAGATGGTACAAAGAATAAGTCAACTTATTGATCAAGTATATAAGCAAAAAATCATGACACAAAGAGCTGAATTAAAACAATTGCAGTCACAGATTAATCCTCACTTTTTATATAATAGTTTTTTTCTCATAAATACAATGGCTAGAATTCAAGATGAAAATCTCATGTTATTCACTAAATATTTAGGAGAGTACTTTCGCTTTGTAACGAAAAATGGAGCTGATACCATAACACTTGAGGAAGAGATTCAACATGCACGGGTGTATGTGGATATTCAAAAAATGCGGTTTTCTAAAAGATTAAATGTTTTATTCCAAGAAGTACCACAAGTATACAAAAAGTTGAAAGTACCTAGACTAATTGTACAACCGATTATAGAAAATGCTTTTGAACATGCGGTTGAAAAAAAGAAATCAGGAGAAATTCGCATTCAACTAATAGGTGGGAATGGAGAGCTTGTCATTTCAGTAGAAGATAATGGAGATACATTGACAGAAGAGAAAATTAATCATTTAAATAAAAAACTAAGTCAAGCAGAAATTGCTGAGGAAATATCAGGGTTAATTAATGTTAATCATAGAGTTAGAATGATGTATGGTGAAAAATTTGGTGTTAGTGTGAGACGGAGTATGTTAGGTGGATTATATGTAGAACTTAAGATTCAAACAACAGAATCTTACGAAGGGGAGTGCAAAGATGTATAGATTACTCATTGTAGATGATGAAGAAATAATTGTTAATGGATTGTACGAAATTTTCATGTCAATTCAAGATATAGATATGGATATTTACAAAGCTTATTCGGCTCCAGAAGCTATTGATTGGTTATCTCGGACACGGATCGATATCGTATTATCAGATATAATGATGCCGGAAATGGATGGAATTGAATTGCTTGAGAAAATCCATAGTAAATGGCCGTTTTGTAAAGTGATTTTTTTAACTGGTCATGAAAAGTTTGATTATATATATAATGCCTTACAGATTAAGGATGTAGGTTATATTTTGAAATCTGAAGATCCAGATAAAGTTATATATGCAGTTAGAGAGGCAATAAAAGAAATAGAAAAAAATAATAAAGTTGAGATATTTCTTCATGAAGCTAAAGAGCATATTAATTTAGCAAAAACACTTTTTCAAAAAGACTATCTCAATCAAGTACTATTAGGAAATATAACAAATGATGAAGGAGATATATTTAAAGAGTTGGACATCCCGCTTGATATTCAGAAAAAAGTTTTACTTGTCATGATTATTCCGTCTGAAATAAGTTGTAAATTGTCATATATGCAGTACGTGGAAAAATTATATACAATTAAACGAAAAATAGAACATAGTATATGGATGAAAGTTGCATCTATGATCATTATGGATGATAAACATAATTTTTATATGTTTGTGCAACCCAAACAAAATCGTGGTGAGACGCATCAAGACCTTATTACTTTTTTGAAAGGTGTGTTCGAACTTGTCCAATCATCACTTAAAGAAACCTTACACATGTCCGTCAATTTTTTGATTAGTGAAAGAGAATTTACATGGGATAATATTAGTGATGGATACCATTATCTACAACGATTATATAGTGCGCTTGATCGTCAACAAATCGACCTAATGATGACCGATGCAGAATTAGAAAAATATGTAAGTGATCAATCAATGAACAGGGTCCTATCTATTGGCCAGGACGAAGGCGAATTTGCTCCGTATTTAACACAGGACTCGCGATTAACGTGGATGTCAAATTGCTTTCATACAGGAAATAGAGAACAATATTTTGAGAAACTAAATGAATTATTAAGTGTCTTCAAAAATATAAAAAGTATGAACCATTCAAAAGCGATAGAAATCTACTATGAATGCTCTCTTAATATATTACGATTTATTAATGAGCGCCAAATTAATGAAAAATTAGCTTTTAGAATAGGTCAGAACAAGCTTATGCGCAGGGATTTATTTGCTTCATGGCTTGAAGCAGCTCAATACTTACTTGATATAAGCCATGAAGTATTTGAAGTATGCTTCCAAGAGAGTATCCATAGAGATGAACGTATTATATCAAAAATCCAAGTATTTATAGAAAATCATTTAAATGAAGACCTTTCATTGGTTCGTATTTCCGAACATATTTACCTTAATCCGTCCTACCTTTCACGATTTTATAAGCAAAAAACCGGTGAAAACTTGTCAGAATATATTGATAAAGTGCGAATTAGAAAAGTTATCGAGATTATGAAATCGGGAAATGTGAGAATTCATGAGCTTGGAGAACGTGTTGGATATAGTAATCCGGGTTCATTTACCCGATTTTTCAAGAAGATGACCGAATTAACTCCTCAAGAATATTATGAACAAATAATTAATCTTCGTTAATATGAAAATGTAAAAAGTAGTAAATAAAGTCAATATTTGCACAAGACAAACCCAAGATTATATCAAATTGTATCAATGATTGTAAAGCATGTAAAAACTTGAATATGGATATACTTGCATGGATAAAGGTATAATTTTCTTGTGACAAAATAATATCATATGTGGGAGGTTTTTATGAAAAGTAAAGTATGGTACAAAGTGTTAGGACTGTTGTGTGTTTTGAGTTTGTTGATAGGAACACTATCAGCGTGCGGAATCGGCAATAGTGGTTCAGAACAAGGTAGCAATAATAGTGAGCAAGAAGCCAGTTCAAATGGAAGCTCAACGGATGAAAATGTCGTAACATCAAATGTTGATGAAAATGGAAAGTATAGTGATGGAATTGAAATTAGTTTTGTTCGTGGAATTGATGATGACCTTGCAAGTAATATTCTTCCGAAAACGCCCGGAGAAACAGTTGAAGATAATCGTTGGCTAGATGCATATAGAGATATTTTAGGTATTGATGTATCTTATGATTGGATTGTAAAAGGCAACGAAACATCAGATGCATTCGTTCAAAAGCTCAATGTGACTTTAGCATCGGGTGAATTACCGGATGTTATTTTAGTCAATCCATCACAGTTGAAGCAATTGGCAGAATCAGATATGATTATGGATATGACGCCTTATTATGAAGAGTACGGCTCAGATCTATTAAAAGATGTTTATACTCAAGAAGGCGACGGCCTCTTAAATTCAGTGACATTTGATGGAAAACTCATGGCAATACCGGACATGGTATCTATGGTAGAAACAACACAATATTTGTGGATTCGAAAAGACTGGTTAGATAACTTAGGTTTAGACGTTCCGAAAACTATGGAAGACTTGTTAGTTGTTATCGAAGCATTTGCCACACAAGATCCTGATGGTAACGGAGTTGATGATACATTAGGTTTGGCAATTACAAAAGAGCTTTATGGCGGAGCTATGGGGCTTGAAGGATTTTTTTCAGGATATGGAGCATATCCAAATATTTGGGTTGAAGATGATCAAGGAGACTTAGTTTATGGAAGCGTCCTTCCAGAAGTAAAAGATGCATTAGAAGTATTAGCCGATATGTATAAAAAAGGTTATATAGATAGAGAATTTGGAATTAAAGATGGTGGAAAGGTGTCTGAAAATATTGTTGCCGGAATGTATGGTGTTGAATATGGTGCACAATGGAATCCAATGTGGCCGTTAATTAATAACTATAATAATGATCCTGAGGCGGATTGGACAGCATACCCTATCGTTGCATTAGAGGGCGAGACTGCAAAAGTTCCTCTTTCCTTCACATCATCCCGATATTTTGCGGTAAGCAAGGACTTTGAATATCCTGAGGCTTTAGTGAAGATGTGTAACCTGCATATGGAGTTAAACTGGGGAGAAACGAATGATTTTAACAAATACTACATGCCGGTTGAAAATGGCGGTGTTGGAGTTTGGAAGTTTTCACCTGTAACACCATTTCCACCATTCAAAAATCATGATGCCTTTATTGAAATTGAGAATGCAAGGAAGAGTGGGGATTTCAGTCAGTTAACGGGTGAACCGAAAGTTATTCAAGAAAATATTGAGGCGTTTGAAAGTGGAGATACGTCACAATGGGGTTGGGAACGTATATATGGAGAAGACGGAGCCTTTGGTGTGCTATCTGAGTATTTGGAAAATGATCAATTAATACGGGAAAAATTTGTTGGTGCTCCAACAGATACAATGACTGAAAAGCTCAGTACTTTACAGAAGATGGAAGTAGAAGAATTTGTAAAAATTATTATGGGTGAATCACCAATTGAAGCATACGATGAGTTCGTGAAAAACTGGTATAATCTTGGTGGGCAAGCAATTACGGATGAAGTAAATGCCTGGTATGATTCATTAGATTAATTGTTATGATTGTACAAGAGGGGCGTAGCTGGTCTCTCTTGTACATGTATCTGAGAAAATAAAGGAGTTAATAATATGATAAGCAAAAAACTAAGACGAGAGATTCCTTTGCATTTAATGATTTTGCCAGGATTTATTGTTGTTCTGATTTTTAACTATATTCCTATGGCCGGAATTATTATTGCCTTTCAAAAATTTATTCCGGCAAAGGGTTTGTTTGGAGAACAAAAATGGATTGGATTAGATAATTTTAGATATGTAGTTCAGCTACCAAACTTTTATGAAGTGGTATATAATACGATTTTTATTGCAATGATGAAAATATTATTTGGATTACTGGTCCCGATTATTATTGCAATACTGATAAATGAAGTTAGAAGCACAGGGTTAAAAAAGGGCATACAAACAGCTATCTATTTACCCCATTTTTTATCATGGGTTGTACTTGGTGGAATATTTATTGATATGCTATCGCCTTCTAATGGTATTGTTGGGAACCTATTTAAAGCGTTAAATATGGAACCAATTTTTTTCTTAGGGGATAACAATTGGTTTCCCATTGTAATGATTGCAACGGAGACTTGGAAAGAATTTGGATATGGAACGATTATCTATTTAGCCGCAATAACCGGTATTGATCCCAACTTGTATGAAGCCGCACAAATAGATGGTGCCAATAGATGGAAACAGATTTTACATGTTACGTTACCGGGAATGCGTGTTGTCATAGTCCTCTTAATGGTTCTTAGCATGGGGAATATATTAAATGCCGGCTTTGATCAAATCTTTAATCTATATAGCCCACCCGTATATGAAAGTGGAGATATTATTGATACTTTTGTTTATCGTATTGGATTATTGGATGCACAATATGGTGTTGCCACAGCTGTAGGTTTGTTTAAATCCGCAGTGGCCTTTATTATGATATCCTCATCATATTATCTAGCCCGTCGTTTTGCAGATTACCGTTTGTTTTAGGAGGCATGTTATGAAAATGAATAAAAATAAAAACGGAATAGATACATTTACTATTGTAAATACTGTGTTCTTACTCACTATGGCCTCTCTATGCATCATACCTTTGATTCATATATTAGCGGTTTCTTTTAGCTCGAGTGCTACAGCGGCTACAGGTCAAGTTACATTTTGGCCAAAAGATTTTTCCCTTAATTCATATGCTTATGTTGCAAAACGTGCAGCCTTTTGGAAATCAATGATTACATCCGTTGAACGTATTGTAATTGGTGGTGCCATCAATATGGTGTTAACTATTTTAGTCGCTTATCCCTTGTCATTGGATAAAGCAACATTTAGAGCTCGTTCCTTTTACGTGTGGGTTTTCTTTATTACAATGTTATTTAACGGAGGACTAATCCCTACATATATGTTGGTTAAGGAAGTTGGATTACTTGACAATATGTTTTCTTTGATTTTGCCTACGGCTGTTCCTGTATTTAGTGTCATCTTATTGCTCAACTTCTTTCGAGAAATTCCAAAAGAATTATCTGAAGCGGCCTTTATAGATGGTGCGGGACATTGGAAATCATTATGGAGTATATATGTACCTTTATCTAAACCGGCTTTAGCAACTTTGTTGTTATTTGCACTCGTGTTTCATTGGAACAGTTGGTTTGATGGGCTGCTTTATATGAATAATCCGGATAATTATCCATTACAAAGTTATATTCAGACAATTATTGTTCAACGTTCCTATAGTATGATGACACGAGAAGAGATTGCTGAACTTGCAACGATATCTGATCGAACATTACGCGCCTCACAAATATTCTTGGGATCTTTGCCGATTATTATGGTATACCCATTCTTACAAAAATATTTTGTGAAAGGAATTGTACTTGGTGGTGTGAAAGGATAAGTTTATATTAGTAAACAATATTGAGTCGAAGCATGATTTGCCTGAGTGGCATCGTGTTTCGACTTTTATTTTAAAATTTAACGCTTATATTTTAAATAATAAGTGGAGAATCTGTAGTATAATTGTTATATAGTCGAATGAAGGAGTGCGCTTATATATGGTCAGAAGAAAAAAATCTTTTTTAAGAGACATATCTAAATATTTATTTGCCCTAACGGGATTAATTGGAGCAATTCTAGCTGTTTTTTTGATATCTTCATACATAATTTTAAAAAATGAAATCGAAGAATCTTCCAATGCCTTATTGAATCTATATATCAATGAATTTGAAAATACAACGTCAAAATTGGACAATTATTTTACCAGTCTAGTCATTCAAAAAGAAGAATTAGCGAAACTTAAAAGTAGTAATGAACAAGTGAGAATGCTATCGTCAAAATCCTTGCATAACTACATGCAAGATTTAATAACAAATAACGAAATAGCGGATATCATTGTTGTTTATGATGAAGAATATAAGGTCTGTTTAGATGTTATCAAAAGAGGATTTGATTATGAGCAAAAAAATCAATTACGGGATTATACGGCTGCGGCTGTAAATAGTGAAAACAAAAGTAATAAGTGGAGTTTATTATCGTATGAAGATGAATTTTACTTATATAAAATGTTAATAAATGATGAAAGAGTCATTGCAATATATGTAAAAACAGATCAATTGTTGGATTATTTGGATACAATTGATAGTGAAACAAGAACGATTCAGCTGGCGAATAATGATGGATTTATAGGAAAAGTCTGGGGACAAGATAATCTAGGGGCAGATCCCGAAAATATGATTGAAAATATACATTTAAAGGATTATTATACAGTAAGTCAGCCCATAAAAAATACAGACTTAATCATGTATTCTTTTACTAAAAAAAACAGTGTTTTCAAACAAGTAAGTATTAGTACGGTTTTTGTGAGTATTGTTGTAATAGCAACTTTTGTTTTTGTGTTGTTTTTTTTACGTTATGTACGAAAAATGATATTTTTTCCTATGCAAGTTATTATTGAAGAATTGAAATTAATTAAAGAAGGAAAATATGAACATAGGATTCAAGGTGATTT
Organism: uncultured Eubacteriales bacterium; assembly: GCA_964627665.1. Taxonomy (GTDB): domain Bacteria; phylum Bacillota; class Clostridia; order Lachnospirales; family Vallitaleaceae; genus UBA1351. Next base: position 14,645 of record CAZVKG010000012.1, on the reverse strand, counting down.
TAAAACAGAGGAGTTTGAACTCTTGCAAGAAGCTACGAATAAAATGATTGATGAAATCATGGGATTAAAGATTAATTCATATGAAAAGAAAATCGAGTTGCAAGATGCTGAGCTAAAAAATATTCGCTTGCAGTTGCGTCCGCATTTTTTCCTCAATGCATTAACAACAGTTTCGGGCTTGAGTCTGAAAGGAAGTAACACACTAATTAATAAATACGTGAAAGCGCTGGCAAAACATATCCGATATATGTTTAAGGTTGGTATGAAAACAGTTCCCATAAAGGATGAAATTAAGCATGTCATTAATTATATGGAAATTCAAGAACTAAAGTATCCTGAATGCGTATTTCACATGATTGATCTGCCTGAAGAACTTGAAAATTGGATGATTCCCCAAATGATTATTCATACCTTTGTTGAGAATATATATAAATATGCCATATCGATCGATGAAATCATTACATTACTTATTAAGGTGAGCAAAGTTCAACGGGATAACCAAGAGATGTTACTTATTGAAATTGAAGATGATGGGCTAGGGTATCCACAGGAAGTTATTGGTTACATGAATAATGAAGAAGGGCAATTACGAAATGAAGAATATGGGATTGGCTTATGGAGTGTCAAACGGATGATGGAATTAATGTATGAAAAGGAACACCTGGTTATTATTAGTAATGTTCAACCACATGGTTGTAGTAGTAAGGTGTATATTCCGAAATACTCAAAACATGGAGAAGAAAAGGACGTGTTGCAATGAAGGCTTTAATTGTAGATGATGATATGACCATTATTGATGTCATAAGAGACTCAATACAATGGGAAAAAATAGGCGTTCAAGAGGTTTTTTATGCATATAATGTGAAAAGTGCAAAACAAATAGTTTCGGAAAATCCCATTGACATTATTGTAAGCGATATTGAAATGCCACAGGAAAGCGGATTAGATTTTTTGAAATGGATTCGTGAACAAAAATACGATGCTGAGTTTATTTTATTGACTTGTCATGAAGATTTTTCATTTGCTAAAAATGCGATAAGTTATCAAGCAGCAGCCTATCTTACGAAGCCTATTGAATTCGATGTTCTAGAACTCAATATAAAAAAAGTGATTGTTAATTTAAAGCAAAGACGTTCTATAATCCAAAAAAGTGAATATGGGGCTTGGATGCAAAAAAATGAGCGACTTGTCAAATTAGAATTTTGGAAGCTTGTTCTTGAAGGTGGAACATTGGATAAGACTCTGTTAAAGGAAGAAATTAAAAAAAGAAACCTACCGATAGAGAGTGAAAAGAAAGTTTGCATTATTTGTACTCGAATAACTCATATGGATAAGGACTTTGAACGTTATGATAAAGATGTCCTTGAGTTTATGTTAGAAGGATTTCATTCAGAAATATTAACGGATTTTGTTGAAAACCAAAGTGTGGTTAAGTATAGTTTGGCAGAATCCTTAAATTTTGTATCTGTGTGTGTTGATGTTGAGCCTAAGGAATTAGAAAGTAGATGTAAAAAACTTCAAGAAATATGTGAACTATATTTTACATCAGATTTAACATGTTGCATTAGTCATCAATATGAAATTCATCAGTTGGCCAGTGCAAAAGATAGAATTTTTGATTTGTTTGAATATAATGTAGTGAGTTACGGTAAGATTTTTCATGAAAAATCTGTGAAAATGTCCTCTGATAAACGTATTCAAATATTAGATGTAGAACAATTAAGTCTTCTTATAGAAAAAAAAGATAAAGCAAGATTTCTTTTTTATATAAAAAAGATATTTAATGATTTAGTCAATTGTGGTGAGATGAATGTACGATCCTTATATTTAATCAAACAAGAGATTATGCAAACGGTCTATAGTTATTTGAAGCAAAATGGTGTTTTGGCAACCAAGTTGTTTCAAGATGATTTGTCAGTAAGATTATCAGATAATGCTACGATATCCATGATTGATATGACAAGGTGGATTAACTATTTACTCGAACAAACCTATACTTTTGTGGAGGAAGCGCAACAATCCATGACAATTGTGGATAAAATCAATTATTTTATAGAACAACATTATCCCGAGAATATTGATCGCAATCTTTTGGCAGAAGTTTTCTTTTTAACGCCGGAATATTTAGCAAAGGTATATAAGAAAAAATCAGGAGTAGCTTTGAACGATTATATCAACTATTATCGAGTTGAAAAAGCGAAAGAACTTTTATTATCGAATGAACTTAAGGTTAGTGAGATATCAGAGCGTGTCGGATTTAATAGCTTTTCATATTTTTCGACAATGTTTAAAAAGTACACGGGGCAATCCCCAAAACAATATAAAGCTCAGTAATGAGCTTTTTCTTTATTAAGTAAAGCTTAAATTTTAAAATAGAGGACTTATTTATGAAAGAATATAAGAATAAAACTTGCTAGAATTAGAGTATCAAATAAAAGGAGGATTTAGAAATGGTAAAAAAAATAGTTTTAATGACAGTAATATTATCTATGATGATGAGTATTGTTGGATGTGGTGGGGGTGCCAGTACAGGCAATAATACAAATGATTCATCAACGAATTCAGAAACAGATAATAAAGATTCAAGTAATAAAGGGGAATCGTATGAAACGGTGGTCTATTCATATGCGACATTTAACAATATCCCAAGTAATGATGCATTAAGCTCTGTTGAAGAAGAAATTAATAAAATTACACGCGAAAGGATTGGTGTTGAAGTTGAACTGATGCCAATCAATATTACAGAATATGGACAAAAAGTAAGCCTTGCCCTTCAGGGTGGAGAACAAATTGATATTTTTGAATCTTTAGGTGATTTTAATACGAGCGTATCTGCAAAAATGGCCTATGATATAACAGAGCTTGTTGATCAATACGCTGTGGAAACAAAAGAACTTATTGGTGAAGAGATTCTTGCGGCTGTAACAAAAGAAGGTAGTCTTTATGGTATTCCTACATATAAGCCGTATGCTTTGACTCCCATGGTAATCTACAAACAAGAAATTGCAGATGAATTAAATTTAGATATGTCACAGGTAAAAAGTATTGAAGATTTGACGGATGTTCTTAGAACGGTCAAAGATGCTTATCCGGATATGACACCTCTTGTACCTGTGAGCCCTGGAGATTCAGGAATCTATCGAACAGTAGAAGAGATTGATTTTTTATCCGATGACTATCTTTCACCAAAAGGTGTTTTACAAGGTGACAGCTTAACAGTTGTTGATTTTTATGCCTTGCCGGAGTTCATGGAAAAAGCTGGATTAGCAAGACAATGGTATCAAGAAAATTTAATTTTACAGGATGCCGCAACGACAACGAGTACAGCTCAAGAGCTTATGGCTAGTAATAATAGTTTTTGTTATATAGCATCATATAGCTACCCTGAAGAAGATACGGCTGCGTCATTATCATCACAAATGGGCACAAAAGTTGGTGCCAAAAGAATTGGAGAAGCTTATTTGGATACATCGTCAATCAGTGCTTTAACATGGATGGTTTCATCAATGAGTGATGTTCCGGAAGCAGCAGTTAAATTTTTGAATTTAACATTTACAGATCCTGATGTTGTCAATCTGTTGATTTATGGAATTGAAGGTAGAGACTATGTATTAGATGAAAATGGTCAAGCCTTATACCCAGAAGGTGAAGACGCGACAACAGTTCCTTATACAGCGCAGATAAGTGTTGGAACTTTAGGTAACTTCTTTATCATGCACCCGTCACAAGGTACAAATGAAGAATCACTAGCTTGGGAGCAAGAGCAAAATCAAATTGCAAAGAAATCACCGGCAATGGGATTCACCTTTGATTCGAGTGCAGTAAAGACTGAGTATACCGCAGTAAGTAATGTTATTAACCAATATCTTGCAGTTATATCAACAGGTTCAGTAGACCCAGTCACAGCGGTTCCGGATTTTATTGAAAAGTTGGATTCTGCAGGAATGAATGCAATAATTGCAGAAAAACAAGGACAGCTAGACCAATGGTTAGAAAATAAGGAATGAGTTGATAATTATGATAAATAAGAACGAGAGAACCAAAAAAGAGAGGATAAAAAAAAGAAAGGAACTGGCCAACACCAGTTCCCTTCTAGTTATAGCCTTGCCAGGTATTATATATTTGTTAATCAATAATTATTTGCCCATGTTTGGTGTTTTCTTGGCCTTTAAAGATTATAACTATATTGATGGTGTGTTTAAAAGCCCATGGAATGGTCTTAAGAACTTTGAATATTTGTTTAAACAAGATGCCTTTATGATTATAAGAAATACATTGTTATATAACCTGACATTCATTGTACTAGGTACAATAGTTGCTATTTCTTTAGCTATACTTATGCATGAGCTAGGATCCAGTAAACGTGTGAAATTCTTTCAATCTTCACTATTATTACCCAATTTATTTTCCTGGGTTGTCGTCGGCTTTATTGGGTTTGCATTTTTAAATTCAGACACAGGATTTATTAATAATACAGTTATTGAATTATTTGGTTTAGAAAAAGTAGCCTGGTATTCAGAAGCTAAGTATTGGCCGGTGATTTTGACGCTTGTATACTTATGGAAAATGATGGGGTTTCACAGTATTATTTATATGGCGAGCATTGCTGGAATTGACCAAGGAATTTATGAAGCGGCTCAAATTGATGGCGCTAGTAAATGGGTACAAATCAAAAGTATAACATTGCCCATGTTAAAACCAACGATTGTGATTTTATCATTAATGGCCGTCGGAAGGATTTTTTATTCGGACTTTGGCTTGTTTTATCAAGTCCCAATGAATTCAGGAGCAATATTTGAAACGACGCAAACCATTGATACCTATGTATATCGTGGATTAATGGAATTGAATGATGTTGGAATGTCAGCAGCAGCAGGATTATATCAATCTCTTGTTGGATTTATTGTGGTTATAACAGCGAATGCTATTGTGCGTAAAGTGAATAATGAAAATGCGTTATTCTAGGAGGATAGGAATTATGACAGATGAAAAAAAAATGAAAATTATATCGAGTATATCATTAACCATTATATCCACAATTACTTTACTGCCTATATTGTTGATTATTATCGCATCCTTTACGTCTGAAAAAGCGCTTATTGCTAATGGATATTCCTTTTTACCCAAAGAACTTAGTTTGGATGCATATTACTACATGTTAAAGCAAGGTCGAATTATAGGGCGAGCGTATGGAATTACAATTATAGTAACTCTTTTTGGAACCCTTGGTAGTGTTCTGATAACAGCAATGTTGGCCTATCCTATGTCAAGAAAAAGTTTTAAATATAGAAATATTTTAGCCTTTTTTGTCTTTTTTACAATGTTATTTAATGGAGGAATCGTGTCATCTTATATTATGTGGAGTAATTTCTTCCATATAAAGAATACGATTTGGGCATTAATCTTTCCAAATTATTTTGTGACTGCATTTAATGTCTTTTTAGTAAGGAATTACTATTTGAATAATATTCCGGATTCAATTATTGAATCCGCACAGATTGATGGAGCTAGTGAGATGAAAATCTTTTGGAAAATTGTATTTCCACTATCCGTTCCAACAGTTGCAACGATTAGTTTATTTACAGCCTTAATCTATTGGAATGATTGGGTGAATGGCTTATATTACATCACTAATCCGGATTACTATGGTATTCAAAATTTACTGATTAAAATCATGAATAATATACAATTTTTAAAATCCGGGTCATCGAGTTTTCTGGGTACAGGAAATGTTGATTTGCCGGGAACTTCTGTGAGAATGGCAATGGCAGTTATTGGTATATTACCAATAATGATCATTTATCCTTTTGTACAAAAACATTTTATTAAGGGTGTCGTTGTTGGTGCTGTGAAAGGATAGTGAAAATGGAATTAATATTAGAGATAGATGTCATTATAAAAGAAGAGACAGCAGTAGCCTATCAAGACAAAAAAGTAAACATGGTAACATTTGTAGGCCAAGCAAAAAGTCATTATTTTCATGGAGAAATTGAAGTTATTGGCACGGATACACAGTTTATTCATGATAAAAAGCTGATCTTGTCTGCAAGATACATGTTATCCGGTTATGATTTAGAGGGACAAGCGTGCAAGATATTTATTCAGAATGAAGGAAGGCCGGAGAATTTAATTCCTATGGTTGTGACAGATAGTAAGGCGCTAAAATTCTTGAATGACGCAAAGCTAACTTCATCGGTATCAGCAACGGATAAAGGTGTTCTAGTTAAAGTTTTTAAGCATAATTTGTGAGAAAGAAGGAGTGAAATTGTGAAAGTAAAAGAAGTTATTGATAAAATAATTCAAGAATGTGGTGGCATTAAATTTGAAAAAACATGCGATTTAATTATTGCCGGTGATGAAGAGAGTGAAGTGGCTGGTATTGTAACGACATTTATGGCTACTGTTGAGGTTATAGAACAAACGATTGATATGGGGGCTAATCTTATTATCACCCATGAACCAACCTATTACACAGGAGATGATCGACTCGATTGGATTGATGAAGATCCGGTATATTTAAAGAAAAAAGAACTGCTCGAAAAGAATAATATTACCATTTGGCGTTTTCATGATCATATGCATGCAGCTCCGACGGATATGATTTATGATGGACTAATGGATGAACTTGGATGGAGGCAATATCTAGTCAAAGAGTTACCTTTTCCTCATGTCTATAAAATTCCAAAAACGACGTTACGTGACTTGGTGAAGTTTTTCAAAGTAATGTTAGAAATGGAAACAATTCAAATTGTCGGAAATCCGGAAATGAACTGTGAAAACGTGGGTATCTTAGTTGGTGGTGGAAGCCTAGGACTAGGTGTTGAAGAAATGCCAATGCAGTTTATGCAAAAGCATAATCTTGATGTTGTTGTATGTGGAGACATTATTGAATGGACGTTGACCCCTTATATACGTGATGCTGTATCTTTTGGAATGAACAAATCAATGTTAGTACTGGGTCACGAACGAAGTGAAGAAGCAGGGATGAAGTACTTGGCAAGTTGGTTAAAAAATCTGCTTGATGAAGTTCCGGTGGCTTTTATAGATGCAAAAGAGCCATTTGACTATTTGTAAGGAGAAAATGCATGAAGAATGTGGCAAGAAATAATATAGATTATAGCAAAATAAAAACCGGTGACATGCCGGGAGATAAAGTTCAAATAAATGCAGACCATGTTATAAAAGCAGAAAAGATTTTTAAACACCTTGTGAAGAAGTATAAAAATCAGGTGCAAGGACATGATAATGATAAACTTGTACTATCGGTTTATGGTGGTTCCGGTGTTGGAAAATCTGAAATTGGCGCTTTATTAGCTAAGGATTTGAATGATATGGGTATTGGTAGCTACATTTTATCGGGAGATAATTATCCATATCGGATTCCAAAACGTAATGATAATGAACGAGAAAGACTATACTACGATGCCGGAATTAAAGGCCTTGTAGAAAGTGGTGAATATACCATTGAACGACATGAACTCATTAAAATGCTTAAAAAAGAAGGAAAAGATTCAGATGTTAACTTACTTGAACAGTATAGATGGCTTGAAGCTTATCAAAAATATGGAAAACAAAGGCTTAGTAATTACTTGGGAACTCAAGAAGAAATTGATTTTCATGAAGTGTCATCAATTGTTCAGAAATTCAAACAAGGAGAGCCTTCAATCTATTTAAAACGCATGGGTCGAGAAGAAGAAGCATTTTGGTATGACGTAGTCGATTTTCAAACTACAAAAATACTTATTATTGAATGGACACATGGTAATAATGAAAAATTAGTTGGTGTGGATATTCCTATTCTTCTAAATAGTACACCGGAAGAAACCTTAGAGCATCGAAAGAAGAGAAATAGAGATGGTAAAACGGATAGTGCATTTACATTCTTGGTCTTAGCCATTGAACAAGAATTGCTTGATTCTCAAAGACATAAGGCCAAAATAATCATGACAAAACAAGGAGAATTATTGGAGGTTGAACATGGATAATTATAAGTTTAACATAGGTCCAATGCTCAATGCGTATCCGGACAGTATGGGAGGCAATTTAAGTTATATTGTTCGTTTTTTAAAAAATGACAAAATAAAAGATGCGTTTCAGTCTTTTTATATTCTTCCAAGTGTTTTTAATACAGATCTTGACAGGGGATTTTCGGTGATTGATTATGAACTTAATCAAGTCCTTGCTAAAAAAAGTGATTTTGATGCAATGAAGGAACTAGGAATTGCCTTTAAATTTGATTTTATACTCAATCATGCTTCAGTATTAAGTCCGCAATTCCAAGACCTTTTAAACAGAGGAGAGGAATCAATCTATAAAGATTTTTTTATTAATTGGAATAGCTTTTGGGCCAGCAAGGGACAAATGACGTCAGCAGGTTATATAGAACCTGAAAAAGAATTCTTAGATAAAATGTTTTTTCGAAAACCGGGATTACCGATTTTGTCTGTACGAATGCCGGATGGAAGTGAAGTTCCATATTGGAATACTTTTTATCAAAAAGTATACTATACAATACCTGAGGTTCAAGATCTTATTAAAACGTTTAATGTTCAATATTCTCTTGCTGAATATATGATTCAACAAGTAAATGCTTTATTAAAACGTGGTCAGAATTTAAAAGAATTGGATTTAGGACATTTTAACGACTATAAAGCCCCTTTTATTGAGTTATTAGAAAAGGAACAAAAATATCTGGGACAAATGGATCTGAATATTAAGGAACCCTTGGTATGGGAATTTTATGAAGATACATTAAAAAAATTAGCCTCATATGGTGCAAGCATTGTCCGATTAGATGCTTTTGCCTATGCGTCAAAAGAACCTGGAGCGTCCAATTTTTTTAACGAACCGGGAACTTGGGATTTGTTGGAAAAAGTTAATCAAATAGCTAATAAATATAAGCTGGCACTTTTGCCTGAAATTCATTCAAAATATGAAGACAAAACCCATGAAAAAGTTTCTGAAAAGGGATATATGATCTATGACTTCTTTTTACCGGGGCTTATTATTGATGCGTTAGAGAATCAAAAAAGTGAAAACTTGGTTCAATGGGGACAAGAAATAATTGAAAAAGAGTTTAAAACGGTGAATATGCTGGGGTGTCATGATGGGATTCCCTTGCTAGATTTAAAAGGACTCTTATCCGATGAAGAAATTGAAGAATTGATTGAAACGGTGGTTAGTCGAGGTGGCTACGTCAAAGATTTACATGGAAAGAAGAATATGTATTATCAAGTCAATGCGACCTATTATAGTGCCTTAGGTGAAGACGTAAATAAACTTCTTTTAGCCAGAGCCATTCAGTTATTTATGCCAGGTAAACCCCAAATATGGTACCTTGATTTTTTTGCTGGCAAAAACAATTATAGAGCTGTTGAAGAAGCAGGACCCGGTGGACATAAGGAAATCAATCGAACAAATTTATCGTGGGATGAAGTCGTCCAAGGTTTGGAGAGTGAACTTGTTCAAAGGCAGTTGAAACTTATCCGATTTAGAAATCTGTTTCCTGCATTTACAACAGAGGCAAACATAGAAATTGTATCGAAAGGTACACATGAATTTAAGATATATTGGAAAACAGATAATGCTGAAGCTAGCTTACATGTGGACCTATTGCAAACGCGTTTTGAGATAGTTGCCCAGAAAGATGAACAAATGATTGATTGGGAAAAAATATAATGGAGGAAGTATTATGGCACAGTTACATATTGATTTTTATTCAAAAAGTTTGAATCGACTGGTATCGATGAAGGCAATTATACCTATTGATCGAGTGAACTTACCGGGAGTTGAACTCTCAGATGAGAAACCTATGCAATCCTTATATTTATTACATGGATTTTCTGGAAATAATTCAGATTGGATTAGTGGAAGTCATATTCAAGAATTAGCATTAAAATACAATTTGGCGGTTTTCATGCCAAATGGAGAGAATCATTTTTATATCGATGATAAAAAACGAAGTGCGCTTTATAGTGAGTTTATTGGCCTTGAATTAATTGAGTTCACACGTAAGATGTTTAATCTTAGTCATGAAAAGGAAGATACATTTATTGGTGGATTTTCTATGGGTGGTTACGGTGCTATATATAATGGTTTGAAATACACGGAAAACTTTGGGAAAATCATAGGATTTTCATCAGCATTAATTATTAAAGATATTGAGGGAATTTCTGAAGTGTTTAAAGATGCAATCGCAGATTATAATTATTATACAAGTGTTTTTGGTGATTTAGATCAAATAATTGAGAGTGAAATAAATCCAGAGTGGCTCATCAAAAAAATGCAGAAAGACTCTGTTGATATTCCGAAAATATTTATTAGATGTGGCAAGGATGACTTTCTACTTGAACAAAACCGTGATTTTCATAATTTTTTATGCAAAGAGAATATACCGGTTGTATATAATGAAGTAGAAGGAACACATGACTGGGCATTTTGTAATCGTAATCTTGAGCCGGCAATTCAGTGGCTTGTAGAGAAATAATACTATCTCTCCCAATAAAATAGTTGACGCAACAACTATATTTCTATATAATGGTTGTTGTGTCAACTATTTTTGCTATTGGAGGATATCATGAGAAAAAGCATAGGACGTTTAGTCTCTATTTTATATCGAAAAAATCAAATATATTTAAATGCGGCCTTAAAACCATTGGATATAACAGCCGCAGAGTTGCCAATTCTTCTGCACTTGTATAATTTTAATCATGTTTCCCAAGAAGAATTATCTACATATTTAATGATTGATAAAGCTGCAACGGCACGAGGTGTACAGTCATTAATAAAAAAAGGATACATAAAAAAAGAAAAAGATACACAGGATCGACGTGCATATCAAGTGTATTTAACAGAAAGTGCCATCGCTATAAAACGTAAAATTTATGAAAAACTGGATGCATGGACCCAATATTTGACAGAGGGTCTAGATGATCGGTCTGTGGATATTATGTTTGATGTTTTAGATGCCATGGTCAGAAAAGTTGAAGCAACAGATTTAAAAGAAATTGGGAGGACGATATAATGGAAGAAGGTAATATTTTAGGAAGGGAGAAAATCTCGAGTCTGTTGATGAAATTCTCTATCCCTGCGATTATAGGAATGGTTATCAATGCTTTTTATAATGTGGTTGACCGAATTTTTATTGGAAACGCTCCGGATCTTGGTTCGGATGGGCTAGCCGGAATTACAATCGGCTTTCCCATTATGCTTATTTTGTTATCCATCGGAATTTTATTTGGTGTGGGTGGTGCAACCCTGTTTTCCATTAAATTAGGAGAAGGTAAAATAGATGAAGCCAATCGAGTACTAGGGAACGCTTTTTCATTATTATTAATGAGTGGTATCTTGTTTTTAGTATTGGGACAGCTATTTTTAGGACCTGTCTTAACACTGTTTGGGGCAAGTGAAACTGTTTTACCTTATGCAACAGAATACATGCGCGTTATTTTCTTTGGGGCAATTTTTCAAATGACAAGTATAGGGATGAATAATTTTTTACGTGCAGATGGAAAACCTAAGCTTGCAATGATTACAATGCTTGTCGGTGCAGGAATCAATATTTTGTTGGATCCACTATTTATCTTCGTCTTTGAAATGGGAATGGCAGGGGCAGCGTTAGCGACAATAATTGCCCAATGTATTTCAATGAGCTGGATTCTTTCTTATTTTTTATCTCACCGTACCAAGCATCGAATTCGCCTTTATAATATGAAATTAAGATTCGATGTAGCTATTCAGATTATTTCCTTAGGTCTTCCCGGATTTCTGATGCAGCTCAGCAACAGTTTGTTGAATGTAATTCTTAATAAAAGCTTATTAGCTTACGGAGGAGATATAGCTGTATCAGGTATGGGAATTATTAACAGTATTCAAACGATTCTACTTATGCCTATTATCGGACTTAATCAAGGCGTACAGCCAATTGTCAGTTTTAATTATGGAGCTAAAAAGTTTGGACGTATAAAAGAAGCTGAGAAGCTGGCAATGATAGCTGCCACAACGATTGTTGTTATTGGCTGGATTGTAACACGCTTGTATCCTGTACAGATTGTAAAGTTGTTTAACCAGGAGCCTGCCTTAATTGAGTTTGGAAAATTTGCGATTCGAGCATGGTTTTGGGGACTTCCGGTCATAGGATTTCAATTCTTGGCTGCAAATTTTTTCCAAGCAGTGGGACGACCAAAAGAAGCTATGGTTTTAACATTAACTAGACAGGTGATATTTTTAATTCCTGCTATATTTATTTTTTCAAATCTTTGGGGATTAAATGGATTGTTATATGCAGCACCCTTTGCCGATGGCGCCTCTGCATTAATTACAGGAATCGCTTTTTATTATGGAATACATTCCTTAACAAAGTCGTAATTGAAACTTAATATCTGTTGATAATAATTATCTTTACATAATGACTTTCTCAATATATAATAGGACCATAGTACTAGAAATTAAATAATTATATAGGGATATAGTCTCATATCAGGAGGAAATTATGGAATATATTATTCAACAACCCATTAAAAACAAGAAAGTTCGTTTTTCATTTAAAAAATATGTATTAAACCACATGAAAATCCGCTCGAAACTATTTGTAGCATTTACAATACTTGTTATTTTAATTCTCAGTTTAACATGGACGACATTAGAGAATTATGCAGATATCTCAACACAAAACAACATATTAAGTCAAACGAATGATGCTGATATTCGCCTAGCTCTAACGAGAATTGAGCAAGTACGTTTTGAAAAAGATCAAACTCAAGCTTCAGTTGATTTAGTCGACCGGTATCTTAATGAAAGCACCTTGATAATGACCAATATCATGAATATGATGTTGCTAGAAGAAAATCGTCTGAATACATCAAAAATGCTTGAAGGTATTGAGCAGTATAGAACAGAGTTTAATACATTTGTTGCATTGAATACGCAAAAGGAAGTTCAATCTGTATTAAGAAATGAAGCTGGAGACGCTGCGTCGGATCGGTTAGAAAACCTTATAAACATCGAAAACGACTATATTTCAGAATTGACAACATTAGAAGAAGTAAATAGTGGACTTCAACGGTCGATTATATTACAATCGATATTAGATATTTATTCAGAAGTTAGGATGGATTCGTTAATGTATGTAAGCACTGAAGATCAGACGTATTCAGAGGCACTATTGGATAAGATTGGACTGATTTATGGTGAGTTTAATTATGCTAAAGGAGTTGTAGAGAATCAAGAAGTATTAAGGGAGATTGATAAGGCTATTGAAGATATTGGGCGTTACGAAAATGCTTTTTTACAATATAAGATGTTGGTTGAAGAGCAAAATATCTTAAGAGAAAATATGCGTCAAAGCGCTGGTGAAACTTCAAGAATTTCTGCCGGTATCATAACAAGCGTTAATGAATATCTAAGTGATATTGAGATAAATGCCAATCGTTTAAATGTTATCATTACTTTATTAGCTATATTTATTAGTATTCTATTGGGCATTGTTTTAAACGCGGCAATATCAAATCCTATACACGAAGTAATTAAAAACATTCAAAGTCTTGCAGATTATGATTTGACAAATAACATCAACGAAGAATTTGTTCATCGAAAAGACGAAGTTGGACTATTAGCAAAAGCCGTTCATCGTATTGAAAAAAGTTTGAAAGAAATTGTGTTAAACATGGACCAAAGTTCTGATTTGATGTTTAATACATCAAAAAACTTATCAATGATTTCTCAATCTACATCGACGGCGTCTCAAGAAATTGCAAGTACAATTGAGGAAATTGCTAATGGAGCATCCTCACAAGCTCAAGATACAGAAAATGGAGTCAAGGTTATTATGGAACTTGGAGTCTTGATTGAAGCTGATCAATTTAATGTTAAAAAAATGCTGGATGCATCAAATGACGTTGAAAAACTTAAAAATGAAGGTGTCTATATTATCCATGATTTAGTCGAAGAAACGAAAAAAAATCAAGAAGCAACGCATTCGGTTCAAAAAATTGTCAATGAAACCAATGAAAGTGCTGATAATATTGGACGAGCAAGTGATATGATTCAAAGTATATCTAAACAAACTAGCCTATTAGCATTAAATGCGGCTATTGAAGCAGCGAGAGCAGGAGATGCAGGGAACGGATTTGCCGTGGTTGCTGATGAAATCAGAAAGCTAGCAGAACAATCTAAGAATTTTTCGGATGAAATAGCACTAACAATCCAAGAATTAAAATTGAAAGCCAGTGAAGCAGTTGCACAAATGGAGATATCTAAGGCAATCAGTGAATCCCAAGGCAATAAAGTAGAAATGACCCGTGAAAAGTTCGAAGGTATTGATCAGGCGATTGAAACAATGAGAAACTATATTGTCGAATTAAAGGAATCTGGGGTTCAGATGGAAAGTTCAAAAGTATCTATAACAGATATTGTGAGTAATTTATCTGCACTTGCTCAAGAAAATGCGGCAAGTACAGAAGAAGCCTCAGCAGCTGTGGAAGAACAAACAGCATCGATTCAGGAAGTTTCTGCTTCGTGCGAAGAAATCGAAGGCATCATTGATGATTTTGAAAAAATCATTAAGCGTTTTAAGTTGTAACCTTTAAAAGGTATTAACTCAACTTTCCCAGCAGAAATCAGTGAATAAAGCCTTGATAAATGAGGCT
>CAZVKG010000011.1:0-73302 GCA_964627665.1 uncultured Eubacteriales bacterium | reverse complement strand
ATGGCTTTCAGCCCTAGCAATTGCATTTACAGACATTCCGAATCATTTTGTTTATATGGACGTTGTTGTTGGAATTGTTTTGATTGGTGTATATTTTTTTCGTCGACATCTGCGTCGTGAGATTAAAGTAGCTGTTGTTATTGCTTTGGCTATGGGAATAGGGATTGCTTCCTTTATAGATGGTGGTTTTTCGAGTGGGGCGATATCATTAATTTTATTAAGTAATGGAATGGCTATATTATTATTAGAGAAAAGGCAAAGTATTATCGTCGCTGTAATCTCGATTCTAAGTCTTTTGCTTTTATGGTGGTGGTCATGGAAAACAGGATTTATTAATCCGGCTCAGATGCATGCAGGAATATGGATAATTCAGATACTGCTTGTTATTCTTTTTGCCTTTATTTTCCGGTTTGCAGCCTATGCGATTCGTAATCATCTGCTTGAGAATATTGATGAACTTGAGACCTCTGTACATTATGCCAATCAGTTGGCCTATTTTGATCAATTGACACAACTTCCGAATTATGTGGCTTTTTCCCAATCCATTCGAGATATTCAAGAAAATAGATCTATAAGCGGATGGATGTTTATATTGAGTTTTAAAAATCTCAATATCATTAATTCGATTTATGGAACAGGTAGTGGTGACCGAGTATTAAAAACAGGAACAAAATATCTAATGGATACCAATAAAGACGATGAACTATTAGCTAGAACCGGAGGTAACCAATTTGCCATGTGGATACCGGGAACAGATGATGACCAGTTGAATCATAGTTTGTATCGAATAGAATTACAGTTAGCTCAAGCATTTGTGGATGAAAATCTATCCAATTTAATTGGTTATTATGTTGCATATGCAAAGGTCGAACCGGAGGATGACTCCTTTGAAGACGCTTATCGCAAGGCACTATTGGCGATGACCTATGCAAAATATTCGAATACACAAAATGTCATTGCTTATGACGTTGTCTTTGAAGATCAATTAAAACGGGATACCTATCTCATGGAACAATTAAAAAAAGATTTGGTCAGTTATACGAATTTTAAAGTCGTCTATCAGACACAAGTCCATGTGGACTCATTCGAAGTGGTTGGAGTAGAGGCTCTGTCAAGATGGGCAACAGAAGCATACGGAAATATACCTCCCTTAGAATTTATTGCCTTGATTAATCAAATCGGATTACATCGAGAATTTGGCTATTTTGTATTGGATAGGGCTCTAGGGGATTATCAAAAACTTTCGCTGAAATATCATGACCATATTACAATTTCAGTGAACATAGAGCCAACATATTTGATGGATGCCCGCTTTGCAAATGATATTGAGGAACTTATACATATACATTCATTTGAAGGGAATCAATTAATTTTAGAAATTACAGAAGGCGTTGCAATGAATGGAATAGAACGCGTTAATGAGATTCTTAGAACATTGAGAGATAAAGGTCTACGAATCTCATTGGATGATTTTGGGACCGGATATTCCGCATTGAATTATTTGGTCAATTTAGAAGTAAATGAAGTCAAGATTGATAAAGTTCTGATTGATTCCATTGGAACGAATGCCAAGAGTAAAGTCATGCTTAGAGCGCTAAAAGAGCTAGCAGAGGAATTTGATTTACGTCTGATTGCTGAAGGTGTCGAGGATGAACATCAATATAATACGATTAAGGATATAGGTTATAAAATTATACAAGGATATTATTTTTCTAAGCCCGAAGATATGCTATAATGTAATTATGATATGCAATTAGGAAAGGGGTGTCAATCAGGCGAGCCTGAAGATATGAAAATATTATTGTGTGATGATTCAATAACAGTACGTAAAAAACTAGCGCAATCGGTGAAATCCATTATTGACTGTGAAATTATTGAGGCGGCAAATGGACAGGAAGCGGTTAAATTCTATAATGAAAACAATCCGGAACTTGTATTTATGGATATTGTGATGCCATTTATGGATGGTTTGGAAGCACTAGAAAATATTATTGCTAAAGATTCGAGTGCCAAGGTAATCATGTTATCGTCGGTGGGAACGAAAGCAAATCTTCAAAAAGCTTTAAAATCAGGGGCGATAGACTTTGTACAAAAACCGTGGGAAAATGATCGCTTAAAGATTGTAATTCAATCACATCTGAAGGAGGGAAAATAATGTTTAGTGCTTTTTTTGGCAATTATTTGTTAAACAAAGGGCTTGTTCAGCTTGAAGATATGAAACATGTTTTAGACGTGATGCATACAAAACATCTCAAACTCGGAGTCTTAGCCATTAATCTTGGCTATATGACAGCAAAAGAAGTTGAGAACGTACATCATAAACAAGCGATTATGGATAAATATTTTGGGGAAGTTGCCATAGAACAGGGGTACCTGACAGAAGAACAACTGGAAACACTCTTATCTGCACAAAAATCAGAACGATTATTGCTTGCACAAACGCTCATTGAAGAAGGAATTATGAGCCACGAATCTTTTGAGGAAGAAATCCGCCTTTATAAAATCGAGTATGGTCTCAACGATAATCAATTCGAAGCAATAAAAAGCGGAGATGTTCATGTAATTACTACAGCATTTATGACCTTTGAGAAGGAAGTAGAAGCACAGCATTTTTATATAGATTTTGTGACCCTCTTTGTGAAAAATCTCATACGATTTGTGGATACACAGGTCAGTATTGATCGTGTTCAACGTATCGAAGAATTGGAATATGAACATTTAATATCTCAATATTTGGTGGGAAAAGATACTTTTTTTACAGCATTTGGAGGATCGAGTGAGATTCTGTTAGATTTGGCGGAAAAATATGCGGAAACATCCTTTGAATCCTTTGATGATTACGCGGCTGATTCATGCCAGGAGTTTTTAAATGTAACAACAGGACTTTTTGCAGTGAATCTTTCAGACCAAAACATTGAGTATACTCTTAAACCGCCCACATACGTCGAAAAAGCACTTGTTCGACCGCAAAAAACCCTTTATCGCATTCCGGTAAAATTAAGTCAAGGGACAATATATCTTATTGTAGGTCACTTAGATTAGTCATTGATAAGGAGTCTTTGATGAAGAAACGATATAAATTTACCCTAATATTCGTATTCTTATGTATGCTTTTAACCTATTTAGGATATTATATGATCCAAGATGGAAGTGTAACGACGGTTGATGCTAAAATCGAGAATGGGCAAGTGGGGTTACCCGAGCTTGATTCAAAAAAAATCATTGTGAAACTAAAAGGCGAATGGAAATATTATGATGCTAAACGATTGGATGAGATTTCTGATGTCTCAACAAATACCTTGATAACTATTCCCGAGAATCGAGGTACGAATACTAACAAGCACTTTTACAGATATGGTACCTATACGATGGAGATTAGTGACTTGACGCCGAATACAGCATATGCAATATATTCAGGAAGTCAAGTCACTGCATTTAATCTATATGCTAATGATTTATTAGTTTTTTCAAATGGAACTATGTCAGACGATAAAAATTCTCACGTCTCTGAATGGAAGGCAAAGGCCGGAACCATTTATAGTAATGGGGAAGGGAATATTCGACTAGCTGTTGAAATCAGTAACTATGAATATCCGGATGGATTGTTTTGGACACCAATGCAAATCGGGCAACCGGATTTGATCTTTAATGATTATAATAATAAGCGTGTGATTGATGTTGCTTTTTTAATCGGTTTTCTTATTATTTTTTTTGTTTTAATCAGTTTTTATTTTATAATTAAGTATGATTCTAGTGTCATTTATCTAGCTATACTCAATATGATTATGTTTACGCGTTTATCAGTGACGTCGAGTCGTCCGATTATGTATATTGGTTCAGGAATATCGTGGGATTGGTTGGTTCGATTAGAATATATGAGTGGATATATGATATTGCCGGTGTTTACGTTAATGATGCTTAGTCGAACACCTTACATAAAAGGGAAATGGGTACAAAAAATAGTCTTCTTTTTGTGCCTTTTTATTGCTGTGTTTGTTGGTTTGAATAGTCATGATGTTTATAGTCGATTTTTAGATATCTATCTATGGATAGCTCTGATTGTTTTATTCAGCTTGATTATTATATCGGCCCGAAATTTTTGGAAAAATGTCTTTGTACGCAATATGTTTTTTCTAGTATCGATTAACTTTTTGATTGCTTTGATTTATCAAATTTCAGATGAGCTTATTTCATATGTACCAGTGGCCATTTTTAATGCAATGATAGCGATGACTGCGATTGTGCTGAATAGTTTTGTGAGTAAGATTAAAGAAAACGAACTTCTTGCCATGAGTGCCATGATTGATCCTCTGACAGGACTTTATAATCGCTTGTATTTTGATGAATTAGGAAAAGAATCCTTGAATGAAATTGTGCCTCATAAACTGTATGTCATGTTTTTGGATTTAGATGGATTCAAAAGTATTAATGATACATATGGACATGAGGAAGGGGATTATATTCTTCAAACAATTAGTCGACGTTTGCGACAATCACTACGTAATGATGATATTATTATACGGTATGGCGGTGATGAATTTGTTATTCTCCTTAATTTGAAAAAAGAAGAGGAGATTAAAAAAGCAGCAAAACGTGTTCTTGATCAAATCACAATTGTTGAAACATCGAATAACAAACAGTATGCATTAAGTGCAAGTATCGGGATTGCCCATTACGATTTTAGTAGAGGGTTGACCTTGGAAGATTATGTGCGACTAAGTGATCAAGCAATGTATAAAGTGAAAGAACAAGGTGGCGGAGCCTATATTATTGTCTAGAACATTAAAAAAGAACGCTCTGATTAGGAGCTCATGTGAATGTCCCTTTTTGGATAAGGGGTTTTAATATAACGTAAATGAAGCAAGGAGGCCTTAGTTAATGAAGCAATTTTATATGCCAACAAAATTATTTGACGGTAAGAAGATTATAGAGGAAAAAGGGCAACTATTATTAGATTATGGAAAGCATGCCTTGATTGTCACCGGAGGTCATTCTTCCAAAATCAATGGATCGCTTGGAGATGTTGAAGATGCATTAAAGGCAGTGAACATTGACTATCGTATTTTTGATCAGGTTGAAGAGAATCCTTCGATTGAAAATGTGATAGATGGTGCAAATGTATACAAAGAGGCAGAGTTTGTTATCGGTATCGGTGGCGGATCGCCGCTCGATGCAGCAAAAGCTATTGCCGTATTGCTTAAAAATCCTCATGAACCTGAGGAGAAGATTTTATTTGAGACATCTGGTGCGAAAGCACTTCCTGTTATTGCTGTTCCAACAACAGCCGGAACGGGTAGCGAGGTGACGCCCTATTCCATTTTAACGGTGCATAAGGATCAAACAAAACGGAATTTTAAGTGTAGAGTATTTCCGGAAATTGCTTTTTTGGATGTGCGTTACTTTTTAACCATGAGTATTCATGTGCGGCTACATACCTGTATTGATGCGCTGACACATCTTGTCGAGAGTTATCTAAATACCAATGCGACAGAATATAGTGACGGCATTGTCGAGGCGGGCTTATCATTGTGGGCCAAAGGGTTTCCAAGAATTCAAGCAGAAAATATTGATGAGACGCATATGCAATATTTCATTGCCGCATCAACATTTGCCGGCATGGCTATATCCCAGACAGGAACAAGCTTACCGCATGGTATGGGGTATTTTTTGACCTACCATCACGGACTGTCTCACGGTCATGCTAATGGAATTTTGACTAGCGGTTATTTGCGATTATATCAAGATCAAGATAAAGTGAACCGATTATTAAAGTGTTTGGGATTTCATGCGATTGAAGATTTTGAGAAAGAAGTGGATGTCTTATTACCTGCTTTGAATTTAACAGATGATCAAATGTTAATGTATGTTGATCAAATGATGCTTAATCAAGAAAAGTTAAAGAATTACCCATTTGAGGTAACAAAAGATGAATTATTCATGATGTATAAACGAAAGAGCTCCCAAGCGGAATCGAACCGCTGACCTATTCATTACGAGTGAATCGCTCTACCGACTGAGCCATGGGAGCATCTTCAATAATTATAATAATTTTTTGAAAATTTGTAAAGGAGAACTTATGCAAAACATTCGACGACAAGGTGTGTACGTTTTCATCGTTAGTATAATGATGTTGACACTCATGATTCAACCAAATTATAGTTCCAGCGACTTAATGGATATTGATAACCATTGGGCAAAAAATTATATTCAAGTAGCAGTAAATCGAGGCATTGTTACAGGATATGCCGATGGAACATTTCGCCCGGATGCACCGGTAACCCGTGGTGAGTTTGCCAAAATTATTAACCGGGGTCTTGGACTAACAAATACAACGAATATTCTATTTTCAGATCTGAGTGCTTCTCAATGGTATTATTATGATGTATCCAAAGCTGTTGCGGCAGGATACATGCAAGGATATGAAGATTTTTCGTTTCGAAGTGAATGGAATATTTCACGTCAGGAAGCTGCCGTTGTTTATCACAAATTGATGCCTTTTTATAAAAAAAACATTGGATTAACACGTTTTTCTGATGATGCAAGGATTGCTCTTTGGGCCAAAGAAAGTGCCATGGCCGTCGTGGATAAAGGATATATGATTGGCGATGAACAAGGACGTTTTCGACCGGAGGATCCATTAACTCGAGCAGAAGCTTGTGTATCGATTGTTCAGTTCTTGGATGGAGAGCGATTGAATCCTTATAGTCAATGGGTTGATAAAGCAGATGATTTACAGGAGAATACTATCTATACGGCGACATTAACCGTTGATAAAGATGCAGATGAAGGCAGTATATACTTTAGTCACATCGTAAGTTTAGGTGATGTTAATGTTCAAACGGACAATCAACGGGAAGTGGTGTTTAATGATGCGAAGATTCAACGTATTTGGCTAGATAATTCGTCAGGAGAAACACGCATTCGATTGACCGGAAACACGACGATTGATCAAGTTATTGTGCCATATGGAGGAAGGATTGAAGATGATACGTTAACTGGCGAAGGTATCCGTGAAGTCGTTTTGAGGGGCAATAAACTTGATGAACAAGCGACCCACATTAAGGGGAAAGTGGATACAGTAATTATAGAAGATGAAGCTATATTCAGACTTGAAGCCGGACGTATTGAACAGCTCATAGTCTATTCAGGGGCCAAGGATTCTGTGATTTTCCAAGAACAAGCAACAGTCATTGAAGAAGCCTCGGTAAGTAGTTCTGTGGCTTTTCAAGGATTAGGTAAAGTGATAGTAATGCATGCCTTATCAAACAATATTACATTTCAAAGTGAACCTTTTGATATAAAGCATTCTGTTGGACTTAGTCGGCCGCCTAAATTTGCTGAAGACAGTCAAGAGCCTGTGCCAATCTTTTCGCCATATGACGATGAGTCAGATGTGGATATAGATACGGAGATTTGGATTGTTTTTGATGAGCCGATTTTTAAATCAAATGGTGAGATGATTTATAATGACGATATTGAAAATCTTATTGAGTTAAGACGTAATAGATCAACAGGAAGCAAAGTTAGTTATACAGGAACTATTCAAGGGGATAATCGAAGTATCAAAATTGTCCCGGATTACGAGTTAAGAGAAGATGAAACCTATTATATTATTTTACTTGACGAATCAATTGAAGATCGCGAGGGGAATGAAAATGATGAAGTGATTTCAAAGTTTAGGACCGGAGAAATACTTGAAAAAGATTGGGATATTGATTTTTTCCCGAGAAACAATGCAAGAAATGTTAAGCGAGATGTTGAGATTGAGATAGACTTTAATGAGCCGATTTTCCGGGCCGATGGTGGAAGAATTCGTGACAATGATATTGATGAATTCATAGAGCTACGACGGGGAAGTTTGCGTGGTAGGAAAGTGGATTTCAATGCGTATATTGATAACGATGAAGAAGTGATTACAATCGAACCGACAGAACGATTAGATCGAGATACATACTATTACCTTATAATTCTTGATGAAATGATTGAAGACAAAGATTATAATCTCTTAGAGCGAAGATGGATTAAGTTTGAAATAGAATAAAGATTCCTTTTAATCATTTATAGTATTTTTATTAAGAAATGGTTAGAACTATTGACAGTTTTTTGATAAAAAAGTAAACTGAAGCTATGCAAATACGGAGGAGTATAAAGAAAGAAGGATGTGGAGAATGAAAAAAATAATCGCATTAATGTTAGTTTTTGTAATCGGAAGTTCCATGCCGGTATATGGTTTGTCAAACCGGATATCCAAACAATATACACGGATAAATAGTGCGTTAATAGTGGATAAAGTTGTTGAAGTTTATCCTTTTGAAGAGGGCATTTGGTTTGTTACTGGTGGCGGTGGTGTCGCTACAATCAATGAGCAAAACCAATGGACAACATATCAAAAAGCACTATACGGACTAAGCAATAATTTTGTAAATTGTATGACTATTGATATCAATGGAAATGTCTACTTTGGAACAAACTCCGGTGTGAGTGTCTTTAAAACGGATGGTCAATGGGATCAGTACTATATGAATAACAATTCGATTTATGGCGAGACAGTTACGAGTTTAACAGCGGATACTGAAGGTGGCATATGGCATGGGGTGACTAACTATGGCGCTTATCACATTGATGCACAAGGAAATCGTACAAACTATAATACACTTAATTCAGAGATTCCAAGTACGGATGTGACAAAAATTCTTCTTGACGAAGAAGGTGGAACATGGTTTGCAACGCATCCGAATTATTCAGATATTGGAGGTATTGCTTATCTAGATGCTGAAGGCGAATGGACGGTGTATAATTCAAATAATTCGGAATTGCCTTCGAATCGTGTAAATGATCTATATATTGCAAGCGACGGAACGTTATGGGTTGGAACGATTAATGGATTGGCCGCATTCAAGGATGGGATTTGGGACATATATAATAAACGTTCTATTATGGATTATTTTATAAAATCCATTGCGGAAGACCAATATGGCAATATATATGCAGCAACGTGGGGCGATGGATTACTAAAAATTGATAATACAGCTATGCTTGTTGAGTATAAAGCGGCAAATACACCGATTCCCAATAACTATATCTATGATGTGGCAGTAGAAACAGATGGTACTATCTGGGTTAGTACCAATCTGGGTGTAACCGAAATTAAGGAACAGTTACAAGAGGCTCCGATAATTCAAAAACCGGATAAAGTAATGGTATTTTTAAATGGACAAAATTTACGTTTTGATGTAGAACCTGTGATTCGTAATGGTCATACGCTGGTCTCAATGCGTAATTTCTTAGAAGCATTAAATCAAGAGGTGGAATGGAATGAAGAACTACAAAAAGTTACATCAAGCGGAGATAAAAGCATTGAACTTATTATTGGTGATCAGACAACAGTTGTTGATGGTAATATAGCTGAACTCGAAGTGGCTCCGGAGATTATTGAAGGACGTACCATGGTTCCTTTGCGCTGGTTAGCAGAAACATTGGATTACGTCGTAGAATGGGATCCGATTAATTATTATATTGACATTATAAAATAAGGAGAAATTCAATGAAGAGTAAAGTGATTGATTTAAAGCGAATAAAAATAGGCATAGCAGCAGTTCTTATTGTTATACTGACAGCGGTTACATTTTCACCGATAGTTGCTGAAGAAGATGTAGAAGATGTAGAACTTGACGTTTTAACTGAACCTGAAGTCCTTACCTTAGAAAAAGCTATTGAACTTGCCATGGAAAAAAACTTTGATGTGAAGATTGCAGAAGTAGAGAAAGAAGAAGCGTTATATAGTCGTGAAAAGGTTTTAGAATTGGCTAAACTTGATTTTGCAACTGGAAATTATGATGTGGACTTAGGTGCTGAATTGGCAAAGATTCAGAAAGAGTATTTGAAGATTTTATCTGATAGTGTATATGACCTTCAACTCCTTGGTGTTGAACTCGACGTGAAATCAACATATGCCGGATTGATTCATGCTAGAAATAATCTTGAATTAGCAGAAAAGTATTTAGCACAGGCGGAACAAAGTTATGAGTTTATGAATAAACGATTTGAACTTGGACAAGTAGCAAATTCAGATGTTCTTGAAACTGAATCTGAAGTTGCGGCAAAAAAATCGGAATTAATTGAAGCACAGCTAGCATTCAGTCATTCTATGATGGATCTTAATATGTTAATGAATGAAGATCTACAAAAAGATTGGATTCTTAAGGAAGAAATTAGTGCGAGAAATCTTGAAGTTCCAGAATTGTCTGAGTTACAGACGTATATGTTAGAAAATCATCCATCTTTAGTAAGAGCAGAGATGGCATATAAAATAGCGGAATCTACATATGAAATTACTAGTGGTTTTTATCCTGAGAATGTATATGTACGCCGTGAAGCAGAACATAGTTATAAAAAAGCTCCATATCAATATGATTCGGCTAAATTATCTCAAGAAAAAAATCTTCTTCAAGCGTATCAAAACCTTGACAGCATCACGCAAGGAATTGTAGCTCTTGAAAAAAGTGTTGAGCTCATTAATGAAAGTTACCGAAGTGCACAACTACGTATGGAGCTTGGATTTATCACAAGCCATACTCTCAATGAGATTGCCCTTACACAACAACGTATGGAAGTCAATCTCATAAATATGCAACGGAACTATCAACTCGCTGTAGCGCAACTAGAAGCGGTATCCGGATACACATTTTTAGACCAAGAGACAGAAGAGTAACAACCAAATCATATTAAAACCTTAAAAAAGTAGGTATGTTGAGTTTCCACTACTCAATATACCTACTTTCTTTATAACTTGAAGAGGTACCAGCAACAGGTGTCGAGGTTATATCTTAGTTCGCAGATGCGCAGGTTGTTATTAACGGCAATTTCACAGGTGAAGCAATATACTTTGTTACCGGCTATTTTGTCGAAGTCGCGTGTGTAGACTTTTTGAACCTTGTATACGATTTGTTCGCCTTCACTAGACTCAATTTTAAACCGTATGGGATGGATTTTGCCGTCTTTTTCAGTCCAACTAATCATTTCTATTGGTTTTGTTATTGTTTTCATAAAATCACCCAAGCTCATTATAACACGAACTGGTGTTCGCGTAAATAGAAAAATAAAAAAGAGGCATAATGCCCCTTTTTCCTTTGCTATTAGCTCTGTCAAACAAGGAAGTAAATGAGTACAATCAAACCTAAAATGATACGATAGTAGCCAAAGACTTTGAAATCATGTTTTTTAATATAACCCATTAAAAACTTGATGGCAAGAATCGAGGTAATAAAGGCAACAATCATGCCCCCGATTAAAATCATTAATTCTTGACCCGTAAAATCAAACCCAAACTTAATAAGTTTTAATAAACTAGCACCAAACATGACAGGGATTGCTAAGAAGAAAGTGAATTCAGCAGCAATTACCCGGGAAGCACCTAAGATCATTGCTCCAATGATAGTTGCTCCTGAACGAGACGTTCCGGGAATGAGTGCAAGTGCTTGAAAGATACCGATGAGAAAAGCCGTCTTGTAAGAAATGACGCCCAAGGTTGTTATCTTTGGAAGTTTGCCTTTATGGGCATACTCAATTATAATAAATAAGATACCGTATAAGATGAGCATGAGGGCAACGGTTTGATAATTGTAAAACAGTTCATTGATGATATCATCATATAAGAGGCCGATGATTGCAGCCGGAATACAGGCAACAAATATTTTAAACCATAAAATCATAATATCTTTTTTAATAAAATGCTCACGATCAGGAGTGAAATCAAAAGGAAACAGCTTATTAAAAAAAAGAACAACGACAGCCAAGATAGAGCCGAATTGTATAACAACTAAAAACATGGCCATAAACTGGGGGCTGACATCAAGGTTTATGAATTCATCGACCAAAATCATGTGACCGGTGCTACTAATAGGAAGCCATTCAGTAATACCTTGAACGATACCGAGAAAAAATACTTTTAAAAATTCAATCATTTTAATACCCGCCTTAATTATTTTATATTCTCTATTGAGAGATAGTCTTCTTTATTATACTTAGGTAATGGATGAATTGCAATTAAAGATAGATTAAAACCTAAGAGTTTTCCGCTCAAAACCTCAACCGAGTTTTCCGCTCAAAATCAAGTTTTTCAATAACGGATGCGATTCTCCTAAATCGTTGAAACGTCGATTTAGGAGAATCGCATCCGAAGAAAAACTAAGTTGATTTTGAGTGGAAAACTCTTAGGTAAAAATATTACCTATTGCAGCAAAGATTGTCCGTTCATGTTTTAATCAGTTTTTTATATAATTAATTTGTAGCTAAAATCAATCTATTAAAAAAATGGAGGTAGTTTATGAAAGGTTTTACAAAAAAAGTAGTGGGGTTATTTTTAGTATTAACACTTATAATGTCCTTAACTGCATGTGGTGGCGATGATGCCGGAAGTACAGACAGCTCAACAGATACAGATACTTCAGCAGACGCAGGATCAACGGATTCAGGAACAACAGATACTGACACAGATGCAGGAAATGATGCAGAAGAAGTTACATTGACACTTTGGAGTATTGCAACAGAAAGTGATGCCTTTAATCCGGCATATACAAATGCAATTGCTGATTTTGAAGCAGCACATCCTGGTGTAACTATTGTTCACGAAACATTTGAAAATGAATCATACAAAACAAAAATTAAAACAGCGGTAGCGGCTAATGATTTACCGGACATCTTCTTTACATGGGGTGGTGGTTTCTCTCAAGCGTTTGTTGAATCTGAAAAGGTTATGCCATTAGATGATTATTATGTAGATTTCTCTGATGAATTAAATCAAGCGGCGTTAGGAAATGCAACATATAATGGACAAATTTATGGTTCAACATACTCAACACCGGTTTCGTTATTATTTTACAACAAAAAAATGTTTGATGAGCGTGGATTAACAGCTCCAACAACATTTGAAGAGTGGAAAACTGTAAATCAAGCATTCTTAGATGATGGAGTTACACCAATCGGTATTAGCGTAAAAGATACTTGGGTACTTGCAATGACACATGATGCATTAACATTAAAATCAGCAGGTCCTGAAAAAGTACACAATGTATTAACAAAAACAAGCGGAAGTTACAATGATCCAGATTTTATCAATGCATCAGCAAGTTTAGTTGAGCTTATTGAGATGGGCGCTTTAATTGAAGGTGCAGCAGGTCTTTCAAACGATGAAGCAAGTCAATTATTCTACAACGGAACAGTGCCTATGTATATTACAGGTAGCTGGATGGCAGGTTCAATCTATACAGACTCAGAAACTCCGGAAGATTTTGACTTGGCGCCAATTCCTGTATTAAATGATGCTAATGCACAAATTACAGACTTCATGGGTGGAGCATCGGATACATTGATGGTTGCAGCTTCAACTAAACATCCTGAAGTGGCTGGAAATGCTGCGTTTGAATTGGCACGAAGTATCTCAAAATATGCATATCTTGATGGTGCAGGTGTTGCAGCTTGGGATGTGGATTATGATGAAAGTGAAATTAAACCTCTAGTTCAAAAGGTTGCTCAAAATGCAAGAAACGCAACATCATTCACATTATGGTTTGATACATTAATGGAAGCAGGCGATGCAGGAGAATATCTTGCATTATTACAAGAATTATATATTGGAAACTTAACACCGGAAGAATTTGCTGAAGCAATGGCAGATCAACTGGGACAATAAGCACAACATAAAGTTATGGAGGATCGATAATGGACAAAGTAATGAAGAACAAAACAGCGATCATTCTATTCATGTTACCGGCAACTGTTTTGTTTGTGTCAATTATCATTGTGCCAATCTTCATGTCCGGCTATTATAGCCTACTTGATTGGGATGGTATGACCGAGGCGACATTTATAGGATTAGACAACTACATCGGGTTATTTACAAGTAGGTCAGGAGGCTTTGTTAAGTCACTTAGGAATGCATTCATATTAGCCGGGCTTTCCGTGACACTACAGCTAGGGTTAGCATTAATATTGGCTCTTGCATTAGCGAAAGGAAGAAAAGGAGAAAGATTCTTTGTAACCGTATTTTTTATTCCGGTAATGATTTCAACAGTAGTTATTGGACAACTTTGGATGAAGATATACAATCCGCAATATGGATTGATCAACATGGCTCTTCGTTCTATGGGGTTAGACAATCTCACAAGAACATGGTTAGGGGATCAGGATACGGCTTTGTTAGCCGTATTCATCCCTCTACTATGGCAATATGTAGGCTATCATATGCTACTTATGTATGCAGGAATTAAATCGATTCCGACAAGTTTACGAGAAGCGGCAAAAATTGATGGAGCAACAGATAATCAGATTTCACGGTACATCACCATTCCTCTATTAAAACCGGTATTGCAAGTATGCGTTATCTTTGCAGTAGTCGGATCATTGAAAGCATTTGATATGATTTATGTTTTAACCAATGGAGGACCGGCCCATGCCAGTGAAGTTCCAAGTACACTCATGGTTTCTAGGATTTTTTTAAGGAACCAATATGGTTATGGTAGTTCAATTGCCATTATGATTATATTCTTATGTTTCTTCTTTGCAGTATTAATTAAAAAAGCGTTCAAAACGGAGGTGGATTAAATGAAAAAAGAAAGCAAAGTCGGAAAAAATATCGTTTTCGCACTCCTTTGTTTTTGGACACTTGTACAAATATTCCCGCTTTATTGGATGTTTACCTTTTCATTAAAATCCAATAGCGAGATTTTCGGAGAAAATGTTATTGGATTACCCAAAGAATGGCTATGGGAAAATTATACAGCAGCATTAACAACCGGGAATATGGCTATTTATTTTATGAATAGTTTTATAGTAACCGCCGGTACAATCGCATTAACCATTATTGCGGCATTAACAGCAACCTATGCCTTAGAGCGTATGGTTTGGAGAGGGCGTAAGTTTGCCAATAATATGTTTATGCTTGGCTTAACTGTACCGATTCATGCAGCAATATTACCGGTATTTATTATGCTAAGGAATTTAAAAATGACCAATTCATATCAAGCCTTAATTATTCCTTATGCAGCGTTTGCATTAGCCATGGCAATATTAATTAGTAGCAGTTTTATCAGTGGTATTCCGCGTGAGCTTGAAGAAGCGGCCTGTATTGATGGAGCAAGTATATATGGTATTTTTTGGCATATTATTTTACCCTTAATGCGACCGGCATTATCAACGATTGGTATTTTTGTTTTCTTGCAAGCATGGAACGAGTTAATGTTTGCAGTTATCTTTATAAGCGAAGCAAAATATCGAACATTATCTGTAGGTATTCAAAACTTATCCGGTTCATATACGACAGAATGGGGACCAATCGGAGCGGCACTTGTTATCGCGACATTCCCTGTGTTGATTCTATATGCATTCATGGGTAAACGGATACAAGAAAGCTTAGTTATGGGAGCCGTTAAAGGTTAAACGTCTTAAAGTTAAATATAGGAGGTCAATATGTATCAACATGAGAAGAATCGAAAACGTGCACAAGAATTAGTTGCACAGATGACATTAGATGAAAAAATCAGCCAATTGACCTATAATTCAGCAGGAATTCCCCGTTTGGGAATTCCTGCTTACAATTGGTGGAATGAAGCATTGCATGGTGTGGCAAGAGCAGGAACAGCAACAAGTTTTCCTCAAGCCATTGGTTTAGCGGCTATTTTTGATGATGAATTTTTAAGTCATGTGGCTAAAGTGATTGCAGATGAAGGGCGTGCAAAATATAATGAGGCATCCAAACATGGGGATCATGATATTTATAAGGGACTGACCTTTTGGTCACCCAATATCAATATTTTTAGAGACCCAAGATGGGGTCGTGGCCATGAAACATATGGAGAAGATCCATATTTATCAGCTAGACTAGGTGTGGCCTTTATCAAAGGACTACAAGGAGATGGCGACGTCATGCATGCAGCTGCATGTGCAAAGCACTTTGCGGTGCATAGCGGACCGGAAGATCTCCGCCATGAATTTGATGCTGTATCAACACCTAAGGACCTTTGGGAAACGTATTTGCCGGCATTTGAAGCATGTGTCAAAGAGGGGCAAGTCGAGAGCGTTATGGGCGCCTATAATCGTGTTAATGGAGAGCCGGCTTGCGGAAGTTATTTCCTTCTTAGAGATATTTTACGTGAGCGTTGGGAATTCAAAGGACATGTTGTGTCCGATTGTTGGGCGATTAAAGATTTTCATATGTATCACAAGGTGACAAAGTCGCCAAAAGAATCCGCAGCACTTGCCATGGATGCAGGTTGTGATTTGAACTGTGGAAATATTTACCTATATATGTTACAAGCCTATGAAGCAGGACTTGTAACAGAAGATCAAATTACAGAAGCTGCTGTTCGATTATTTACGACAAGATATAAGTTAGGATTGTTTGATGATACGGAGTTTGATCAAATACCTTATGAAGTCATTGAATCCAAAGAGCATACAGAGCTTGCCGTTGAAGCTGCAAGAAAAAGTATTGTTCTTTTGAAAAACGAAGGAATTCTACCCCTAGATAAAAATGCCCTTAAAACGATTGGTGTGATTGGACCTAATGCTAATAGTCGACTTGCCTTAAAGGCCAATTACTATGGAACGTCGTCTCGATATATAACCTTGCTTGAAGGCATTCAAGATGAAGTCGGTGACCAGGCACGTGTACTTTATAGCAAGGGATGTGAACTTTGGAAGGATCGAACAGAGCCCTTAGCTGTAGCAAATGATCGACTATCGGAAGCCATAACAGTAGCAGAGCATAGCGATGTGGTTGTGTTATGCCTTGGCTTGGATGAACGTCTTGAAGGTGAAGAAATGGACGAAGGAAATCATGTAGGTTCCGGCGATAAAGTGGATCTTGAACTTCCCAAGGTTCAACAACAACTCCTGGAAAAAGTCATGGAGACAGGTAAACCGGTGATTCTGTGTCTCATTGCAGGAAGCGCTATTAACTTAAGCTATGCAGACACACATTGTCAAGGCATATTACAGGCATGGTATCCGGGAGCGCGTGGTGGTAAAGCCCTTGCGGATATACTTTTTGGCAATACATCACCATCAGGAAAGTTACCGGTGACATTCTATCGTACCTTAGAAGGATTGCCTGAATTTACAGACTATTCAATGGAAAACAGGACCTATCGTTATTATACGGGGGAACCTTTATATTCCTTTGGATATGGATTGACGTATGGGGATATACGGTGTCAAGATGCCTATATCGAACAAGTCAAGGAAAATGAAGTTATGAAAGTTAGTGTAAAGGCTGAGAATATGGGCCAAATAACAACTGAAGATGTTATCCAGTGTTATATAAAAGATGAAGAATCAAAGTATGCTGTAAAAAATGTCAGTCTATCAGGATATCAGCGTATTTGTCTTGAAGCAGGAGAGACAAGGCGTGTTTCCATTGAAATTCCTTGGACGGCTTTGATGGCTGTAGATGATGCTGGAGAGCGAAGGATTGATAGTCAAACATTTACCTTATATGTAGGTACATTTTTACCGGATGAGCGTAGTCAAACATTAATGGGGCATAAACCCTTATCGATTCAGATTAATCTGTAGATTCGGTTGGTATCTACGATAATCTATGGTAGAATGAAAGAAAATGCAAGCAGGTGAAGAGAATGAAAAAACGATTAAAAGATCAATTTAACGACTTGAATTTGGATAAAAAAGTTAAATATCTTTTTATTGCGATTATTCTCATTTACCTGCTTGTTTTTTACGGTATATACGCCTTTATCATCCAACAAAGCATGGTTGAATATACCTTAGAAAGTAATATGAATACATTAAAGTCAATCGGGAACAACTTAAATGCAGAGATTGAAAGTATTGATAATATGAGTCAATTGATTATGACAGACAAGGAAGTTGTTGCTTTTTTAAAGTCGGATGAAGACGAGTTTTATGTAAAACAAGAAGCAGTGCGTGCCATCTATGATACCATGAATTTATTTAATAATGTTTCATCTGTTTTTGTGTTCCAAGAAGACTATGATTATGTATCTTCAGGTATTGGAGTCACCCACATTAATGTTGAAAAACTAGAGGAACTCCTTGAAGATGTGCGTCCTAGAGCCGGCGGATATTACTTGGCAATCAATGGAAGGGGAGCTATACGACGGGATATTGAATGGCCGGTCATTTCCTTAATTCGTGTTGTCAATGATTTGGAAACGCAACGCCCAATTGGAAGTATTATGATTAACTTATCCGTGGATTTGTTCGATAATACCTATCGTAATATGATATCAGAAAATAAGGCTTTTGGTTTTTTTGGCCTTGACGGAACTGTTTTATCCAAGCAAAGTTATCATGAAGAATTAGATGCCATTGAATATACGGGTGCAAGTTATCAGCAGGAAACGATTGGCAATGAAGGTATTGTGTCCTATCAAGTCATTGAGAATACACCCTTTATTTTGAAATCATATGAAAAAATTCATTTTACGCAAGTATTGACCGATGAAGCGGGTAAAATATTAGCCATTGTCTTTTTGGTTTCAGCCTTAGTCATTGGGATGATTGGTTTTTTTATTACACGTTATATTACACATCCGATTCAGAGACTGGCCGGTGCAATGAAGTCTGTTAATACAGGGTGGTTACGCCGTGTGAGCCTGCCCCTAGCGAATGATGAAATTGGTTATTTAAAAGACAGCTATAACGATATGCTTGTGGAACTTAATGAATTGATTAGTGAACTGTTGGAGAAGGAAAAATCTATTCAGCAAGCAGAGTTAGAAGTCTTACAAGAACAGATTAAGCCACATTTTTTATATAATACCCTAGATACAATTGCCTATCTAGCATTGACTGAACCTGCAGAAAATGTCTATGAAGCAGTCGATACACTTGGAAAGTTCTATCGAAAATTTTTGAGCCGTGGTAGTCGTGAGATTCCGATTAAAGATGAAGTGGAAATTGTTAAAGACTATTTAACCTTACAACGATTACGTTATGGAGATATTTTTGAAGATATTTATGAAGTGGATCCGGAATTGGAAAATATACGTGTGCCGAAGTTGATTTTGCAACCCTTAGTCGAGAATAGTTTATATCATGGTGTTCGGCTAAAGGGTGAAAAGTGTATCATTAAAATCCAGGTTTTTGAAGAGGAAGGCATAGTGCATCTGGTTGTTTATGATACCGGCATCGGCATGGACGACAAGCGGATTTTACAAATTATGGAAGGAAAAAGCCGAAAAAGTTTTGGATTCAAGGGAACCATTGAGCGGATCCAATATTATTTTGAACAAAAAGATGTTGTTAAGGTGACAAGTGTGGTTGGAGAATATACGCGTGTGGATATAAAAATTCCAAAAGGAGGTAAAAAACAGAATGTATCGAGTGATGATTATTGATGATGAACAAAAAATAAAAAATCTGCTGAAGCTAACCATTAAATGGGAAATGTTGGGATTCGAAGTAGTTGGCGAGGCATCAAGTGGGATTGAGGCCATTAATACTATTGATGAACTAAATCCGGATGTCCTATTTGTTGATATTCGAATGCCCTTTATGGATGGTATTGAATTTGCAAAGTTAGCGATTGAACGCTATCCTTATCTTAAGATTGTCATGTTAACAGCTTTCAATGATTTTGATTACGCAAGAGAATGTATTGGCATTGGTGTCGCAAATTATTTGCTTAAACCCATTAATAAAATTGAAATTAATGATACACTGATGAATATAAAAAAAGAATTGGATCGACATGCCCCACGTGAAGAGCGAGGGCAATTAGAGGAAGTCAAGATTTCATCTATAGGTAAAGTAAGAGAGTATGTTATCGAACATTTTAAAGAACCGGAGTTGAACTTGACTTCAGTTGCACTTAAGTTTGGATTCAACGCTAGTTACTTAAGTCGAGCATTTAAAGAAGAAACCGGCGTATCTTTTATCGATTTTTTAAATGGTTGTCGTATGGAATATGCGATTAGTTTATCGAAAGAAAATCAGTATATGTATCAGGTGGCAGCAGAAGTCGGTATACCGGATCCTAACTACTTTGGAAAATGTTTCAAAAAATATACAGGCTTAAGTTTTTCAAATTATATTAAAGAGAACAAAAGAGATTAATAGTTTTTAGAATAGATTTTATTGATTTTGTGAAAAGTTGTGGAAATTTTAACTTTTTTAGGGTAGAATAAGGATAGATAAATTGAGTTTAGGAAGAGACAGAATGAAAATCAATATAAAAAACAAAACATTTAGATGGTTTACCGGAGTTGCAATCCCTATTATTGTATTAGGATTAATTGCATTTCTTTACTTATATGGAAACCCTGTCCCATGCTTTTTTCGTCGTTGGACAGGATTGAATTGTCCCGGTTGCGGAAGTGGAAGAGCAGCGTATGATCTTGTCCATTTTCATTTTTTTGAAGCGATGGGGCATAATATTATGTTTGTTGTTCTGATGCCATTTATGGCCTATTATTTGTTAAAGTTATATTTATTTATCGTGCTTGGTAGAGATGTTTTACCGTTTTTTAACTTTTCATATAAACAGATGCGTATCCTTTTTATAGTTATCGTTGCGTTTTTTGTTTTGAGAAACATACCGGTAAAACCTTTTATTTTATTATCACAATAATCATTTATGTCAGGAGGATGAGTTATGTATTGCACAAAATGTGGAGCACCCCTTAATGATGATGCAAAGTTTTGTACAGAATGTGGAACACCAATGGAACCAAAAGTATCAACAGAAACACCCGTAGAAAAAGAGACAACAGTGGCAAAAGAAGAAAACGTAGAAGTGGTTAACAACAATCCGGTAGAGGAGCAACAAGTTTATTCACCTCAAATGCCGCCACAAACACCACAGGCACCGCAAACACCACCACAGCCACAAACAACCTATACGCAACCGACACCCCAAGATAGAGGTAGCGTTAATGTTAACACAACACCATTTTTAGTATGGTCGATTATTAATTTGGTTGCATGTTGTTTACCCTTAGGTATTGTTGGGTTAGTGTTTACGCTTAATGCCGGTAAAGCGACAACACAAGCTGAGGCAGACGAGGCGTTGAAAAAAGCTAAGATTTTCAACCTAATCGGAACAATAACAGGTGTCGTTGTACTCTTGTTATATATATTGTTGTTTTTTGGTAGCATGGCATCAATGGGATTCTAAAAAAGATTATAGGAAAAAGGTGCTAGAATATAGCGCCTTTTTTCATTTTAGCCTTTAGACTTAATGAGGTTTGTCCGATAAATATAGAGAGTGGATAGGTCTGTAGATTTTTACAAAAATAAACGAGGTGCATAATGATGAAGAATAAGCAATATCGACACGTATATAAAGGAATAAGCCTGTTAATGTCAGTTATACTGATGACATCTGTTTTTTATGTTCAAACGATTGAAGTTAAAGCGGCAGACGCCTTGTTGACTTGGGAACGCAGTCGAA
The DNA here is from genome assembly GCA_964627665.1 of uncultured Eubacteriales bacterium. Lineage (GTDB taxonomy): Bacteria > Bacillota > Clostridia > Lachnospirales > Vallitaleaceae > UBA1351. Next base: position 51,872 of record CAZVKG010000011.1, on the reverse strand, counting down.
CCATGGATATAAATTTTAATCAAGGAAATAGCGTACGGGGTTCAAGCAATATGCTATTTAGTTTTGATGTGACTAAAAACGGACTTTATGAATTAGAGTATTACTTGAAAAATGGAGAACAAACGAAAGTATATTTATATAAGCAACTAGATAATCTATCCATATATTATGGGCTCAATGAAAAAGACGGCGCAGACACCGTTAGCAAATTGGGAGATCCTGGTGATAGTATTAATATGAATCAAGTGGATTATTCAGGAATTCCGACATGGGTCAATTTAGATAAACCGATTGTTAATTTACCGGAAAGTTTTGCATCCACAACGTCAAGTGCGATTTCATTTGATATCGAGTATACGCAAAGTGCAAATGTAACTGGTTTTGCTTTTGAAATTGGAAATGCAGATATTCCGAATCGTCGATTTATTGCAGATTGGGATCGGCCGAATAACAAAATGTATATTTGGTTCGATGGATATGTCGATGGAAATATTATGCCAATCACTTTGAATGCACCTGGCGAAGATGGAGTTTCCCAAGTAGATGAGTTGTATATACTTAAAAATCTGGAAAATTTTGACATCCGTCCCGTCGATCCTCGTGATGTTGATTCAGTCATCGTCGAATATGACGGAACAAATCCTGAGGAACAAGCCGGTAGCTATCCAGGAATGGAGATTACATTTAAGCATCCGAAAACATGGGATGAGACCACATGGAATTATACATATCAAGATTTCTCTTCATATACGGGTTCTCCAAGTGTCAATGCGAGTTTTTCCATGGAAGAACTCACCAATCCTGACAATCTTTTGGAACTTGAGATGGGATTAAATCAAGATGGTGATGAAACGGTTAGTGCAATAGGCTCATCACAAACAGCAGATTATATTTATAACCTTACTGACAATACCTATACCATGTATATAGCTCAAAACATAGATGATTTAGATAAAATTGATGATGATATTGAAGGACATGTAGTCGAATGGTCTAATCTTGATAGCAGTAAATTATATGAAGCGACCTTTTCAATTGGATTGAATTCGCTAATTGTAGGTGAAGAACGCTATCGGACCGACTTTTTTGAGATGAATGCATATACGCACTTAGAGTATAAAGTTGTTCGCGTGGATGATGAAGCTTATCTTGATATTAAGCCCTATTATGTGGAAAATGCACAAAATATCCATTACAATGTTCGGTATGCAAATCAGAACATTAATGGACAGATTGAAAGTTTGAGTCTTTGGAGTAGTTATTATCCGACGCAAACTACTGAAGACAATATACGGATTGTTGTTGATGCACGATGGAATAGTAATTATAATTATTATCAGGTGATTCCAGTATGGAAAGGCTCTGAATTAGATAGTCAGGTCTTAAATTATAAGGCCAACGACCATGAAGAATCCGGATTAATCGCACCTAAATTACCGGAGCTGATTGCGCCTCGTGGAGGAGATATTGCGGTGTTTGAAGAGTTAATCAAATTTGACTTGCAATGGGTTGGAACTGATCGTGATCGTTGGATTTATGATGCCATATATTATGAAGTGCTTATAGGGAAACAGTCGGCTCTAGATAATACAGCAGCAAATAAGACAGGCTATGATGTTTTTGCAATATATAAAATCACACAAAATGCTGATGCAGAATATGAATTGTGGCGTATAGTCAGTGGTGACATGGCAACCCATAATTCAGATGATTTGGAGCTTGTAGGTCGTTATGAGTCTTTTGAAGAAATAACAGGCCAAGACGGTGTTATGCTTATGGATGCAGGACAGTGGGCACAAACAGTGGAAACAGAGTATACATATGATGAAATTGAAGGAAAGTATGTATATAATTTTGATTTTAATACGGGGAGTACAATCGATTTAGAAATAAATAAACAAGAAGTCTATTATCTTCGTATGCGTGCTATTGCGGAAGTGTTAGATGGCTTAGGGAATTCTTCCTATATTGCGACGGACTATTCGATACCAAAGAGTATTACACTCAGTGAAACTGTTCGTGAATTACCGGAGATTGAGCTTTCAATAAATGAGCCTTTAATTGAAGGAGAAAAGGTTGGCGCATATCTTGAATGGCAGGTAATCACAAAACAAAATCCTAAATTACATGATTTTGTACGCCAGTTTTTGGATCCTAAACGTGAGGATAGCCAAGACGCAATTAATATTACGGAGGATACGAATATTCGCTATAAAATATTGCTGTCAGAATCACGAGAAGCTTTATTATATGACGGATTTTATAATCCAAATGATTATTCGACTGAGATTACATTAGGGTCAGCGACAGCAAATATAACAGCAGATCAATTAAGAAGGCTCCAAACAAGGGATCCTGTAGAGGTTCTTGTATTTGAGGTTCCGACAAATAGTATCGGCTTATTAGGATTAGAAGAAAATAAAGTTTATTATAGTCGAGTCATTACAACGCTTGAAGTAGTAGAATCAGCAACAGAAACGGCAGAGTATTATAGTGAGCCATCTGAAGTTATTAGTATGACGACGCCGACGTTGCCGGTACAACCGGATGAAGGTGATTTGGATCCTTTATCACCTAATAATTTTGATGTGCGTTTTAAACCTGAAGATGACGTTCGTCTAGAGACGGAAATTACGTGGAATCTACCTGATGGACTGGATGCTGATGGGGATTCGTTTGAGTTTGAGATTGTATCCTTTGAAGAAGAAGGATTTCCGAATGTAGAAGCAGCGACAGAAGTTCCTTTAATGGATGTATATACAGATATGTTGGGGAATTCGGATCAGCTCCAAGAAAATATTGATATTCTTGAAGCATTAATCGAGCGTGGTGTGGTTCAAGGGTGGCATGTTGTGAAAGATGGTGAAAACTATCGTTATACGATGTTGACAGGATACTCAGAAACAGGAGAACCATTATATGACGGAGAAACCGGATTGTGTCGAGTTGATCCGAATAGTGATGATTTGATTATCTTAGAGGATAATGAAAATCGCCCGAACCAAGTGTATTATTACTATATACGAAGTATTAACGCATATAATGAAACAATGAAATCTTCATGGCGTGTGGATACAATTACGACAGGACGCATTCAAACAGCAACAAATTTAACTTTTGTTTATGATGAAATTGATGATCCGTATTATGAAACGGTGATACGTTTTGATCTTCCTTTAGGTTCGGATTACTTGGATGAAATTCACATTAGAAGTGAGCAAGATGAAGCATATGTTATTGCGAGGTCAGGAACAGGCCAAGATAATAGTGGTGACTACAGATATCAATTGATTCAGACGGAAGAATTAACCAATACGAGAAGGTTATATTATCGTATTACCGGTCTAAAATCAGGAACATATTACAGTATTAAAGTTCGACTTATTGATAATACTCAAACTGATGAAGTGGATTTAGACGGCAATCCGGCATATCCTGAATCAGCATTTTCTGAGACAATTACGACACGTACGGATTTTAATCAAGACGACTATGAAGAAGACTTAAAATATCAGGAGTATCTAGACTATTACAGAGATCAAGCCGAAAAACTGAAACAAAAACCGTATTTTCAATTAGAAAAAGCGCGTAATCGAGTGACGTATAAATACCGTGACGCCTATGGGATTGGCTTAATCGAAACCAACAGAAATCGAAGCATTGAACTTGTGGTCGGAGAACGCAAACAAACAAAGTATTATTTTCCGGCAGAATTCGTGCAGAAACTTAATGATGGAAAGGTGATGCTTGTTTTCCAACAAAGAGGACAAAAGGTATCGATGCGCCCGGAGAGTATCGGCCTCGATTTCACATCAGCAATTAGAAAAATTCAAGGAGAGATTAATCGTTATAATGCAAAGAATAGAGATTATTTTGTAGAAATAATGATAGAAGTCGATGATGATGTTGAAAAAGTCTTGTCTTATGATGCAACAAGTCCACAAATTGAAGTTACAATGAACATTTTAGGTAGTGAAGTTCTTGAAGAAGAAGTGGATTTGATGTTTCTAAATGAGCTCGATTACATCATTCGTTCTAAAGAACCGAAATTGATTAAAGAATTAACGGATGAGCTTGAACAAGGCATTAATGACGCCCGATTAGTTAATCTCGTTCAGACATTAATAAAAGAAGTTGAAGACGAATTTTATGATGAGGGACAAGACATTTTTGATGATGTGGTAACAGGAACATCGTATCTCATTGAAAGCGTTGCAAAACCAATGATTTATGAATTGTCACCGATTCGATCGAAAAATGTACAAAACCACAAAGTTTTTCAAGAACAAAATGGACGGTGGACAGAGCAGGTTGCAGCGTATGTGGGTGGTAAGTATCAATTGCAAAGCACTCAACTATTACCACTAATTTTAGGCAATTATTATATGGATGAAAGCATAAGCGAAAACTATGAATCTGAAGCATTAAGCACACTAAATCAGTATAATTTACTTGAAGTCCTTGGTGAAACAGCATTGAGAAATCCTCAGTCAGCGATAACAAATCAACAATTTATTCAAATGATGGCGCGAATTCTTGGCGCAGTAAAAGGTGAGGATCATGCAAATTATCTTAAGAATCAAGGGGTTGATGTGCCGAGGTTAAATGCATATAATGATATTCTAAATGAAGATGCATATTATCTATATATACAAGTTTATGCGAAGAAAAATCGGATCGACCTTAATACAGTGCGCATAAGAGATTATCAAATAATTGAAGATATAAATAATGTGAATGGAACATATAAGGATACTATTCTTAAAGGAACCAATGCTCAATTTATTGATTTACCGTATGGCTTGATTAATCCGAAACAAAGAGTAACAGTTGAACGACTGATGACACTGCTTAAAAATATTGACCGATAAAAGAAGGGATAAGATGATGCGAAAACGAAGTCTTAGCTATATAATAGCCTTAATAATCATCGTTAGTGGGTTATCACCAATTCATGCAAATATTCAAGAAACGATTGAGACATTTGATGAAATTAAGCTCAATTCAACACTGTTAAATTTGGCAGAAAACTATTATGAACTCAATATGACATTTAATTGGACAAATCCAGCTCAGTGGGCACAAATGCCGGATCCGACTGATATTCATAATCCTTATGCCTATAATTTTTATTTTAATAATTTAGCACTAGGAGTAAACGATGAATATCCGTTAAATATTCTTGCAACAGCAGTAAGTTCCGATGGGGAAAGCATGTCGTGGTCCGGCGAAAAAAAATTATCGACGGGATCGTTATATGAAGTTCGGATTGCACCTTATCATTATCATGATATATTTAATAATGAAGGAGACTTAATAGAAAAGCGTAAAATCGCAGCCCCTTATCTTGAAGAACGAAGTCTCTATCTCATGACTGAGCCTAAGGTAGAATTTGAGCAAAATGATGGAGCAATTAGTGTCGTTTGGGAAGATATGAATGCGCCGGGAGATGAAGTCGCGGATGAAATTCAATATCGTATTCGCTATACAAGTGGTGTGGCCAAGGAAAACAAGACACAATTTGATGAGGATGCCGGTGTTATAGCATTACCACCATTGTCCCGAAGTCATGAGAATGTTGAACGATTTACAGACAGAGAAGGACGACGTTGGTTAAGGTACACACTCAATGAATCGACAAAATCAGGAACGGTATATTCTTTCTTAGTTGAACCGGAGCTAAATACATATAAAGGTAAGAGTGTCTATTATAATAAAAACAATCCCAATGTTTGGTATTATCTAGCCATCAGTGATTTGTCGTATATTGAGCTTGATACAACACTTCGACTAGAGTGGTATGTGGAGAGTACGGGTTCAGGTATTGGGGAAGGTGCACTCGCGGATTATACCTTATCCGAAATTCGTCTATTGGAAATTGTGGATGATGAAGAGGCTGTTATTGCAATCTTTGGAAAAGAAGCCGGAGAAAAAGGCTATTATATCGTAAATAAACCTATGCAAAATACAAAATACCGCTTGGCAATCACATATCAACGTGAAGATGCAGAGGGGAATCTTCATTTTCTCTATGCAGATTCAAATGAAGTTGTTTTTTTTCCTTCAGAGTCAAAAGTAGTACCTGCTAAGCCTCATGTCCCAGAGATTATAACGCAAGAGATATTTGCGGAATATACGGACCAAAGTGAACTCTCGAATTATCTTCTTCCGGATGCGCCATATTTAAATATTATGGACTGGGAAAAGTTTAAAGAAAGTCAAAAAGGTTTTTATTTAGAGACAGAAGGACAAGATTATATTAACTTTGTTTGGGGTGCTTTTCGACGTTATGGTATTGGTGAAGAAGCAGATACGTTGATTACAGATCTGAATGTATCCTATGACATATGGGTGGCTAATTCGTTGGAGGCCTTAGAAAATACAGAGCCTCTTATTGCGGATGCGAATTATACAGAGATTGATGGAGATGTGCTAATACGGAATGAAACTGAAGAGGATATGCGCAATAGTATTCGTGGTTTTCACACCGAGCTAGATACATATTATGATATAACAAGCAATACATATAAATCATTAGAGCCAAATAAACTTTATTATATAAAAGTTCAGGCAAAAAAAGAATATGGTGATGAGACATTAACAAGTGAGCCAACGATTGTGTCTCTATATTATGATAATAATGGTGCTGTTTATGTACCGCCGGTAATGTCAACACCACCGTTAAAAGTTATTGATACAAGCCAGACGTCAGTAACTGTTGAATCACAAATGCAGTGGGATGAAGTTATGCCGATGAACTCAGATGGATCTATCAATTACTTTGACCGTTGGACCCACAAAATCTATTTACGAGAAGACTCAACGACGTCAATAACTATAAGTGATAGTGCTTTCGAAGATGCATCAAGCTATTTAACAAGTTATGATGATGACGATGGAGATATCATATTTATAAAAGAAGATGATATAACAAAGTCCATTGCTATCAATGATAGTATAACATCGATTCGGGTAATAACATTACAAGAACCGGAGACAAGTGAAGAAGTAACTTTAAAACATAGAACAATTGATTTAGGGGAAGACTCAGAGATTTCAAATCTTGGTTTTAACTTCCGTTACGTTCTCTATAGTGAGGTATTAGAAGCCTTAGGGGATTTAGAAGTAGACACATTTGCAGAATACGTCCGTCAACTCGGCGCAGAAGATGCAGGATGGAAAGAAATCAGTGAAGATGTCATTATAGAGGATGGGCGCATTGAATATACGGAAGAAGGTCTTGAATCCAATTCGCGCTATCTGTTCTTGATTCAACCTTATCGAGAGATTGAGGGTATTGATGAAGTATTAAAAGCCCACTATCCGTCATCAATTGTTGTCGTAACAGATCCTGAAGATGATGAAGTGCTTCCAACGCCGAAAGTACCCTTTTTAGAAACAACCAATCCGCAAGAACAAGCGATTGATGCATATTGGTTTTATAATCGGGCATATACATATGAGATTCGTTATGGTCGCGATGATGCTTTTGAAAACTCAGTAGCTTTTGACTTGCTTATTCCGGATGGGTTAAGTAATGGAAAACATGCCTTTGAGGTGGATGATTTATTTCCCAATACCGGTTATTATTTTTACATACGTGCGACAAACCCTGAGACAGGACTATCAAGCGATTGGAGCAATCCGGTTTATGGGAAGACCCTCGATATAGATAATCCCGGCTATCCACGTGGTGTAGGTATTCCTTCTGATGAAACCATGGAGGAATATAATTATGACGCCGGCGTAGGTAGCGACTATGTAGCCCTTGAATGGCTTAAGGATTTAGGCGAGTTGCAATACGAAGATACACCGGATAATAATAAAGTTCAGCGAGAGTATGCCTATAAAATTGAAGTGGCACAAAATCCTAGTTTTACTGATGCTCAATATATCAAAACAGGAGCCCCTAATCCGGATATCCCAGGAAATGTTGAAGATTTGGAGACAACATTAATTAAAGTTAATGAACTGATCAGTAACCGTTATTATTATTTCCGATTAAAAACTGTGGTAACAATTACAGGAGAAGAAGAAGGTCAATTGATTGTTAAAGAGTCTCTTGAATATTCCCCAACATTAAAGATTCTCGTGCTACAATCTGGTGCTGAATATGACGGAAGTTATGATCCGGCATTAGAGATTTTACCAAGCGAAGATTTTGAGTTGATATATAATCGAGATACACAAGAATTAATATATCGATTCCGAAGCGACGAAGTCGATGAGGATGATAATCGCGATAATCGTGTCGACCAACGTCTGATAAGTCGATTGATTCAAGATAATGTATATATATATACAGCGGATGTATCACGTTTTGAATCTAGAGCGATTAAAAGCCGAAAGGTCATAATTCCCTACACTATTGCAGAAGCTTTTGATGAGTATCAGATTCTCTTCCAAGTCGATGCCGGAGATGTGGTTTTATCATTTCCACATGATGCTTGGATGAATGAAGTTGAACGTCAAGTACGTCAGTATAAAGATGCACCAACGATTGAAATTACAGTTGATTCAGCAGATGCCTTTTATAATGACACGATGCCCAATACGGCATTGCGGGTCGTATCGGCACCTCAAAATGTAGCTATACGTGTGAGTAATAATCGCGTAAATACCTTACTTGATTACACACAAGCACCAATCACCTACGCATTTAGAACATGGTCATTGTATGGAAGTTATATTCAAAATCCCATAGCATATGCATTAGACAAAGCAAATCGGTGGACCTTAATGTCGGGAAATTATGAACGTGCAAATGGGTTATATACGATATCAACAAGAAATTTAGGTGCATATGGTGTATATATGCAAGATGGAAGTTCTGAGATACGGCCAACACAGTTAAATCATTGGTCAAATCCCTATAAACAAGATATTGATAATAAGTATACGGTGCTTGGACTTAATGGCTATAATCCGAATGCATTTGTTAGCGAAAATGTATTGATCAATATTGTTGATGGTATGATTCGCAATGCAAATACGATTAACGTAGATGCATTTATTACTACAAATCAAATGAATAGTTTATACTATTCGGGTGTTAAAAAGAATAGGACAAAAGATAGACAATCAGTTACACGAGAAGAAGCAATAGCTATGATTTTAGAAGCTATTGATGTACGTGAAGGATATGGGTTTAGGGCAAGTGCACAAGATCTTGCAATCGTTAACGGAAATGCTTCTATTAATCCGGAGTATCGACCGGCTATTGCAAAAGCAGTGACAGAGAATCTTATTGCAGATGTCTCAAATTTACGTCCAAAGGCAAATATTACTTATGGTGAGCTTTTTGCACTTTGGGCAAAAGCTGAAGAGCTTTAAGGAGTGGTAAGATAATGAAATCAACGATAAAACAACCAATAAAAACTGGCTTGATAAGCTTATTGTTTATGCTTATCAGTTCCATGAGCGTCACTGCTAACCAGGCACATGTCATCTATCGAGTAGATTGGGTGTCAGAAGAGGCGGGGATAGTGACTCTTAAGTGGAACCATGAATCGGTGACAACACCTATTATGATTCATAGTTGGAGCCAAAATACGGAGGGGGACGTCATTATACGTTATACATCAGGTCTTGATGCTCATCTAGGTCTTAGTGAACGGCGTATTGACGTGAATAATATCAAAACCCCTTTTAATATTATTTTATTAGAGGCAACAGCGGATTTAGATACACCGGTGTTTAGCGATATGCCAGATGAGGCCGAGGCAAGTAAAGCTATTCAGATGTTGTATGATTTGGGTGTTCTCAATGGATATGCCGATGGTACAATTAAACCGAGTCAATCAGTTTCCCGTGCAGAATTCAGTAAAATGCTATATATGGCGACCGGAATGACGACTGAGTTGTCGGCTGGATTTTTAGATGTGCCGACAACCCATTGGGCGCAAGAATATATTCACACCTTAGCAGCGAAAGGAATTGTTCAAGGAAAAGGGCAAGACCGCTTTGATCCTAACGGTACCATAACTATAGGAGAATTAGTGACAATTTTAAGTCGAACATTTACCTTATACAGTGATGGTGGTAACTACCCATATGGATCAAATGGGCATTGGAGTTTTGAATATTTTAATCAATTGGTCCGTCAAAATGTGATTCAATCAACAGATATCTATTATTATCCATATCAAGCCAATCGATTAGCAACACGTGAGGAATGCGCCATTCTTTTATCAAGGATATTATTAGAATATCACGAAGTAGCACAATAAGATCAATGGGTTCATAATTTGTTCACAAATTTTCATTGATTTTGTCACGAAAATAGATTACACTGTAATAGTTGTAGGTTTCATCACGGAAACTAACGTGGTGAAACCAATTTTATTGAAGGAGTGAATTTATGAAGAAGACACTAGGAATACTTTTGGTGCTCGTTCTGACAATTAGCCTATTTGCTGGGTGTAATTCAGAGGACGCTGAAAACAAAGCAACAGAAGATGAAGTAACAAGCAATAACGGTGGAGAAGATGTTACAGTAACTGATTTTAATGATGAGGTAGTTTTCACAGTTAATGATCAAGAGATTATGTTAAGTGAAATTAATTTTTGGACTTATTATTATAAAAGTATGTACGAAGGTTCATATGGAATATCAGATTGGGACATGGAAATGGGCGAAGGCTTGACATTAGAGGACGGTATTAAAGATACGATTAAGGGCGTATCGGTCCAAGGTGTTGTTATGGTAGACTTAGCCAATGAATATGGATTGGAACTAACAGAGGAAAGCAAAGAAGAGTATCTTGCACAAGCGGTAAGTATTTATGAATCCTTTGATCCTACTATTGTAGCTCAGTATGGATTTAGTCTTGAAAACATTGAAAAGATTATGATTCAAACGGGCTTAAGCGAACTTGTATTTGAAGAAATGACAAAAGATGTTGAGATTGACGAAGAAGCACTTCAAGTAGCCGTTGAAGCGGATCCAACATACACAGATATCACAAATATTGGTGTGGAAAATTATAGTGATCAAGTACGTGCGCGACATATTTTAATCTCTACAGTAGACCAAACAACAAATCAACCACTTGAGGCGGATGAGATTGCAGCAGCAAAAGAAAAAGCTGAAAATTTATTAGAACGTGCAAAAGCAGGTGAAGACTTTGCAACCTTAGCTACTGAAAATACAGAAGATCCGGGTTCGGTAGAAACTGGTGGTGAATATACATTTGGACGTGGTCAAATGGTGCCTGAATTTGAAGAAACTGCATTTGGTCTTGAAGAAGGACAGATTAGTGATCTTGTAGCAACATCTTATGGCTACCATATCATCAAATTAGAAGAAAAACTTCCTTCAACACAAGATCAAGTTGAACAAGTAGAAGCGACATTAGATTCTATTCGTGAAAACTATAAATATCAACAGCGTTCAGAAGCCTTTACAACACTGTATGAAGAAGTGATGACGAACTATGAAACTGTTGTGAATGAAGATGTGTGGGAAAAAGTAACATTGAAGTAAGAGGTTAAACCAATCTTTTATTGTTTATTCAATACACAATATTAAGATGATCTAACATCAAAAATATTCAAAAATAGTAACCGGATTCGAAACTCGTTTCACTCAAACAGTCGAATCCTCAAGTTACTATTTTTTTGTTTTTAATGAAGAACATCTAAATACAGTGTCAAAAATTCACAATAAAAGGTTGGTTTATTTAAAAATGTTAGTTTTTTTATTGACAAAATCTGAATATTGATATATTATGTTAACTGGATATAGATAGTGTATACAATAAACATATAGCAACAGGAGGCAGATATGAATCAGAGTTCAACTCGAAAAAAATCGCAACAGCATTGGACATGGATATTAATTATTACTTTTTTTGTTTTAGGTATTTTGGATACGCGCTTTGGTATTTTAGGTGTGGTCTGTATGGGAGCGCCAATAGTGCATGCTCTTAGAGGGGAAGGAAAGATTCATTGTTCCAAGTATTGTCCAAGAGGATCGTTTCTAGGAAGGTTCTTAGAAAAAATATCGATGAATAGACAACTCCCGGCATATATGCGCACGAAAAAAGCAAAGCACATCTTATTGATAGTGATGTTAACCGTATTTAGCATTTCCCTGTATCACACAGGTTTTGTGTTTGAAAAGATGGCTTTTGCATTCTTAAGATTTATGGGCATATCCTTTGTTGTCGGAATTTTAATGGGCATATTTTTCAAGCCAAGAAGTTGGTGCCTTGTATGTCCAATGGGACATGGATCGGGATTAATTGCAGAGCAACGTAAAAATATTCTTAATCGCTTGCCGGCGTATGATGTTGAATAAAATTCAATAAATAAAACTCATTTATAAATCGAAGTTTAAACAGGAGTTTAAAACAAAAGATACCGATAGTTAAACTATATCGGTATCTTTTATTAATTCAAAGGTACGTTTTTTTAACAAAGGATGAATCGCGTAAGGTGCGATTTCATTTAATGGTCCCAGGACAAATTGCCGTTCGGCCATTCTTGGGTGGGGAAGTGTGATATGGGGATCGTCAGTGATGCAATCATCATAATAAAGGACGTCAAGGTCAATGGTTCGTGGTCCCCAATGAAGTGTTCGAATTCGACCGAGTGTATTTTCAATGTTGAGGAGAAAATCCATAAGTTTTGTTGGAGAAAGCGTGGTTTTTATTTCGCAGACACCGTTTAAAAAGTCATCTTGATCGGTATAACCGACAGGTGCAGTTACGATCAAGGATGAAGACCTTACAAGCTGTGTATGAGGAGCCTTACTTATATAGTCAAGGGCTTGTTTTATGTTCTGCTTTTTGTCGCCCATGTTTGAGCCTAGAGCGATATAGGCTTTGTGCCAAGCGCGCACCAGACGAACAGCAGGATAATCAAGAGGAAGATGAATCGGTGCCCAAGGTTTTTTTAGAGTGACATCGACTTTTTTGACTTGTGCATAGTGGGTGAGAATGTAGTCGCATAATACCGTTGCTGCACGTTCAATCAGATCATGTTTATAAGCAGTAAAAATGTGTTGAAGTTCATGACAGAGTTTTGCATAGTTGAGTGCTGAATCGATCTGGTCATTTTCTCCGGCAGAGGAGAGGTCGAGATCAATAATAGCTTCAAGAATAAACTTTTGTCCCATATTTTTTTCTTCTTGATTCACACCGTGATATGCAAAAAGTTCTAGATCTTTTATAATTAGTTGGTCCATATTAACCTCCATTTTTAATTGCTTCAATCATTTTTAGTGCAAGATAGTTTTCCTTTATGTCGTGAACGCGGAATAGTCGACATCCTTGCACATATCCAAACGTTGTCGTTGCGATGGTGCCTTCAACACGTTTGTCGACAGGCTGAGACAGCGCTAAACCAATCATGGACTTTCGTGATGTACCTAGAAGAATAGGTAACTTAAAGACCTGAAGTTCATCTAAGTGATTCATTATGTAGAGATTATCATTTAGTGTTTTAGCAAATCCAATACCCGGATCAATAATGATCTGAGAGTGAAGTATGCCGGCGTTGAGGGCTATATCGATGCTTGTTTGTAAGTCGTCAATAACATCTTGGATGAGCGAATTATAATGTGTATCTTCACGATTGTGCATAATGCAACAAGGCACTTGGTATTTTGCGATAATCCGTGCAAGTTCAGGGTCTTTTTTTAGGCCCCATACATCATTGACCATAGATGCTCCGGCGTGTAGAGCTGCATGAGCAACTTGGCTTTTACTTGTATCAACAGAAATAGGAGTTGATGTTTCTTTTCGAATGGCCTCAATAATAGGCACAATACGTTCTATTTCTTCTTCTGTGCTTACAGATTCATGACCGGGACGCGTTGATTCTCCACCTATATCAATAATGGATGCGCCCTCTTCAATCATCTCAAGGGTTCGTTTTACTGCAGCGTCGGTTGTATTATGCAGGCCACCATCTGAAAAAGAGTCCGGTGTTGCATTAAGAATACCCATAATATAGCCATGATGCTTAAAATTAAACAATGTGTTTCCAATTTGCATAGCTTTACTCCTCTCGTATCTGTGTTAATAGTTAATCATAAGGTTTTGCTTTTCAATAGGCCAGTTACATACATCTTGAACTAAGCAAGAATGGCAAGGCCTAGAAGCTTTATCTGCTCGATAGATTATTCCGCTAAGGTTCTTGTCGTCTTTTATATCCATGTTTCGATGATTGATAATGGCCGTTTGTATCTGATGAATTTCGTCTTCAGTAAAATTAGCGTCTTGAAGAATTTCCAAACACAAAGATGCGCTAGAAATTTCATGATCAATCCCGCGCTCATATTGTTCAAAACGTCCAATGTCATGTAGTAGTGCTGTGGCATAAATAAGCTTTTTAGGAATGGATAAATCATTTTCAAAATTAAGGATATATGCAATACGTGCGACATCAAGAAAATGAAACATATCGTGTTTACATGATGAGCGCTCTTTTTCATGTTCCTGTATTTTTGTATAGTACGTTTTATATTTCGGATGATTTATAATGTTATCAATTTGAGTGTTCATATATTATAACTCCTTTTGAACCATTTGGAAGTAATGATGAGCCATTTTTTTTATCATAGGATGCAGTGGAAGGGTGGCGTTGTTCACTTTATGAACATGAACAATGCCCATTAAACTATTGGTAAGAAAAGCTCCGTCGCATTGCATTAAATCATTCAGAGTGATTGACTGTTCGATAATCGTGTAGTAATGGATAAGGTAATCGCGTATAATGCCCGGTAACAAACCGTCGCTTAGAGGTGGAGTGATGATTGCATCATCTTTTAGAATAAAAAGATTTGCGATACAACTTTCAGTTAGATTCCCCTGTTCATTGAGTAAAAGGCAATCGTCAAATCCGTCATGTTTGGCTTGACGCAATGCAAATATAAGATCTCCATAGTTGGCGGATTTATGATGAATGAGTGGACTATGACGGGAGCGAACAAATTTTGACAAGGTCACATGAGCACCTCTTTGATAATAATCGGGCGTATATGTCAACTCACGTACAGAGGCAATGATGTTTTTTTCGGATACCTGTAGTTTCAATGCTGTTGTTGATAGTTTATAGTGACGAATAATATTTTCGATTAATTCCACGGAAATTCGCTGAGAAATATTAAACAGCTCTAAACTGCGATTAATACGTTGAACATGTTTGTCTAAAAAAATCCCATGATCTGTCACTAAGATGGTTTCAAAAAAACTGATGCCGAAGCTATATCCTTCATCGTAGTATATAAGGGCATTCGTATTGGGGATATCTATAAAAATCACATCATCAAGTGTGGGTATATGCATAATTGACCTCCATTAATCATATCATATCATTCTTTTTAAAATTCGTCGATATTTACAGTTGCATTTAAGGCGGAAAAAAGATTTTTGGCTTTATCAAGCGTTTCTTGAAATTCAGCTGCAGGATTAGATTCATAAGTAATGCCGCCACCGACGCCGATATATGCGTGGTCATTTTTCATTAAAATACTTCGAATGACAATGTTAAAATCAGCACTTCCATCAAAACCAAAATATCCGACAGAACCGGTGTAGATCTGTCTGGAGGTCGTTTCAAGTTCTTCAATGATTTCCATGGCTCGAATTTTTGGAGCCCCGGTGATGGAACCACCGGGAAAAGTGGCTTCTAAACAATCGACAGCTGTTTTTCCGTCTTTAAGCAAGCCGGTAACGGTGCTGACTAGATGGTAAACACTGGAAAAACTCTCAATCTTGAAAAGCTCAGGTACCTGAACGCTATGGGGTTGACATACCCGGCTTAAGTCGTTTCTCTCAAGATCAACAATCATCAAAAGTTCGGCTCTGTCCTTGGTGCTTTGTTCAAGCTGTCTCCGATTTTTTTGATCTAAGGCATGGGTTTCACCTCGTGGGACGGTCCCTTTAATGGGACGGGTTTGAACCTGTTTGTTATGGATTTGAATAAACCGCTCAGGAGAAGAACAGCACAGCTGAAATCCATCTAAAGGCAAGTAAGCCGAAAAAGGAGCAGGGTTAATTCTTCTTAGCTTTTCGTAGACGGTAGAGGCTGCTTGATGACATGGACCGTGAAAGGTGTGGGTCATATTCGCAACATAAATATGGCCATCTTCCATATAATCCCGCATTTGATCAATCGCTTTCATATAAGCTTGGCGTGTAAAGGTTGAGGAAAAGACGGGGGATGCTATAGTGGATTCTGGAGATGATTCTGAAGAAGGTTTCCATGCCATGGAGTTGATGCGTGCCTGAATTTCATGCGTAGACAAATCACCCGGCTTGATTTTTCCTAAACCGGTAATTAAACCCTCCTGTTTTTTTATATCAAGAATAATAACGTTATCATAGAAGACAAAATAGCATTCCGGAAGGGTAAAGAGATCTTGTGTGCTAGAAGCAATATGCTGCTGGGCTTTTCCCAGTTCATAACTAAAGTAGCCGATTCCGCCACCAATAAAGGGATAAGAAGTAGTGTTGTCGATGTGGTGTTCAGCAATAAGACGGTTTAGATATGCAAACACATTCTTTTTTGCTAGGAGGGAAAAAGCTGTGTTCGGATATATCTTCTCATAGAGTTGGCCATTTTCGACTTTAATTGTCAAAAAAGGATTAAGACCGATTATTGAATAATGACTGTAGAGAAAATCTTTTTTTGAACTATCAAGAAAAATGGAGTCGTCTGGTAGATTCATCTGGCTATAGAGTATATATGGATCAAGTTCTGTTTGAAAAGAACGTAGAAAAACGCTTGTCATAAGCCCGCCACCTCCTTGCACCAAGTGATATAATTGGTTAATAATGGATGTCCGTGTTCTGTAAGAACAGCCTCCGGATGAAACTGGACGCCTTCAACCAGATGCTTTATGTGCCGAATACCCATTATGACATGATCTTCACTCTGAGCGGTTATGATGAATTCGGAAGGTAATGTGACCGGGTCAATAATGAGGGAATGATACCTTGTAACCTTATATTTAGGCGGAAGATTTTGAAAAACACCTCGATTAGTGTGACTGATTGAGGTGACTTGACCATGCATAGGACGCTGACCCTTTATAATGGAGGCGCCATATGCATGGGCTATGGTTTGATGTCCGAGACAAACGCCCAAAATTGGAATTTTATCAGCGAATTCTCGAATGATAGCATGAGAGATGCCTGTTTGGGTTGGGTCCATGGGACCGGGAGATAAAATTATTCCGATGGGTTGAAGTTGATAAATAAAGTCTATCGTAATTTCGTCATTACGATAGACTTGAATGGTTTCGTTGAGTTCTTCCATATACCGGACAAGATTGTAAACAAATGAGTCATAATTATCAATCATTAAAAACATAAGACACTCCTAAACTATAATTAGCTTTGATAAATCGACATGAGCTTTAAATACAGAGATTCATCGGTGTTAAAACGCCCCTTAAAAGTGGTTGTAATTGTTTTGGCGCTGGCTTTTTTGATGCCTCTTGCGGTCATACAACTATGCTCACCTTTGATAATAACGGCAACATCGGGTGAAGCAGTGATTTTTTGCATGATTTGTGCAATATCGGTACCGATTCGTTCCTGAAGCTGAAGTCGCCGGCTAACAATATCCACAATGCGAGCGATTTTGCTTAATCCGATGACTTTATCTTTTGGCATATAGGCAACGGTTGCTTTCATGTTGTACATAAGCGCTAGATGATGTTCGCAATGGGAAAAGAGTTCAATATCTTTCATAACGACCATATCTTTACTCATGGCTTCAAAATCAAGATCTTCATCAAATGTTTTATTAAGAAGAGTTACAATGTCGTCATTTGTATAATTCATGCCGTCAAAAACTTCGGCATACATATTTGCAACACGTTTTGGAGTATCAATCAATCCTTCTCGGTCCGGATTATCACCGAGAGCAATCAAAATACCGCGAACATGCTCCTCAATAGCTTTTTTATCAATCATCTTATTCACCTTTTTCTGTATGTGAGAGATTTAGTATTTTTGCACTAAAGTTACTTTGCTTCATTATAATTTGTATTATAAAGTTCGTCAATAGAAGGAAGGCTTGTTTTTTATAAGGAATAAACATATAATAAGTAGGAAAGATGAAGGAGGTAGGCATATGGAACCTATTGATATATCAACACCGGCAATTGTTTTTCCGGCTTTATCTGTACTTATGTTAGCTTATACCAACCGATTTATAGCTATATCTAAGCGAGTGAGATCATTGCATGAAGAATATTTAAGTGAATCGAGTCAAGTGATTTACCGACAAATCAGCGTTATGCATAAACGCCTAACTTATATTCGCAATATGCAAATTTTAGCTATTTTTGGTTTTCTAATTAATGTTATCAGCATATTTCTTAGTCTCTTAAACATTGAAATGATTGCAACATATATGTTTGCATCAAGTTTGATTTTTATTTCAGCATCACTGAGTGTAGCGATGTTGGAAATATATCATTCGGTAAATGCACTATCATTACAGTTAGATGAAGATGAAAATCAGTGGAAAATTTCAAATAAGAAGGTTTAAATGAAAGTGGCTAAGCCGCTTTTTTTTAATTTATATGATTTTGACATCTTAACCAATATTTAATAAAGTTTTAATTGAATTCATCTAGTTGCGGTGGTAAACTAAAGTAACGATGAATAATGAACGGAGGTTTACTATTGTATGCAAGTCTTGAAAGATGAAGTTCGAGATAGCATTAAACAAGCAGCTATGAAGTGCTTTTTGGTATCGGGATATATGAAAACGTCGATGCGCGAGATTAGTCGTGAAGCAAAACTATCAACGGGGAATCTATATCGTTATTATCCAAATAAAGAGAGTTTGTTTAATGAATTGGTTCGACCGGTGGTAGAATTGTTTGAAAAGAAAAAGAAACCCATGAAAGACTTTGATTTCCCCTTTTTAGATATTAATGTTTTATTGAATAAAGAGATCATGGACACTTTAATCAATGCACATGTGATTTATCGAGAAGAATTGTTTTTGCTTTTTTTACGGAGTCAAGGGACAGGGTATGAGAATGTAAAAGATGATTTTATTGACCACCTATATAAACAAGGGGAGATTTTACTCGAGAAAGAATTTGGAGATTTAGGTGATCTTATTGACCAGAAAATTTATTTGAAGGCAACATCAGCAGCTTTAGTGGAGAGTATACTCGTCATTCTAGAAGAATCCGGAGATGATTATACATTTATGAAAAATATGTTGCAGCTATTAGAATTAAATATTAAAAGTATTATACGTACACTACGTGATATGCGAGATAATAATGAAACATTTAGGAGGATTAACGATGAAGAAATTAATAACTATATTGATTGTATTGGGCATAATTAGTGCCATAGTGATTCCCAGAATCATACCAAAGAATGAAGAAAATAGCGATGAAGCATTAGTAAAAACAGTGACTGTTGAAGGTGAGGCAGCAAGGATTGAAACGGTTGAAACCTATATAGAGCTTATTGGCAGTACTTATGCAAAATCGAGTGTACCTGTAATGGCTCCGGTACCGGCGGATGTAGATAATATTCACATTGCGGTGGGAGATTACGTTGAAGAAGGTCAAGTCTTGTTTAGTCTTGATCCAAGTGATATTGAGAATCAAGTAACGCAAGCACAGTTATCTGTCAATCAAGCACAAGCATCAGCCAATCAGGCAGGTGTAGGTATTAGTAGTGCGCAGGGAAGTATTAAATCCGCGGAACTTGCATATGAACTTGCCAAAAGTAACTATGAGATGAGCCTGGAAAACTATGAGTTTTCTGTGGATAATTTAGAAAAAAATAAAGAATTATATGATCAAGGTATTATTTCAGAAGTTGAATATGAACAAATACGATTGCAAGCCTCTCCGGAGTCACTAACCATTTTAAAAAAGCAATTAGAGCAAGCGGAACAAGCATTAAATCAGGCTCGACTAGGCGCTAATCAAGCGAGTGCCTCTTATGCACAAGCTTCTGTCGGAATTGATATGGCGAGAGAAGGTTATGAGATAGCCCTAGAAACATTAAATGACCTTGAAGTGACCGCACCAATCTCCGGATATGTGACAGCATTAAATTTAACCGAAAATGCCATGGCATCCAATCAACAAGCGGCAATTGTTATTGAAGATCTTGGACAAATAAAGGTGACAGCTTCAGTGACACCGGAGACAATTCGTAAAATTAATAAGGGCGATCAACTTCAAGTGATGATTGGCTCTTTTGAAGAGCCCTTTATAGGTGAGGTGACAACGGCATCATTATCAGCCGATAGTGCTACACGATTATATCCCATTGAGGTCATCATCGATAATGCAGATGCGCGTATTCGACCGGGAATGTTTGCGACCATTCAAGTGATTAATGAACAGAGCATTTCAGCTGTAACGATACCATCAGAGGCAGTATTGCCCCACAATGGTGGCTATATCGTTTATCGAGTTGTGAGTGAAAATAAAGCAGAGCCTGTTGATGTTGAGATTGGAATGGATACAGGATATAAGGTTGAGATTATTAAAGGCTTATCAGAAGGAGATGTGGTCATCACAAAAGGAGCAGGACTGATTAATGAAGAGACAGAGCTCAACGTGATAAGGGGGAATGAATAATGAATGTTTCATCTTTATCCGTAAAACGACCGGTAACGACGGTCATGTTTATTCTTATCATTGTTTTGTTCGGGCTGGTTTCAGCGACACGATTGCCGATTGACCTCTTTCCGAATATTGAAATACCGGTAGCGATTGTAAGTACATCTTATTCAAACGTAGGACCGGAGGAAATCGAAACCTTGGTAACACGTCCAATTGAAGAAGCGGTTGGAACGGTATCAAATATCGATACGATTCAGTCGATGACCATGGAAGGTTCCTCGATTGTTATTATTCAGTTTAAGTATGGTACAGATATGGATTTTGCAGCACTTGATATCCGTGAAAAAGTGGATTTGGTTAAAGGCATGTTGCCGGATGGAGCTTCGGATCCAATGGTTATGCAGATTGATGTGAACTCACAAGCGGTTATACAAATGTCGGTGTCAGGCGCAGATGTAGCAACACTACAAAACTATGCAGACGATGTGGTTAAACCGGCAATTGAACGTGTGCAAGGTGTTGCTTCTGTAAGTGTGTCCGGTGGATTTAGTGAGTATGTGTCCGTTAAAGTCGATACCCAAAAAATGAATGCCTATGGTCTTACCATCGATACCCTCGCCAATATATTGGCGGCAGAAAATATTAATTTGCCTGCAGGGACTGTGAGTAAAGGCGATAAAAGCTTTTTAATAAGAACTGTCGGAGAATTTGAAAGTGTTCAGGAAATTCAAAATATACCACTGACAACAGCTACAGGGGGTATTGTTCGACTCTCGGATGTTGCCAATGTGAATATGGCCCAAGAAGAGATGTCATCTATTACGAAAGTGAATGGTGAAGAAGCTGTAAGTGTGGCTGTGCAAAAGCAGTCAGGTGTTAATACGGTTGCGGTTGCAAATGATGTTCTTGAAGAAATTCAGAAGTTGGATAACTCAAGTCCGTATGAATTAAAAGTTATTCTGGACCAGTCAGAGTATATTAAAGATACCATTAGTCAGGTTGGGCAAAATGCAATTATTGGTGGTATTTTAGCCATTATTATTTTGTTGATTTTCTTGCGAAGTATCCGAAGTACCTTAATTATTGGTTTATCCATGCCAATATCTGTTATTGCAACAGGAATTTTGCTTTATTTTGCGGGAATCACCTTAAATATTATGACACTGGGGGGTCTAGCACTGGGAATTGGTATGCTTGTGGATAACTCCGTTGTTGTTCTTGAGAACATCTATCGATTTGTTCAAGATGGCTTTGAGAAAAAAGAAGCGGCCATAAAAGGTGCAGCAGAAGTAGCTATGGCTGTAACGGCATCGACATTAACAACAATTGCGGTATTTTTACCTATGGTTTTCGTTGAAGGAATCACTTCAATTATGTTCCGGGAATTTGCATTGACGGTGACTTTTTCACTGGTCTCATCCCTTGTTGTTGCATTGACCCTCATTCCGATGTTGGCTTCCAAACTTTTAGTCATTGATGAATTCGAGGGAAAACATCATGAAACGCGATTTCCTATTATTGGAGCGATTTTAGACCAATCCGATAAGGTTTATAAAGGTTTAGAAGAAAAGTATCGTTCTTTACTGGGATGGTCTTTAAAACATAAGAAAACAGTTGTTATGATTGCTGTTATTACATTTATTACTAGTATTATTTCCATAACATTTATTGGGATGGAGTTTATTCCGGAGTCGGATGAAGGAACCTTTACGATTGGGGTTGAACTTGAAGCCGGAGCTAAAGTTGAAGAAACAGATGCTGTCATGATGGAAGTGATTGACAAAATCATGGATATTGAAAGCCTTGAATATGTGTTTTCAACAACGTCCGGGAATAATTTCTTGGGTTCGGATAATAATGTAGGAACAATTAATGGTGTTTTGGTACCCTTGTCCGACCGTGCCGTCAGTGTGTTTGACGTTGTAAATGAGGTCGAAAAACGTGTTGCAGATATTCCGGGAGCAATCATCACGGTACAAGCACAAAGCTCAATGGGAATGATGACCGGAGGTAGTGCGGTTTCTATACAAGTTAAAGGGGACGATTTAGATGGCTTAAAAAATGTCGGCGATCAAATTGTTCAGGAAATTAAAGACGTCGAAGGAACAAGAAATGCATCAAGTAGCATGGAAGATCCGATTACACAGGTTGCAATTCGACTTCGTGATAATGATGCAGCGCGATTTGGACTGACGACGGCGCAAGTGTCGAATGCGGTTAAAGCCATGCTCGATGGACGTGTAGCAACACGATATAAACTTGAAGGTGAAGAGCTAGATGTAGTTATTGAAGGTGATAATCGCTATGGTGAAAGTATTGAAAACTTGAAGCAACTTGAGATTAGTTCACCTAGGGGCGGAACGGTTCCCTTAGGAATGATTGCAGATATATCGGAAGAAGTCAGTGCGATTGCTATTAACCGAAGCGATCAAGCTCGGTATATTACCATATCAGCAGATATTTATGGTCGAGATTTAGCCTCGGTTTCAGCAGATATAGAAGAGCGTGTGAATGCATTGAATCTTTCAAGTGAATACCTTGTTGAATTTGGTGGTCAAAACCAGGAAATGGTTGAAGCGTTTGGAGATTTAGGGCTTGCCTTAATCTTAGCTGTAATTCTGGTGTATATGATTATTGCCGCTCAATTTGAATCCTTACTCATGCCCTTTATCATTATGATGTCAACACCCCTGGCATTTGCAGGTGGTCTCTTAGGTCTGTTTATTACAGGCAGAACCTTAAATATTACGTCGATTATCGGCTTGATTATGTTATCCGGTATTGTGGTTAATAACGCCATCGTGCTGATTGACTATATTAATACCCGCCGTAGTCACGGTGAAAGTCGTGAAGAAGCTATTCTTAATGCGGGTCCCATCCGTTTGCGTCCGATTATGATGACATCCTTAACAACAATTTTAGGCTTGGTCCCATTATCATTAGGAAGTGGTGAAGGTGCAGAACTTCAAGCATCCATGGGTACGGTTGTTATCTTCGGTTTATTACTATCTTCCGTATTAACCTTGATTTTTATTCCGGTTGTGTATACAATATTTGATAATAGACATATGAAATTCGTGTCAAATAGAAACCGGAAACAGGAACAACGACTAGCCAAAAGAAATGCACATAAACATGCATAGTTGGGATGGAAATAATGAGTAAAGCACTTGTATTTGCAGAAAAACCCTCGGTAGGTAGAAATATCGCCGGGGTCTTGGGCTGCCATAGTAAAGGCGGCAAATATTATGAAAATGATAGCTACATTGTAACGTGGGCACTAGGCCACTTGGTAACACTGGCGTCACCGGAAAAATACGGAATTCCCTTTGAAGAATGGACCATGGACCGTTTACCGGTCATACCCAATCCATTTAAGTTAGAAGTGATCAACCAGACAAAAAAACAGTATTACACAGTAAAAAAATTAATGGAACGCAGTGATGTAAAAACGATTATTATTGCAACCGACGCAGGACGTGAAGGTGAGCTTGTGGCCCGTTGGATGATTGATTTTGCCCATATTAAAAAGCCCATTAAGCGGTTATGGATTTCTTCGGTGACAGACAAAGCCATTAAAGATGGTTTTAAAAATCTCGTTGACGGTCACCGCTATGACAATCTATATCAAGCAGCTGAGACTCGAGCAAAAGCCGATTGGATTGTTGGTCTTAACGGAACCCGTGCCTTATCGATGAAGCACAATGCCAGCTTATCCCTTGGTCGGGTTCAAACGCCTGCATTGGACTTGGTTTTTCAGCGGGAGGAACAAATTAAAGCTTTTGTTCCCGGTAGCTTTTACGAAGTTCAAGTGGAGATCGATGGCCTTCATTGTCGCCGGATTGATCCTAAGACAAAACAAAGTCGAATCTTTAATCGCAGTGAAGCGGAAGAAGTACAAAAACGCTGCAAAGGAAATGATGCGAAGATCATCAGTATAAATAAAAAACATAAAAAATCCTATGCCAGCGGACTATATGACTTGACCTTGCTCCAACGTGATGCAAACCGCATCTATGATATGTCCGCAAAAGAGACACTTAACGCCATGCAAAGTCTCTATGAAAAGCATAAAGTCCTGACCTATCCGCGAACAGACTCAAAGTATTTAACCAAAGACATCGTAGGGACCTTAGAAGAACGGGTTGCAGCATTAAGACACACAAGTTATAAAGAGGCTTGCAAAGAAATCATGCGAGGATCTATTCAAGGGAAGTCCTCCTTTGTCGATAATCAAAAAGTTGGCGACCACCATGCCATTATTCCGACAGAAGAACGTCCCAATTACACGGCCTTTAATAACCATGAGACAAAGATATATAATCTCGTTGCTGAAAAGTTTCTAGCTGTTTTGATGCCTCCTTACGAATATATGGAAGTTGAACTCACATTAAAAATCGGTGAGGACCTTTTTGTGGGTAAAACACAGACGGATTTAGAACTTGGTTGGAAAAAACTACAGAATGTATCCTTACAAAAAAATAGTCAAATGATTGAACGAAAAGAAGGACAGACTATAAGCGAGTATGGTATTGAACTCAGTGAAGGGAAAACACAGGCTCCGTCATTTTTAACAGAAGGAGACTTGCTGCATGAGATGGAAAGTGCAGGTCTTGGTACAGTAGCTACACGAAGTGATATTATTGAAAAAATCATCAGTAATTTTTATGTAGACCATCAAGGCAAGTTTTTGCGAACGACAAAGACGGGACGGCAACTATTGGATTTAGTACCGGACGATATGCGGTCCAAGGATTTAACAGGAAAATGGGAAGGTGATTTGGAAAAAATAGCAAAAGGACAACTAGAAGCAAAGACCTTTCTTGACGGCATCAATACATTCACGAAAGGAATCATTCGTGAAATCAAAAACAGTGACAAAAAATTCAAGCACGAAAATGTGTCAACAGAGACGTGTCCAAACTGTGGGAAAAAGTTACTTGTCATTAAAAATAAATATGGAAAAAAATTAGTCTGTCCGGATCGGGATTGCGGCTACAAGAAAAATCTGGCCAAAACGACCAATGCAAGATGTCCGCAGTGTCGTAAAAAAATGGACCTTGTTGGGGAAAAAGGAAATGAGACCTTTGTTTGTCGTTGTGGATATAAGGAAAAATTAGCGGCTTTTAATCAACGTAAAGAAAAAAACAGTAAAGCCATGTCAAAGCAGGAAGTACAACGCTTTATCAAGAAAAATGAACAAAAGCAAGAACCATTTAACAATCCTTTTGCAGAAATTTTACAAAAAAAGATTGACAAGGATTAAACATGATGCTATTCTATATAAGGAAATAACAAACAAGGCACCTTAGGTGTACTATTTAGAAAAGGAGGTAGGACAAATGAAAAAGTTAATGATGAATCCAATAGTTGATAATTTAATTAAACCGATACCCTACCTCAACGGTCATTCTAAGTAGCTGTGTATTAACATGTGTTCATTGATAAGAACATATGAATAAAACATAAGCACAACAGCATAAGAATGTATATTGAGCCATGGGTATAAGACCATGGCTTTTTTGACGCTTTTTTTAGCCATGGGTAAATGCTCATGGCTTTTTTGTACATTTTTTTGCAATAGAGAAAGAGCGAAAACGACATAAGGGAGGTAGAGAGATGAAACGATTATTAAAGTATTTAAAAGAAAACAAATGGATATACGGATTCGGTGTTCTTGCGATGGGATTTGGAATTTTTATGGATATGTTTAATCCGATTATCACAGGACGAATTATTGATGAAGTTATTGTAGCAGGCGACAAAGAGGTTTTTAAACACTTAAGTATGCTCTTAATTGTCATTACCATCGGGCGTGCAGTTATGGGCTATGCAAAAGAAATGTTTTTTGACTTTGGAAGTGTACGTATGATTACGTCACTTCGCCAAGAGATTTTTGATCATATACAGAGCTTAAGTTACAGCTTTTTTGATTCGAAAAACACCGGCGAGTTGATGACGCGAATCAAAGAGGATGCAGATAAGATTTGGCATGCAACAAGTTTTGGGGTTATGTTAGTCCTCGAATCATTTATTACTTTGGTGATTGCAACCATATTGATGATACGCATTAGCCTTAGCTTATCGATTATTGCATTTATCACCTTGCCCATTCTAGCCTATTTGGCAATTAAACTAGAACGCAGTATTGGTGAGACATATGAACGCATTAGTGAACAAAATGCAGAGATGAATTCGACGGCACAGGAAAATATTGCCGGTGTTCGTCTAGTGAAAGCCTTTGCAAGAGAAAAATACGAAATCAATAAGTTTTTAAAGAAAAATCAAGGGTATTATGACCTGAATTTTAAACAAGCCAAGATTTGGAGTATCTTTTATCCAAGAATTGAGTTTATCAGCAATATTTTGCCGGTTCTCGTAATTGCATTTGGAGGATCGTTGGTTATCGGAGAAAGTTTAACGATTGGTACCCTCGTCATGTTTTCAGGATATACGCAGATGGTCATGTGGCCCATGCGTAATATCGGATGGTTAAGTAACGTCATTGCAGAGGCAATTGCTTCGTCAAAACGGATTGATACAGTGTTTGCATGTGAAAGTGACATTAAGAACAAACCAAATGCCTTGAGACAAGGAGATATCAAGGGACGGGTCGAGTTTAAACATGTTGGACTTGATCTTAATGGTAGAAAAGTTTTAGACGACGTCAGTTTTGCAGTTGAACCGAATAAGACATTAGCAATTATGGGAGCGACAGGATCCGGGAAAAGTTCAATTATTAACCTTTTGACACGTTTCTATGATACTAGCTCAGGTCAAGTACTTATTGATGGTGTCGATGTCAAAGATTATGAACTTAGAAACTTAAGAAGTCATATCTCGGTCGTGATGCAAGAAGTGTTTTTGTTTAGTGATACCATTGAAGAAAATATTCTTTTTGGTGTCAAAAATACAACCCAAGAAGATGTTTTGACCAAATCATCAGTAAGCGCTCAAGCTCATGAGTTTATCGAGCGAATGGACGAATCTTACAGCACCATTATCGGAGAACGTGGCATTGGCTTATCAGGAGGTCAGAAGCAGCGAATTTCCATTGCACGGGCTCTGGCAAAAGATGCGGAAATACTTGTGTTTGACGATAGTACGTCAGCATTAGACATGGAAACAGAACTGCGCATACAAAAAGAGATAAAACAGCTGACAAACCGTACAAAAATCATTGTAGCACATCGGATCTCAGCGGTTAAAGAAGCAGATGAAATACTTGTTCTTGAAGAAGGAATTGTTGTCGAGCGTGGAACCCACCATGAGTTACTAGAATTACAGGGACGCTATCATGACACCTTTATGGAACAATATGAAGGAGAGGTGGCTTATGCCAATTAATAATTTTAAAGAAGATGAAGAAACAAAACACGTACTAAAAGTGGTTACAGTAAAACGCTTGTTTTCATATATGCGTGGATATAAAAAAGAGATTCTAAGCGTATTGGGACTTATGTTGATTATCTTAGGTGTAACGGCGGTCAATCCCTTGCTAATAAAAATCTCCATAGATGATTACATTGTAGCCAAAAACTTTAGAGGACTTTTATACATTGCAGCACTTGCAGTCGTTCTTAATCTCATGGCAGCATTTTGTATTCGAAAAAGAACGCAAATCATGGGGCGTGTCTCGAATAAAGTACTCATGGAAATTCGACAAGAGCTCTATGAGCACATTCAAAAATTGTCTTTTAACTTTTTTGATCATCGGCCGGTCGGAAAAATACTGGCCCGTGTTATCGGTGATGTGGATTCCTTAAAGGATGTTTTGAATAACAGTGTCATTACCCTATTGCCGGACTTTGCAAGTGTCATTGTTGTCTTTATTATCATGTTAGCACTTCATGCACGATTGGCCTTGACAGCTTTAACATTACTCCCCTTTTTGATTTTAGGAATGTGGTTTGTTGAAGTGAGAGCACATCGGCGTTGGCAAGCCATGCGTAAGAAAAACGCCAATATGAATGCATTTACCCATGAATCATTTTCCGGGATTCGTGTGGTGCAAAGTTTTACAGCAGAAGAACAGACTAGCAAAACCTTCCATACACTACTAGCGGATATCAAGCACGGCTTTATGCATGCGGTGAAGTTAAATGATATGTTTTGGCCCATGGTTGAGATGAGTTGGGGGATTGGAACGGTCTTAGTCTTCTATTTAGGCGTAAGTCTATTAGATACAGGAGAGATTACCGTAGGACTTCTTGTAGCGTTTATTTCATATATATCGATGTTCTGGAATCCGATTATGAATTTAAGTAATTTTTATAATCAGTTGATTACCAATATTGCGGGAGCGGAACGTATATTTGAGATTTTAGATATTGAACCGGACTTAGTGGATGAAGAGAATGCATGTTGGTTGCCGACAATCCAAGGGGATGTTCGCTTTGAACATGTAACATTTGCCTATGATGATGATTTGCCTGTTCTAAAAGACTTATCTTTTCACGTTAGAGAGGGCGAGACGATAGCCTTAGTCGGACCGACAGGCGGTGGAAAATCAACGATTGTCAACTTGATTTGTCGTTTTTATGACATTGAAGGCGGAAAGATTCTTGTGGATGGATATGACGTCAAGAAAGTAACCATTGAAAGCCTTCGAAGCCAGATGGGCATTATGACACAGGACACATTTTTGTTTTCGGGAACGATTCGGGAAAACATTCGTTACGGAAAATTAGATGCATCAGATGATGAAGTTGTTGAAGCAGCAAAAGCGGTTCATGCCCATGAATTTATTATGAAACTTGAAGATGGGTATGATACTGTAATTAATGAAAAAGGATCGCAATTATCGGTTGGTCAGCGGCAGCTCATAGCCTTTGCTCGAACGATGATCGCCAAGCCGGGAATTCTTATTCTTGATGAAGCGACATCAAGTATTGATACAACGACAGAGCGGCTCGTGCAAAAGGGCATTGAATCCTTATTAGAAGGTAGAACGTCATTTGTTATCGCCCACCGTTTATCAACGATTCAAAAGGCGGACCGAATTTTCGTGATTAACGAACAAGGAATCACGGAATCAGGAAGTCATGAACATTTATTAAAAGAAAAAGGACACTATTATGATTTGTATATGGCACAGTTTAGTGCCTTTGCGTAAAAGGGAGAAAAAAGTATGGATCGAATTAGAGAGTATCACCAAATTAACCAGTATTGTCGTAATGAAAACATCAATTCAGATTATTTTTGGAGTCAAGTCAACAAAAAAGAATCGCGTAAGAAAAAACATCATTTATTTAAACGGATCAAATAAGCGTGATTTAAGAGTTTTTATTTTAAGTTTTTAGAAAAAGTGGTCGATATATAAAGTACTATGCTTTATTTAAGGAGATTTTGCTATGCGTATAAATAAATCATTACTTGGATTGCTATTGATTATCATCATTTTCACAGGGTGTCAAAGCAATAGCAATTCAGGCAATCAGATTGTGAACGCTACATCAGCAGGAGAAGAACGAATTCCTGTATTATGGGTATATGAATCTGAGAGCCTATATCAACCAACATTTGGCAATTTAACCCAGAAGGGTTTTGAGAATTTATCAAAAGATAAAATTCAAATGGATCCCTCAGGAATAACATTTACATTTACAAGAGAAGATACATCAACATGGATGGAATATGACACAGTTGATGTATCTATCTATAACCAAAAAAATGAAGCGATTTTTTCAACACAGCTTCAAGCCGAAGAAAAAGTATATCGTATATCGAGTGAACAAGGAATGAATTTGCTTCAAGGTGAAAGCTATTACATGGATATACAAGCACAGAGAGATGATACCTCAATTCACTATTATCTTTCTTTTTTGCATGTTGAAAATAGCCAGAATCGACTAGGTATTTCATATGTGCAAGAGGCTATTGATGAATACAACGCCACAAATGGGATTACTTCTATGGGACTCATGCGTACAAGGATTGAGTCCAACCAAGAAAATCAGATGTATATTGGCGTGGAGTATATTGGAGCGAAACGAGTTGAAGAAGGATTTGAATATTTGGATATAAGGAAAAAATATAGCATTGACTATACAACGATGGAGATACAGATCATTGAAGAAATAGCTCAAGAAAAACAAAGATATTACTATTCCAAGGACTATGAAGGTTGGTACTTGGGAGATTTTGGAGTCCGAGAAAATCGTGTAGTTAAGATAAGTCCCAATGAGCGTTTTCAAGTGATTTATGATACCAAAGAGGCCTATTTATACGATACTGAAGATGAAATGATGTATGAAATATATCGTTTGGACCGACTTAACAGTGATTATCTCTATGATGAAAGTCTAGAGCATGGAATACATATATTAGAGGTTTCCAATCTAGGCGAGGTGTATTTTTCAGTATATGGCTATTTTCAAGATGAAAGTCCGAATTATGGTAAAAATGGGATTGCCTTTTATAGTTATCATATGAATGAGCAACCTGTATTAAATTCCCTAGGTATGATTGAAAATCCGGACTATTATCTCAATATTAAAAAAAATCTGAAAGAAATGTTTTATTATAATGTATCCGAACGAATTCTATTTATTCTTCATGAACAGTCCTTGTATCAACTGGATTTTAATAATCAAAACTTTTCATATATGGAAACATTTATTAAAGGGCGTTTAAATGGAGATGCAGGGTTGATTTACTTGGATGATCCACGGGATAAATATGTAAATAACACATATATGGTTGACTTAACCGGAAGTCAATTAAGATATACGAATTTATTTGAACTTGGAACGTATAAACATTTGATAAAAGAAATTGATGGACAGGTTTTTGTCGGTGAATATAGCATTGACAACACATATGAATATTTAAACGGAAATGTCATTTTCCCATATCATATCGTTAAACAATACAATCAACGCGGAGACCTTATGGAAACTTACCGAGCCGGAGATTATGGAGAAGGATACTATTTTAGCAGTATATACTTTGATGATACAGAAAATAAATATAAATTTGACTTAATGACCATGAATGTTGTTCGGTCCAACAACTATAAAAACTCTCGTGTACATTTCGCGGATGTTGAAGAGGCTATATACTTAGACCTTCCGGGAAAAGAGCCTAAGCAGGTATTGCAAGAGTCAGTTATTGCAAGTTCCCCAATAAGTGGTAATGCGGTCTATCATGCAGTGGGGGTTTCAACAAGCTATAAAAATAATCTTCATTTTGAGTTTAGGGAGAGGCCGCCGTTAGACGTTTATATTCTTTTTGATCATTTAAAACAGACAAAGTATTATGCTATCGATTTAGTGGATGCATTCGTTCAAGGACAGAACAAAAAAGCATATACAATTTATCATTGGAAGTACAATGTTCAAAATAATTCGGGAAATTTGACGGAAATATTTAGTAATAATGATTTAAGAGAACAAGTCTATTTAGATCAAATCATTACAATCCCCCAGCGCCCCGAATTACCAAGAGGATGTGAAGTGACAGCCCTTAGTATTTTGTTAGATAATTATATGGACGATGCACCATCGAAGATGACCCTAGCCGAGCAGTTGAAAGTCTCTAGAGATCCATATGAAATCAAAAATGGATTTGTTCATTTTTCGGATATGCACTTGGAATTTTCGGGAAGTATGGCTGACGTATCACAACCGGGACTTGGTGTATATATAAAACCGGTGCAAGAATTGGCAGAAAAGTATGTATCAAATAGAGCGAAAAATATCAGTGGTATAAGTTTTGAACAACTCTTGTCTCTTGTGGCAAATGGTAAACCGGTACTTATTATAACGCCAAATCGTTACCAAGAAGTGCAAGATCACAGTAAAGAAGTTTGGAAGACACCGTCAGGCTTTATGGAAGTGACCTATCAAGAACACAGTGTCGTTGTCATGGGATTTGACCAGACGAGCGTGTATTATAGTGACCCTTCCACAGGTAGAATTGATAGTAAACCGAAAGATGCATTTCGAAGTGGCTGGGAATCGATGGGAAATCAAGCAATGATTGTTGTGGATTAAAAATCGAAAATGGACTAAAATGTTCAAAAATCGTACAAGTAATCCACACAGTAAACAGACTTATCCACAATTTTCTTGATTTTTCAGAAAATTCATTGTGAATAAGTCTGTTTTTAATTATTTTAAAGGGTTTTCATTCGATGATTATACAAACGATCAATTTGACGTGTAATAATATTTTTTAGAACAGCAACAATGGGAACACCAACAAACATTCCGACAAAACCGAAAAATTTACCGAAGATTATAATAGAGAAAATGACCCAAAAAGGAGATAATCCTGTAGAATCACCAAGAATTTTTGGTCCTAAAATATTGCCGTCAAATTGTTGCAAGATAAGAATAAAGACCATAAACCAAAGTGCTTGAACCGGATTAATAAAGAGTAACAAGGCAAATCCGATAATCCCGCCGATAAAGGGACCAAAATAAGGGATAATATTTGTTACACCAATAATTACACTTAAAAGAAGTGCATAAGGGAATCTAAAAATCAGTAAGACGATAAAGGCAAGAAATCCGATGATTAATGAATCCAACAGTTTGCCTATGATAAAGTTAATAAAAATCTGATTACTTTCTTTTCCAAGGTTGATTAGGTTAATGGCATGTTTTGATGGTAAAATTGCGAGGATAACTTTTCGAGCCGTTCGTAAGCCAACTTCCTTGGTGAGTAGTAAATAAATAGCTATGATGAATCCAAGAAGTATATTCATTAATGCAGAGGCGAATCTTGATAGATAGGTTAATATTTTTGGTGCAAAATTTTGTACCATATTTGTAAGTGAATCAACGGTTTCTTTGATGTTATCATTAAAGTAACGGTTAATAAAGGTCATATCAATATAGTACTCGGAATCAAAAATCGGTAACGTGTCCTGACTTAAAAACTCATCAATGATGGGGAGATAGATGCCCGGGAGCCTTGCAATTTCTTGAACGCTATCAATAAGTTGTGGCATGATAAATGAAAGTAAGATGACAATGGAACTGATAACTAACACATAGGCAGTAAGTATTGAAAGACTTCGCTTGAGCTTTTCGTTTTGTAGCTTTTTGAAAAAAGTAAATTCAATACGTTGAACAAGTGGATTTAAAAAATAAGCAATGGTTAATGCATAGATAAATGGGGATAATGTTTTTAGAACAACCTTAAATACAGTGTTTGTCTGGTCCCAACTGTTGGTCAGTTTATATATACCATAACAAATCAGGAAAACAAGAATAACATAAACGGCGACGGTATTATATTTACGATTCCAATTTATTTTCATTTCACAAACCCTTTCAAATATAGTAATCTAATCATATCAAAAACTGCTTTCATTAACTAGATGTTTTATATATTTTAATATAAATGTAATATTGTAGGATTTGATAGAGCAGTATATAATAGGGATATTATGAATTAAATAAAGTTAGGAGACGACGGATGAAACTAAAATTAAACCAATTAACACTCTTTGATTATTTAATAGATAATCCGGTACTTATGTGCGTAAAAGAACTTGTTGAAAACAAGGTGAAAAAGAATAAGTACTATGAACTTGTGCGCTTGCTTCTGGATGCCAACCAGAGTTTTTCGGAATACGTAATTTGTCATATGATTCAAGATGCAAACAGCAAACTGATGCAGATCATCAATAAAAAAGAAATGAACCCATATCAAAAGAGTTGTTTAGAAAATGATTTGAAAATTCTGGCCAAAATAATGTCCATTAATCTAGATGCATTATGTGAATTAGCAAATGATGAGGGACACATATTGGCAAAAATGGAACAAGAGCCGATAGACCATAAACAAGCGGTCATTTCTGCGCATAAGTATTTTTTTGACACAATAGATTCGCTAGAACTCGATCAAAGGGCTGAAACATTCGCTGAAATTCTTAAGAAGTATGGTGTGGGTCGTTTTGCCCTCAATCATGGCTTTTTGGTAAAAACAAGTGAAGGCGAGCCGGAATTTATCGGTATTGAGAATATTGTCACATTAGCTTGGGATGAGATTTATCTATATGAGCGACAAAAAGATGCCCTGTTTAAAAACACAAAAGCATTTGTGGAAGGGTATTCCAGTCAAAACGCCTTACTTGTTGGAGGGAGTGGAACAGGGAAATCAACCTCAGTTAAAACTGTGGCAAAACTTTTTGCCCAAGAAGGCTTACGATTAGTACAGATGCAAAAAGGACAGCTGATTTATTTACCTAAAGTGTTGAGTGTCATTAAGAATCAAGGATTCCGATTTATTCTTTTCATTGATGATCTCTCTTTTGAAGCCAATGAAGATGAATACAAATTTTTAAAGTCATTTATCGAGGGCAGTATTTCTGACGATTTATCCCATGTTGTTTTTTATGTTACCTCAAATCGCAGACACTTGATTAAAGAAATACGTACGGAAAGAGAAAATGATATTCACCTTCAGGATTTTATTCAGGAGATGACATCCTTATCGGATCGGTTTGGCTTAACCCTAATCTATGAAAATTTGGACCAAAAGGAGTATTTTTCAATGGTCAAAGCCATGGCTAAAAAAGAAGGCCTTAATATAGAGGAAGAGCAACTTATTCATGATGCGCGTATCTATGCAATGCGCCACGGGAAAATGTCCGGCCGTGTTGCTAACCAATTTATTAAGCAAGTAAAGCTAGATGCACAAACGACTTAAGGAAAAGAGGATTATGTGGAAATAACGATTGTATGTGTGGGTAAAATTAAAGAAAAGTATTTAAGATCCGGTATTGAACATTATGTGCAAGCGATTAGAAAGTGTCTTCCGATTTTCCTTATTGAAATCCCAGATGAAAAAGCCCCTGAAAATTTGTCGAAATCAATGGAGATACAAATAAAAGACAAAGAAGGATTAGCTTTACTTCATTATATAAAAGAAGATATGTATGTGATTACCTTGGAAATACTAGGAAGCGAATTGACAACAGAAGGCTTGATCAGAGCCTTAAAAAAAGCAAAGCAATTCAATAAAGAAAAGCTTTGTTTTGTGATTGGTGGATCCCTTGGTTTGAGTGATTATGTTTTAAAGCGGTCGAATCTATCAATATCTTTTTCTCAAATGACCTTTCCCCATCAACTTATGCGCCTTATTTTGTCGGAGAAACTTGCAGAAATAGCGCCTTATTTGTGATAGGCCTGGTTTAGATTTATCCGATATGAACGGTAGATTTGTTCGTAAAGAATGGTTAAGATTAATCCGGTATTCTGTGTTAAGGGTGAAAGTGCAATGCAATCATCACAGTGTTTAAGAAGTTCATTAGATGGATTGATAATAAACTGGACACGTGATTGACCGGTTACTGCAAGTCGAGAAAAATAATTGGCTAGGGCTTCAGACGTATGTGTGGATTCTTGTATAGTAACTCCGATGACATATGAGTTGCTATTTATTTTTTTGAGAATATCGGACGTCGATGAACAAGACAGTCGTTGGATTTTACAGTAACGTTGCAAACGTTTGTGATATTCTTTTAAAGCGTGTGTATAAAAAGGAAGTAGTTTTTTTTCCTGATAAATAATTGTAAAGTTCATGGCTATCTCCAATCGATTCTTTGTATATTCAAATCCTATCATAACATAAAAAAATGCTAATATCGATTAATTTTGTCTTGTATTTCCATGTTAAAATGAAAGAGGTAAGTAGTTTAAGGAGCGAATATATGTCAAATAAAATTAATAATAAACGACTATTTTTTTGGGTCATGGGTATTTTGATCATAACATTAAGTGCAGCATTGTTTGCTGGATTTTATATATCCTATCAGTTAACAAAATCATCAGCGGACGAGTATTATTGGACATCAAAAGAGAATGCAGATTATCATGTGATGATCTTAATTGACGGATCAAATCAAACCTATAGTGAAGAATTTATTCGTGGTGTTGAAGAAGAAAGCGAAATGTATCGTGTTGCTACAGAGATTATTTCCATTGAAGGGGCCAATTATCGAGATCAACTGATTGAAAATATGCAGTTGGCTATGTATAACAAAGTGGATGGTTTAATTATTCATGCCTATTATGATGACGAAGTAATAGCAATGATTGATGAGTTGTCATTGGCCGGTATTCCGGTGATAACAATGAATGAAGATTTGCCGTCAAGTCAAAGGATTACTTATGTCGGTGTGAACCGTTATACAATCGGAGAGATTGCTGCTCAGGAAATGATTAAATCCCTTGGAACTTCAGGAAAAATAGCTGTTATTGAACCCAGAAGTTATGAAGAATATGCAGATATTAATGATAGTCTGTTGGTGTTAGGATTTAATGATATTCTCAAAAAATATCCGAATATAACATTAGAACATGTTCTCTATACGGAAGAAGGTGTTTTAAGTGCAGAAATAATTGCAACGAATTTAATGAAAGAGAATCCGGACATTAATGGAATTTTTTGTACGAATACGTCCAACACCCTGGGTGTTATACAAGTTCTTGTCGATAACAACTTAGTTAGTCAGGTAAGCTTAGTCGGGTATGGAGATGAAGTGGAAATTCTTGATAGCATCAAAAAAGGTAATATTATTGAAGCCTCAATCGTTACTGATTACAATGATATAGGAAAAAAAGCAATTGCTGCTTTTTATGAGTATAAGACCAGTGCTTTTGTAAGCAATTATTTTAATACATCCATTCAAGTGATTGATCAAAGCAATGTTGATACTATTTTGTTAGAAAAGAGTGAAGAAAATGTCAAAACTCAATAAATTTGGTTCAATTAAGAATAACATGATGCTCTATTCCCTAGGAATCATTCTTTTAATGGCAATATTAAGCATGTATTCTCTAAGCATTATGGAGCGATATAAAGGCCAAATTCAAGCAATGTTTGAAAAACATATCTATTTATCTGAAGTTGAGTCAAATATGAATGGTCTTGATGCCGACTTATTAGGCTTTTTGACGTCAAAAAGTTCAACTCGACTGAATAATTTTTTGATTGGCGTGGAGCAGCTGCAAGGTGATATTAGTCAGGTGGATGAGCAAATATATAATGATGAAGATTTGATGATGAAAAATATTGTCCACCTTGTGGAGGCTTATTTGGAACAAAGCAATGAAGCTATTGGCTATAAACGACTTCGAAATGTGGAAAAATACTACGAGCATTATGAATACAGTGTTGAGATTAAAGGATATATTTTTGATTATATTGATCAATTAAATAATAAGCAGTTAAACAGAAATTCAAAAGCTTACTTAGATTTAGTCAATCAAATCCGTTTATTACAATCGATTACCTATATTATTGTTATTGTTTTGGTTTTGATTGCATTTACAGTCGTCTATTATATTACTGCGCGAATGGTTCGACCGATTACGCATTTATCGGATGCAGCTGAAGAGATTGCAAAAGGAAATTTTCAAACACCGGATGTGTATGTAGACTCTGAAGATGAGTTTTTACTCTTGGCCGCCGCTTTTAATAAGATGAAAAATAGTATCAGTGAATATGTAGATGAGTTAAAAACGCAAGCAGAAACGGAAGCTAAGCTGAAGGATGAGCAACTTAAGAATGTAAAAATGGAACATTTATTAGATAATGCTAGATTATATGCTCTTCAGTCACAGATTAATCCACATTTTATGTTTAATACCATTAATGCCGGTGTCCAGTTGTCAATACTTGAACGAGCTCCGAAAACCGGTAATTTTTTGGAGACAATGTCGAGATTGTTTCGCTATAATATTCAAAAAATGGATACACATTGTACATTGGACGAAGAGATTAATAATATTAAAGATTATTATGAGTTATTAAAAGTACGTTTTGGCCAGCGGATTCAATTTGAATTTCACATTGATTCCGAAGTTACCAATGTCAAGGTTCCGCAACTCATTTTACAACCTATTGTAGAAAATGCCTATATACATGGATTAAGTGGATTAGAAGAAGGGGGGAAGATTTTTATTGATGTTCATAAAAACGTCCCCTTTGTTGAGATTATCGTTCACGATACAGGTGTTGGGATGACGACGGAAAGAATACAAGAAATCCTATCCAATAATTCGGGAATCGGTATTAAAAATGTGCGTGATCGTCTCGAGTTATTTTATCATCAACAAAATCTGTTCTTTGTCGAAAGTGAAGTCGGACACGGTGTAAAAATAACAATAAAAATCCCGCTAAATATGGAGTGAAACTATGTATAAAATTATGATTGCTGATGATGAACAAATTGTCCTAGAAGGTATTAAATTTATCATTGAAGACAATTTTTCAAAAGTTAATATTGTTGCAACAGCCAGTTCGGGTCGAGAAGCTATTGAAGCGACTAATCAAGTGATTCCGGATGTTATTTTGATGGATATAAAAATGCCCGGCATAAATGGTATTGAGGCAATTGAGACCATTAAAAAACGTTATCCAAGTGTTCGCTTTGTTATTATATCTGCCTATGAGCAATTTGAATATGCGAAACAAGCGGTTGAATTGGGCGTCAGTGATTATATTCTTAAACCAATTAATCAAGAAAAATTATTAAAAGTACTTCATAAAATCATGGGAGAAATTGATGAAGAGCGAAACCAACGTGCCCTAGAAATGGAGAACAGGGAGAAGCTGGAGAAGATTATTCCTGTCTTAGAGCATGGTTTTGTCTATTCTTTACTTCTAAATACAGACTACCGGGAAGAACTGTTTCGTTATGAAGAATTGTTTACGATTGACCAAGATTATGGCTATGTGATGATTTTTGAATTTGGTGAAAAAGATGGTGATGATAAGCTAAGCAATCGAATCGGTGCAGGCGTAAAAGGACAAACCTTTTATCCTAAAGTACAAAATGAAATCAAATACAAATGTAAATCTATTGTAGGGCCCCTTGTCATTAATCGGATGATTGTCATTGTGTTAGAAGAGGAAACAGACAACGAGTATCAGCAACGAATAAAAGCCATTCATTTGACTGAATCGATTATAGCAAGTATACGTAGTTATGTGGACAGTCATATTTGCGTGGGTATTGGCTCCTGTTATCGTCTTGATAAAATCAAGAATTCTCTTGAAGAAGCGAATCAAGCATTATCGAGAAATATTAATGAAGAAATTATACATGTAAATGATATCTTTGCTCTTGAAGGTAATGAAAAAGAATATACATATGTGGATATAAAAGAAGACGAAACAATGATTGTTCAACTTATTGAGAGTGGTAATGAGGGATTAGTAGCAAAAGAGATCCAAAGTTTTCTATCAAAAATTCACACAAAATTTCATGGTAATTTAGAAGATGTGATGAGTATTGCGATGGAGTTAATGGTTATGGTTTTAAGTACATCCTATAAAAATAACCTGAATGAGGCCAAAGTGGGATATTCGACCTATCTAACTGAAATTCGACGCATGGATACCTTCTCAGAACTTGTGAACTGGTGTATAGGAAAAGTACAGTATATAACACGTCTCTTACAAGACACGCGGGTGCAGCATATTTCTGATATTGTTATGTCAGCAAAAAGTTATATTGATCAACATTATAGTGAAGAAATTGGTTTAAATGATATTTCGAAGGAGGTGGCAGTGAGTCCGCAATATTTCAGTAAGATTTTTAAAGAGGAGATTGGGATTACTTTTGTCGAATATGTTCGGTCAAAGCGTATTGAAGTTGCAAAAGAAATGTTAAAAACAAAAAAGTATTCTGTAAAAGAAATTTGTTATGAGATCGGTTATAATGATCCGAATTATTTTAGCCGGTTATTCAAAAAGCTTGTAGGCGTAACACCAACAGATTACAAGTAAGGTGGGGTAAAATGAAGCTAAGTAAAAAGAAAAAGCAAGTATTCGTTTTAACGATTGGTTTACTTATTATAAGTGCTATTGGGATATCAATATACAAAGATCATCAAGAAAAGATCAAAGCTGATCAAGAGACAATTACTATAGGATATTTGTCAGATAACCTTGTGATTGAACGATGGCAAAGAGATCAGGAAATCTTTCGTGCAAATGCAACAAAGCAAGGCGCAGAAGTGCTTGTTTATAATGCAAATGAAAATAATGCGACGCAAATACAACAGATACAACTTCTGATTGAAAAAGAAGTGGATGTATTAGTTGTCGTGCCATATGATCGTGATGGTTTGTCAGAGGTTATTAAGGAGGCAAGACAAGCAGGAATAAAAGTAATTGCATATGATCGGCTTATTCGTAATGTTGAAATTGATGCTTATATTTCTTTTGATAATGTGAAAGTCGGTGAACTCATGGCAGGTGAATTGCTTGAACATGTGCCAAAGGGAAATTATGTGATTATTAATGGGTCACCGGATGATAACAATTCATATATGTTTAACGAAGGATATATGAATGTCTTGACTTCAGAAATTGAAAAAGGAAAGATACATATTATTGAAGAAATCTATGCAGAAGATTGGAGAGAAGAGCCGGCCTATGATTTGATTGCACGATTATTAGATGAAGGTCAACAAATTGATGCGATTATCGGAGCAAATGACCGATTGGCAGAAGCGGCCATTCGGGCATTAGCAGAAGAAGGATTAGCCGGTAAAGTTTATGTTGCAGGACATGACGCGGATATATCTGCATGTCAACGCATTGTTGAAGGGACTCAACATATGACCGTCTACAAACCGATTCGTACTTTAGCAGAAGCCGCGGTTAATTTGGCAATTCAGTTTGCAAAAGGTCAACAACCAACCGTTAATCAAACGATTTATAATGGTGAAGCAGATGTCCCTTATATTCAACTGGATGTTCTTTCCGTTACCAAAGAGACCCTAGATGAAACAGTTATTGAGGATGGGTTCCACAGGAGAGAGGATGTTTACCGAGAATAGTAAAATACATATTGATTTTACCTGTATATATGTTAGACTAAATAAGACAAACAAACTAGACAAATAACAAAAAAAGAACAACGAAGAGGATGTATAATGAAAAAACTTAAATGGATTGTTTTATTAGTTGTAGTGAGTTTATTTTTTGTAGCATGTAACAATGATTCAGAAACTGCCGGCAATGCTGAAGCTGAGTCGACAGAGAATACTCAGAACGAAGATGAAAGTGAATCAGAAGTCGAAGCAGAGCCTGAAGTTGAACCGGAACCAACGGATGAAGAACTTTTGGCGTTGGCGATTGAAGAACGCAATGAACAAGATGCAATAAATAAGGAAAGGGACGGAGCTTACTATGTACCGTTGCCGACCATTGATTCCATAGATGATTTGAATCCGGAGCTTGTGACAGCAGAAGCGAAGGCATTATATGTAACAAGTAATATTGCCGGTTTTAATTTTGATGAAGAGGATGTTCAGTTATATGCGGATCACATTCGCTATTTAGCTGGAGAATCAACAGAAGCGGTTGATCAAACACGTCTTAATAATGATGTCAATCGTCTGGAAGAAATATTGGGTATATGTATGGCGACGGAAGTGAATGCTCTGGTTATTGATGTTAAAAATGATCATGGATATGTTGGTTGGAAAAGTGATATTCAACTAGTTCAAGATATTAATAGTCATATCAATGCACCGATGAAAGATTATGAGCGCTTATTAAACTACTTAGATGAAAATGAGATCTATACAATTGCTCGAGTAGTTGCTTTTAAAGACCCGTATTATGCAGAACATGAGCCGGAACATACGATTCAGTTAATCGCAGGAGGAACATATCGTGATAATAAAGGAACGGCTTGGGTCAATCCCTTTGATCCGGCAGTATGGGACTATGTTGTTGCTGTTTCTAAGGAAG
Organism: uncultured Eubacteriales bacterium; assembly: GCA_964627665.1. Classification (GTDB taxonomy): domain Bacteria; phylum Bacillota; class Clostridia; order Lachnospirales; family Vallitaleaceae; genus UBA1351. Next base: position 9,574 of record CAZVKG010000011.1, on the reverse strand, counting down.
CTGCCTTGCGTGGTTTCAAAGAGATTCAGTTTGATTATGTTCGATTCCCGGATAATGCAGCCAAATATAATGAAATTACATTTTTCCCTGAACGAAATCTTAGAGATAAAGACGAAGGAATCGAAGACTTTTTAATCTATGCGAACAATGAGTTAAATCCTTATAATGTGCATATTTCTGTTGATGTATTTGCACAAGCTAGTCGTTCATGGGATGACCATCCGGAAGATATTGGACAGACATGGCGTAAGATGGCAAATTTATCCGATTATATTTGTCCGATGATTTACCCAAGTCATTATGGACCTAATGTATATGGATTTCCAGTACCTGACCAACATCCTTATGATGTTGTGCGAATTGCATTACAAGAATCAATCGAGAGAAATAGTGCTCAAAAGAATCCGGGGATTATTCGGCCATGGATTCAAGGATTTACGGCAGGTTGGATTTCCGGTAATATTTCCTATGATGCAGAGACGATTGCAGAGCAAATCATTGCGGCAGCCGAACTTGGTATTGATGAGTATATTATATGGGATGCTGTTAATACCTATGATCCAATGATTTTCTTCTACCATGACCGCATTGGACAACCTTTTCCAAAAGAAGGGCAAGATATGGTCGGAAGGACAGCAAAAGAAGCTCTTGATCGGTATTTGACGGCGGAGCGTTATGATCGAAAAAGTCAAATATATCTCCTTACGCCCAAAGATTCTCGAGCTGAAGACTATGACGACTTTGCAGAAGAATTAGATGCATCAGAGATTAAAGTCGAATCGTATGATATTTTAAGTGTACAAAAAGTAGATGATGAAAACTATACAGCCAAAGTTGATGTGACCTATACGTCAACATCCGGCGTAGCTGAACTTGTCAGTGCAGAATATAGTGTCACCATGGAAGACGGTGTATTTAAAATCATCCGCCCGGAACTTGAATGGTTGAATCCGGAAGACTTTCCTCTTGGCCTTGTTCCCAATGAAATGGGGCGTGTTATGGTTTTGATGTATCACAACATTGGTGATGAAGAGGCAACATGGACACGAACACCTGAGAACTTTAGAAAAGACCTAGATACCCTTTATGAGAAAGGGTATCGGCCCATAAGCCTTAAAGACTACGCGTCGGGCAATATCACCACGGAATCGGGCTATACGCCGGTGGTGATTACCATTGATGACACGAATAAGAATAATTTTTATTATACGGAAGATGGCGAGATTGCTCCGGATTCCTTTGTGGGGATTTTTATGGACTTCCACAAAGAGCATCCGGATTTTCCATTAGAAGCGACTTTTTTTGCAGACGGCCCGGTGGTTTTTGACGAACCGGATTTGGAAAAGAAGAAGGTGGATACAGTCATTCAAGCCGGTATGGATATTAATAATCATACCTTGGCTCATAAAAGTTTAAAGAAACTAGATGCGGCAGGCATTCAAGAAGCCATTGGCAAACATGCGGCAAATCTTGAAAAGCTCATTGGTGTCAAGGACTATAAAGTCAATACATTAGCATTACCTTATGGTGAACGTCCTTCTGATGAAGAGTTGGAGAAGTTGCTTTTAAATGGTAAGTATGAGAGTCATTCTTATGAAAATATTGCTGTTTTAAACGTTGGCTGGAATCCCGCATACTCACCATTCGATGAACGGTTTAACCCGCTTAGTATCCCCAGAATTCGTGCGAGTGAAATGAATGTGGATAATGTTGGGATGTATAATTACATTGAATATTTTGACAAGAATCCGGGACAACGTTTTATTAGTGATGGGAAACCGTGATTAGATATTCTTTTGGGGTGAGCTGTTTAAATGATTTAAACTGTTTGATAAAGTAACTGGTATCATTAAAGCCCACAGTATAACCGATATCGGTTATACTGTTTTGCTGACTTAGGAGTAATTTTTCGGCCTCGGTAATACGAACAAAGTTTAGATATTTTGAAAAAGAAATACCGGAGACTTTTTTGAAAAGTCGTGAAAAATAACTATAACTTATGTGACAATGCTCGGCAATCTCTTTGGCAGTCAGTTGGGTCGCATAATGGTCGTGAATGTATTCGAATGCTTGAAGAATCGGTGAAATATCCACGTCATTCATAGGATTATTTAGAAGTTGGAAACCTTGATGTTCCAGTTTTGAGAAAAAACGGAAGATGAGTCGAAGTAGGTGGGATTTGAGTAAAAGCTCATAACCATATGGCTTAGATAAAAAAAGGTCCATGATTGCTAAGTAATCTTTTTTTGATTCAGTGGATAGTTCTGTTTGACATAAATATTTATATTGAGGTGGAACGGGGTTTAGAATCGGTGTCATATTTTTCAAAAGGAAGGCATCAAACGAAGAATCAAAAAGTAGAGCCGGATCAAATTTTATCACAGCATATTCAAAGACTTCTTCTTCGATCCCTATCATGGAATGGACATCGCGAGGAAGTATATAAAACATATCACCTTTTGAAACCGGTATTGAATACCCGTTGCTGATAATGCGCCCCTTACCCTTGGTCACATATATAATTTCGATATAGTAATGCCAATGGGCATCAATTGGTAATGCGTTATTGCTTGTTCCGTCATAAAAACAATAAAAAGAATGCTTCATGTCGCTTGAGTATTTTATTGATTTTGAATCTTCAAAAAAACTATTCATAAGATCTCCTTTGACAAATTTGTTGCATTGTTTTCCATTTATATTATAGCATGCACCTCCGTTTTGTTCTATGATAAGAATATAATATTTGCATAGGAGGTTATTATGTTAAGAGAATCTTTGAATGGTTTATGGGTGATGGAAAATTGTGATACGGGGCAAGAGTATTCAGCCAATGTTCCTACAACTATGTATGAAGTTTTATATGAGAATGGGGTGATTGAAGATCCCTTTTGTGGTGAGAATGATGTGAAGTATACAAAGCTCTCCGATGACGCATATCGTTTCATTCGAAAGTTTGAGATCAAAGAAGAGATGCTAAATGAAGCATTTATCGACTTAGAATTTATGGGGTTAGACACACTTGCAGCGGTATATATAAATGGGGAAAAGATTACTAAGACAAATAATATGCATCGGACCTATCGTTTGAATATTAAGTCCTATCTTGTCCTTGGTGAAAATATTTTGCGGATTGATTTTGCGTCACCGACCAAATTTATTGCAAAGGAACAGGCAAAAGATCCGCTTTGGGGTGTTTCATCCACGATTCCGGGATATGAGTACATTCGAAAAGGACATCATATGTTTGGATGGGATTGGGGACCACAGCTTCCGGATATGGGCGTCTGGCGTGATGTAAATCTATATGCATATACACAAGGACGCCTTGAAACATTTTATGTACGTCAAGAGCATAAGAACAAACATGTATACTTATCCATTGATGTTGAAAGTCATTTATATGCAGAAAATTTAACCGTTTCCATAAAACTTCAAAGTCCAAGTGGTCAGATTCAGTCCCTAAGTGTGGATGCAACTCAAGCAAGAGAAATTGACATGGTGGTTGAAAACCCAATGTTATGGTGGCCAAATGGTTACGGTGAACAAAATCTATATACTCTGTCCATTCAACTACTTGATGGCGATAGGATTCTAGATCAAATAGACAAAGAGATTGGATTAAGAACAATGACAATTCTCCGGGAGCCGGATGCATGGGGAGAAACCTTTGACTATACTATAAATGGTGTACGAATTTTTGCTATGGGCGCCAATTATATTCCGGAAGATGGCTTAATTAGTCGTCCGGATGATGCGAGGACAGAAAGGCTTATCCGTGACTGTGCCAAGGCGAATTATAACTGTATTCGTGTTTGGGGTGGCGGGATATATCCTAGTGATACTTTTTTTGAAATGTGTGACCAATATGGTTTGATTGTTTGGGAAGACTTTATGTTTGCCTGTGGTGTTTATCGATTGACGAAATCCTTTGAAGAAAATATTCGCGCAGAGTTTATTGATAATATTAAGCGTATTCGTCATCATGCGTGTTTAGGCCTTTGGTGCGGTAACAATGAGATGGAAGAAGGTTTTGTCAGCTGGGGAATTCCGGTAGATGAACGCCTACGAATGGACTATTTATTAATGTATGAAAAATTGATACCGGATGTTCTTGAAGAATACGATCCGCAGACGTTTTATTGGCCGGCCTCACCAAGTTCAGGAGGTGGATTTGTTGAGCCAAACGCAGATAATAAAGGGGATGTTCACTATTGGCAAGTATTCCATGGGAATGAGCATTATAAAAAATTTAGAGACCATTATTTCCGCTTTGCTAGTGAATATGGGATGCAGGCCTTTCCGGATATGAAAACTATTAACTCCTATGCGACAAAAGGGGAACAAAATATTTTTAGTGCGGTAATGGAAGACCATAATAAATGTACGGATCCAATTAACGGAAATATGAAGATTATGATGAATGTAGCCGGTGAATTTATGCTTCCAAATAACACAGAAGATATTGTCTATATTAGTCAAGTATTTCAAGGGGAGACCATTAAGTGTGCTGTTGAGCATTTCCGCAGAAATCGCGGACGGTGTATGGGTTCAACCTATTGGCAAGTGAATGATAACTTCCCTGGAGCTTCTTGGGCTTCAATTGACTATTATGGTCGCTGGAAGGCAATGCATTATTATGCACGACGTTTTTATGCACCCCTACTTTTATCCGCTTATGAAGAAAAAGATAAAGCCTATATATATTTAACCAATGATCGATTAGAGTCCTTTGACGGAAAGATTGAGTGGGAACTTCGACATATTGACTTGGGTATACTAGAACAAGGAACAAAAGAAGTCATAGTAGATGCCTTAAAAGCTAAGCAAGAAATTGAACTTTCAATTGCTCCTTATCTTAAAGAGTACGGTGATGAGCGGAATATTTATTTGAGTTTTCGCTTGTGTAATGCTCAAGATAAGGTGAGGTCATCAGATTCATTGTTGTTTACATGCCATAAGTTTTTCAACTTTAAAAAACCGGAACTTACGTTTGATGTGGAAGAGCGGGAAGATAATTTTATTGTCCTTGTGACTTCAAATACCTATGCCAAAGCTGTTGGTATAGTAACAAAAACAATTGATTGTGTTTTTGAAGATAATTATTTTGATCTTTTACCAGGAGAAACAAAAGAAGTCATTATTGATGAAGTCATTGGTAAAGCTCAAACGGTTGAGGCAATAAAAGGCGATATTGCAATTCATGCTGTAAATACTCTGAATTATTCTTAACATAGCACAATTTTAGTATTAAAAAAATACAGATACATATTTAAGTTTTTTGTAAGAGATTAAAATAATCATGTTAGTAAAGTTTGACAGACATGGTTATATAGTCTCTTTTTTTTTATAATGAATTTAGTAACAAAATAATCTATATGATAAACGGAGGTAGAACATGAAAAAATTAGTATCAGTATTACTTGCATTAACACTTGTAATTGGTGTGTTTGCATTTGTAGGATGTGGACAAGATAAACCAGCGGATACAACAACAGATTCTAACGTGGCTGACTCAACAGAAGATACAACAGAAGATACGGCGACAGAAGATAGTAGTTCAGATGGTGGTGTGGACATCGGTATCGTGTTACCAACAAAAGAAGAACCACGTTGGGTACAAGATGAGGCGAGATTCTTAGCTGCAATCGAAAACACAAATTATAACGTTGAAGTACTTTTCAGCCAAGGGGACTCAGCAAAAGAAAAACAAAACGTTGAGACGCTTATTGCTAAAGGTATTGATGTATTAATCATCACTCCTCAAGATGGAGATGCAGCAGCGGCAGCAGTTCAAGCGGCCAAAGAAGAAGGAATTACAGTTATTTCATATGACCGTCTTGTAACAAATACGGATGCTGTAGATTACTACATTACATTTAATTCCGTAAATGTTGGAGAAGCTCAAGGACAATACTTAGTTGATCAAGTTGAAGACGGAACAACTGGAAACGCATTATACTTATATGCTGGTGCAGCAACAGATAACAATGCATTCTTATTCTTTGAAGGTGCTTGGAACAAGTTGCAACCAAAGATTGCTGATGGAACATTTGATGTTATGAACTCTTCAAAAGCAGTAGAGTATAAAGATAAAGTAATGTTAACTCGTGAAGAAATGGGAGAAATCATTGAGCAAGTTACAACAGACTGGAAACCGGAAGTTGCCTTATCAAAAGCTCAATCTCATATTACATCAGCTCCACCAGTAGGAAAAACTTATGTTTTAGCACCAAACGATGGAACAGCGCGTTCAATCTATGATCAATTTGCAAAAGAAGATGGTGTTGAAATCTTTATTACAGGTCAAGATGCTGAGATTCCTTCAATTCAATATGTTATTGATGGAAAACAAAGCATGACAGTTCTTAAAGACGTTAGAGACCTTGTAAATGGTGCGATTTTAACAGCAACAGAAGTGTTAGAAGGTAATGAAATTAAAACAAATGGTGAATATGATAATGGTGCTGTAGCTGTACCTGCAATAGATGTTCCTGTAATAACTGTAACTCAAGATAATGTATCAGATACAATTATCGGTTCTGGTTACTATGATTCATCTGAATTCACAGGACTATAAGATATCATAAAATTTGATAGTAGTAGTGATGGGCTTAGCCCATCACTACTATAAATTTAGATTGTAGTTGATAGGAGCTTGGATATGGCGAATATATTAGAAATGCGTAACATAACCAAAGAATTTCCGGGTGTAAAAGCTTTGGATAATGTGAATTTTCAAGTAAAAAAAGGCGAAATACATTGTTTGGTTGGTGAAAATGGAGCAGGAAAGTCAACATTAATGAAGGTGTTAAGTGGAGTATATCCAATTGGGGATTATTCTGGTGACATTGTATTTGAAGATGAGATACAAAAATTCTCAAATATTAGTGACAGTGAAAGAAAAGGAATTGCAATAATATATCAGGAGCTAGCTTTGATTCCTGACTTGTCTGTGTATGAAAATATTTTTATGGGACATGAAATACATAAAAAAGGACTAATAAGCTGGAATGCGACGCGCGCAGAAGCGTCAAAGATGTTAGAAAAAGTTAAAGTGAAAAATGTGCATCCGGCAACAAAAATTATTGATTTAGGCGTTGGTGTACAGCAGCTTGTTGAAATAGCAAAAGCATTGAGCAAAGATGTAAAACTATTAATTTTAGATGAACCGACAGCTGCATTAAATGAAGATGATAGTGAGAATTTATTGGAGTTACTCAAGGATCTTAAAGAGCAGGGAATAACTTCTATAATGATTTCCCATAAATTGAAAGAAGTTATTGCAGTAGCAGATACCGTAACGGTATTACGAGATGGTAAAACAATCTGCTCATTAAGTGCCGATAAAGGTGAAATTAACGAGCGTGATATAATTAAATATATGGTTGGACGTGAGATTAATGATATTTTTCCAAAACGTCTTGAGAAAAATATCGGAGAAGTTCAATTAGAAGTAAGAGATTGGTCTGCATTTGATCGAAAATTGGGTCGACATGTTGTTAAACAAGCAGATTTCAAAGTCCGAAAAGGTGAGATTGTTGGTTTAGCAGGACTAATGGGGGCCGGTCGTACTGAATTTGCCCATAGTATTTTTGGAAATTCTAGAAATTATATGATTACGGGAGAAATGTTCATTAAAGGCAAGCAAGTGAAATTCACCCAACCTAAACAAGCGATTAATCACGGTTTAGCTTATGTTTCTGAAGACAGAAAAGGGAATGGATTAATCCTCATGCAGGATATAAAGCAAAATATTACTGTTGCAAATTTAAAGGCTATTTCTAACGGAATCGTTGTGAATAAAGGAAGCGAAATACAAATTGCAGAAAAATATAGAGAGTCTATGAATATAAAAACACCGTCCATTGAACAAAAAGTCAATAACTTAAGTGGAGGAAATCAGCAAAAGGTTGCCTTAGCAAAGTGGTTGTTTGTAGAACCGAATATTTTAATTCTTGATGAACCGACGCGTGGTATTGATGTCGGTGCAAAATATGAAATCTATACGATTATGAATGAACTTGTAGCTCAAGGCTTGAGCGTTATTATGATTTCTTCAGAGTTACCTGAAGTATTGGGGATGAGTGATCGTGTTTATGTTATGGCAGAAGGTCGCTTGACCGGTGAATTAGATATTACAGAAGCTTCGCAAGAAAAAATAATGGAAATGGCAACGGTTTAGGAGGATTAGGATATGTTAAATAATATTACACAAGCGATCAAAGAAAACATACGCGATTATGGGATGTATATTGCATTAGCCTTGATTATGCTTATTTTTACACAATTGACAGATGGGTTGTTTTTAACGCCAAGAGTTTTATCGGATTTAATCGACATGACAGGTTATATAGCCGTATTGTCTGTAGGTGTTACCTTAGTTATTATTATTCGTCACATTGACCTATCTATAGGTTATGTATGTGGTTTCTTAGGCGCTGTTGCAGCTATTTTAACATCCACTTATGGCTTACCAATATGGTTGGTAATTATCATTACATTGCTTTCAGGGGCAATCATTATTGGTGGATGGACAGGAACCTTAGTTGCAAATCTCAAAGTTCCAGCTTTTGTTGCTACCTTGGCCGCAATGACAATATTTAGAGGAATGTTAATACGAGTAACCAATAGTGCAACAATTTTTACCGCCAATGATAACTTTAATGCAATAGGTAATGGCTATATTCCGGATATTGCGAATGTTGAAGGTTTACATGTGTTGACAATGGTTATTGGTGTTGTTGGATTGATAATGTTTACGGCAATGGCTATTGCTTCGCGAAGAAAGCAGCAATCCTATAATTTACATGTGCCTATGTTACCGGCATTTATTGCTAAACTTGTTGTAATATACGTGGTGGTAATGTTCTTTATATGGAAGTTGGCAAGTTTCAAAGGATTATCATGGACAGCGATTATTGTGGCAATTGTTGTTTTGATTTATAGTTTCATTATGAATAATACAACTATCGGACGACATATTTATGCAGTCGGTGGTAATCCGGAAGCGGCAGAACTTTCAGGGATCAGTGTTAAGTTTGTTACCTATTTGGTATTTGCCTCAATGGGACTAATGGCCGGCTTATCCGGTATCTTATTCACCGCACGTCTCCAATCAGCAACTCCTACAGCAGGGATGGGATTTGAACTTGATGCCATTGCAGGCGCCTTTGTCGGTGGTACAGCAACAACAGGTGGTATTGGTAAAGTAACCGGTTCAATCATCGGTGCACTTGTTATGATGTCACTGACAAAAGGAATGGACCTTATGAACGTCGGTGTATCCTATCAATACATCATCCGTGGTTTGGTTCTTGTTGCAGCTGTTGTCTTTGATGTAAAAACACGAAACATGCATAGTAAAAAAGCATAGATACAAAATTCATTTTAGAATAATAAAATGACAAAAGAACTGTCGTAGGATTAAATTAAGCTTTATCCTAGGGCAGTTTTTTTATGAAATTCACACTTTGTTCATAGTTCCTGACACTTTTTTTGGTATAATGTATACAAAAAACAATTGAGAGCTTCCTGTATACTTTAAATAGGTCAAATGATTGACAAAGAAAAATAC
>CAZVKG010000010.1:0-75736 GCA_964627665.1 uncultured Eubacteriales bacterium | reverse complement strand
GCTATTAAGTTTTTAAAGTTCATTGTTTCGGACTCTCTAATTCCGAGAGACTATGTATAATACCATAATAAATATAATTAATCAATATAAAATTATCGAAAAACAATAATTAATTGTCGGTAAAGAATAATCAGTGCTTTATCCCGTGATGACAGAAAACAAGAAAAGTGTCATTGAATCTCCTTGTCATGATATTGGTTCATTCGATTAAAAGGCCTATAATATGTATATAGGTCTAGTGCGTAAAGGAGGGAATCATATGTTAAAAGAATGCCAGCAATGTCATCAAAAAATCGATTATCAAGCTAAATTTTGCAAATATTGTGGAAGACCCCTTCCACACCAAAGCTCAACACCGTGGATTTTGTCAGGAGTGGCACTCTTAATGGTTGTGGTGTTAATTGTTGGACTATGGAAACCTGGCTTTGTATGGATTTTAGTCGATGAATTACCTAATAGGCAATCGCAAAATAATGCGCTAGATACCATGTCTGAGGTTGATACGGTATCGTCTTCACTAAAAGCGGAATTTAAAGAAGTGTGGCAAGAAGAAGCAATCGTTAACGGCCAACAGACAAGTGCTTCCTTCAGTGGTGTATATGTAGATTTTGGTGAATTTATACTTGAAGAAGATGAGGAACTTAAAATCACAGCATATGAAACTGAAGATTATGAAGACGGATTATCAGTAGCAGCCTATGATATTTCACTCGGAGAGCGTAGTGAACTTTATGATATTGCAAGGGTTTCTTTGCCCTATGATGTAAGTCGTATTGATCAAGCCAATGAAGCTATTTCCGTTGGAGCAAAGTACTTTAATGAAGAAGAGCAAGTGTGGGAAGATGTTCCATACACAGTCAATACAGAGACAAAAACGGTTGACATTACAACGACACATTTGTCGAAATATTCTGTGTTTATGGTTCGCAATGAATTTTCTCGTATGGCATATATTTCAACAGTTTTTGCACCACCAATAAGTTCAAATCATGCACAAGAGATTGTTCAAGAGTATATTGATAATGGAGGAGAGCCGGGAACATTGGCAGAAAATGCTGGATGGGAGGTTGTCGAAGATTATATTAATACATCAAATGTAAACAATTTGGCCAATGCAGCAGCAACACTCAAAGATTTTCAAGCAGGAGCCTTGCCGGGGTATACATTTGAGATTACGTCAGAATTAGGGTCGTTAACGCGCTGGGTTGGTTTAGGGATGACGTTCTATACATTAGCCAATGATGGTGTCAACTGTGTTGATGATCATACAAAGCGGAAAATGGTAACCAATGTTACAAAAAATCTTATGTTTAATGCAGTGGATTTTTTTGGGACATCAGCCTTGCAAGTCAGCTTTATTGGACTAATAGCTATTGACTATGCCTTAACAAGTTTTGGTGAAACAATGCTTGAAGAACGCTTACAAAATGTTGAAACGGTGTACCAACAATATTACAAGCAATCCGGAGTAAAACGTGGACTTAAAGATTGGCGTCGACGACTTATTGGCTATATTGAAGATAATCCAAAAGATCCTCAAGCTGCAATGAGAATGTTAGAAGACGATATTAATGAATATACCAATCGATTTTGGAAGGAAGTTAATACAGAAGAGTATAATGCATTAGCAGGGGAAGCGGGACTTAAAATAGCATCGTGGCCCAATACGAGAGATCAAGAGCAAGTGGTTAAACACTTTCAAAGCCAGATACATAAAGATTTACATCCCGTATATATATCAGTTCAAAACTATCTTAAAAGCAAAGTACAAGAAGATGCATTAAGACGTTTAGGCAAAGTAAGAGATTATCTTAATCAACAGATTAATATTGAAATCATTGATCTTGTAGATGAGGATGATAAAAATATTCATGCCGGATATACCATTCGATTTGAACCCTTAGCTGAAGGGACCAATAGTGATTCGTGGACAGGAATCATGAAAGAAGAAGGAAAGCTACGAACAAAATTTACCCTTATAGGGCATATGCAATCAGGTATGCCAAATACATTGGCTTTCTATAAACCGGGTGACCAGCCGGGGCGTGATAAACCAGAATTTAGCATTGAATTTTCTGTATCTAAACCCTTAACCGTTATTGAAGTGCCTGACCAAGATCTAAAATTCGAAGATATACTTGGAACGTATGATATTAGTCAAACGGTTGAAGGATTTGGATCCGACATGATGGATGAACTCTTAGATCAAATGCAAATGCCGGAAGGGTATGAAGATATTTTCGATGCCGAGGCATATAAGCAACAATATGAAAGCGCAATGGAAGATGTCAATACGACAAATGAAGGTGAAATGACCATAGAAAAAATAGGAGAAGATACCGCAAAAGTAGGATTGATATTTATGGTGCAAGGGCAGCGGTCTGAAACTTTATATCAAGGAACGTGGGATAATGGTATCTTACATTTGGTTCCTGCTCAGCAAATGGCCGGAGGTAATTGGGATTTAAAATTTATGAAAGATAACAAAGCCATTCAATGTAGCGGTGAAAGTCATTATGAAAGTAGTATTGCATCCTATTCATTTTCACTCACCGGACTAAAAAGAGAGTAGAGGAGTTGTAAGATATGAAATATTGTGAACAGTGTGGGAAACCACTTAATGATGGAGATCTTTTTTGTGAAGGGTGCGGTCAAAAAGTTTCCATAAAGGCGGTCCCACCACAGCCGACACCAACAGAGAAAATGATGGCGCCCCAAGCACCGCCGCAAGCGAACGCATTTCGTCAGTTCTCAGACCAAGTTAATACAGGTCAAGTGCAGAAGAAAACCGGAAGTCGCGGTCTTTTATGGGGTGGAATTATTACACTTGTGTTTGTGACAGTACTTATTATGGTTATTGCAGTAGTTATTCGTAAGATAGGTTCAGAAACAGAGGAGCTTGTCAATAATGCAATAACAGAGAATGTCTTTGATGACAATGAAATAGTGTCAGACATACAAGCAAGTAGTGGGCAAGCACAAAATGTAAAAACGGATGCAAGTTTAGAGTCTATTGCAGGTTATTGGAATGGCGATTTTAACTTTACTCGTATGGATGGTTTTGATAGTTTGCCGGCGGAAGAATTACCACCGGACTTTGAGCAAATGATTGCACGGATACTTTCAGAACCTTCAGCCATGGAGATGGAATTTGAAGCGGATGGCAATTGGAACCTTGAGATTGACGTAGAGATGGGGATGATGTTTTCAAGTTATGATTATGATCGAGATTTATATCCAACGAGCCCTCTTGTCATCAAAGGAATTACCGATGGACATTTTCTTGTTGACCATGTTGAAGTCGAGGAATTTGATGGTGATATAGCAAGGATGCGATTCTACATCGATGGCTATGTTGTAGAAAACGGTAGTGGTCAGTCTATACAAGGAAAAATGATTTTTGAAATGGAACAAGGGCAAGTTCATGCAATTGAAGAGGGGAACTTTGTACTTTATCCGGCAACTGAGTAATCTTACCAATCGGATGCACCGCCTCCGCCGGAGCCGCCACCTGCGCTACCGCCGGAACTGCTATCTGAACCACCGGAACCATATTGACTGTTCGAGGGTGATGAAGAAAGTGTGGATGCAATTTCATTCATGTTATCTTGGAGTTCATTGGCAAAGGTATATGCGCTGAAGGCTCCAATCGCTGTAGCACCATAATACCAATTTGGTGGTTCAATAGCGATATGCTCAAATCCTTTGGCCCATTCTTTTGTAACATTTAGGGCCATGGCATAGGGCAAGATATTATAAAAATAATTTGGGTTTTCCTGTATTAATAGCTTAATGCGATCGAGTTCGGTTGCTTTAATAAAATCCTTAAATCCAATAAGTCGTTCTTCATACCATTTTCCAAGATCTGTACGACGATGGCATTTTAGAGAAAAAATCACCAGTAGCAAGGAGGCTATAAGTGAAAAGATACATGCAAAGAGCAAGCCATTATCAAAGGCAAGGTAGAGAATAATGCCGGTAAAAACAAAGAAAAACAAAGCCATAAACAAGGTTTGTTTGAGTCGGCGTGTACCTGCGCGATGCTTCCAGTCAACTATGGCAGCAAGGAAAGATGCGCTAAAAAAGACAAATAAAGCAGCCATAAGTAGTCCTGTGATGAATAGTTCGCCACCTGCATCATACATGTTTCGTGATAATGTAAGTAGGCTAAATGGAAACAGACTAAGAAAGGCAAGAAGCAAGAGTAGGCGAGAGGTTTTCACATTTTTAGATGAAAAAATCTGAGTTTCACTATTTTCTTCATAACTATCGATAATCTCTTGTTTAGCACTCAGTACAGAAAGATAGAATTGATCTTTTAGTTGGTCGGTGCTCACTTGGGTGCCATCACCATGAGAAAATAAAGCAGTAAAAAGGTTACGTTCATATTCCCTCATATCATTCCCAGGGTCGCGTAGTTTGGTGAACCAAAAAACTTTGACGTGTCGAAAGGCTTTTTTTCTAAGTTCTTCGCGAATGGTTAAGTAACCATGATCTGCCCAATAGACCAGTAGTGATGTGACATCAGACGCAGAGAGTCGCCCGTCAATAAGATAACCAACATCAGCACTAGTTGTATCGGCTGGGGGATAAAATTCAACGGTTGGAATCGCTTGGGTTTTTCGCCCTTTTTTTAACCAAAGAAATAAGCCGAGGGGGAAGAAAATCAGTGGAAAAACAATAATTAAGTAAGGCCAAAGACTTGGCGAAGGAGCATCAACATAATATCCTTGTGGCAAGGGAAGTGCGATAGTTAATGCTTCGTTGGGCTCAAGTTCCATTAAGGTAGAACCTTGAATGATTTGACCAGTTACATTGAAAGCTACGCCGGTGTTATCGGTACTCCCATAAGTGCCATGGGTAAAATTAATAGCCTCTTCGTCAAAAGGAAAGGGCATGGTAATTTTAAAATCAACAGCCTGAATAGGAACGGAAAAGTCCGAACCAATCAAGTTGAAGTATAACTCATCTTTGCTAAATGAACGATCATCCCCAATATTATACTCATAGCTAATAATATATTGTTGAGGTCCGATAATGGTTTGATTAGGATCGCCCATGCGGATATTTAGCCAATCGCCATCGGATTCAACAGAATGCATAGCTCCGTCAACTTGAATATTACGAATAGCAACCGGAGCACCCTTATTGGTTTTTCGCGGAATTTGACGAATGAGTCCGTGACGTTCTTCATGGAAATTTACGGACATGACCTCGCGAATGGTATAGCTATTATCACTGTGTACATCAAGTTCGACAGACATGTAATTAATTTCATAGGCATACTCAGCAGCAGATGCAGATAGTGACAGATAGAAGGTTAATATAATCCACAGTGGAATGATTCTTTTTAGACCTAGCTTATTCATGTAATCCCTCCTTGCCTAATATCGATATGTCTAAAAACGGACTTGAACATTTTGACGTTCATAATCATCAGCCATAAAATATGGATAGCGCTTAAATCCAAGAATCCCAGCAAAAAGGTTGGTCGGAAACATTTCAACTTTGTTGTTCATGACTTTGACAACGCCATTATAATATTTTCTGGATTGAGAAATATCGTTTTCTAATGCAACCAATTGATTTTGAAGATTTAAAAAACTTGTATCTGCTTTTAGATTAGGATAATTTTCTGACACAGCAAACAGAGATTTTAAGGCGCCAGACAACATATTTTCGTTTTGTGTGCGCTGTTCAAAGGTTTGTGACGTCATTGCCATATTACGTGCTTGAATGACTTTCTCAAGTGTCTCACGTTCATGTGTTGCATACTGTTTAACAATTTCTACTAGATTAGGAATCATATCATAACGCTTCTTGAGATAGATATCCATAGTTGAAAAAGCTTCGTCAGATTGATTACGTAACTTGACTAAGCCGTTGTATATAACCGCAATTGTAATCAAAAAAAGAATAATAATTAGAAAAAAAGCAGCAAAAATTAATGCAAAAATCATAGAATCGCCTCCTAGAAAATGTTTAGAAAGAGTCCACCACCGAATAAACTAAACAATAGCATAATGATGAAGCTAATGAGTGCAAAGGTTAAAATGGCTCGTGCAAAGTTTTTATGGGTTGACGTCGGAGCAGATAGAAAGCCCCATTTTATTATTAGAATAATATTTACGATGGGTATTGAAAATAAAATAAAAGCAACAACAAACTGTCCGTAAGTCATACCCTGATTTCCGATGGAACCATTCGATATACTTGCGTTGGGATGAGGCGGAATGGGATTTGAATTTGGATGTGGGACAACAGGCGTTGCGAAAGGTTGTGAAGCATTTGGCTGAACAGGAGCCACAGGAGTTGGAGTTGGTCGCATGACGGGTGGAACCGGTCGGTCGGTTGCCATCGTTGTAACATTGGAATCAGCAGGCTTTTGACTCATAGGACGACCGCAATTGTTGCAAAAAGACGCTTGGGCAGAAATTTCATTACCACATTGAGGACAAAACATAATTGGAACCTCCTTAGTTTTTATTTTACTTCGTCACAGGTTGACCTTTCAAAATGGGACACCCACAACGTTCGCAGTAATTATTTCGGGCATCATTACTATAACCGCAAGCAATACAATTTAATACACGATCATGAGATTTATCGTATTTTTCAAGACCTTTACAGTACTTTCCGCCATGATAATGAACGTGTTCGCCAATTTGAAAAGTGTCATATTCATTTGAGCTTTGGCTTGTGTGCTTGATTTGTTTGCCATCTTGTCGTTTATAGACAAGGGTATAAGCTGTATAATAAACTGTTCGGTTGTTGCTCTTATCATAACGCTTCTTGTTTTCACTGAATTTATTCTCGACGATACCGTCCCATTCGGGTTTACTTCGCCCATACTGAAAATGCATAAAAATTATGCCAAAAAGCCAAACAATAAGGAGAACACTAGGAATAACAACAATCATTTCAGCGTCAAAAGATACATCGTCTCCAATAAGAATAATAAAGGGTATAATAATACTGATGATGATTAGAAACACAATACTGTATTTTTTGTTTTTTGATGCGTATTCTTTAAAACGTGGGTGATTCGTTTGATTTGACCATCCAATCCCACCTGCTTGGTTTAAAGGAATATTTCCGTAGCGTTTGTCACCTTCATAAAGTGCATGACAATTTGGACAGGTGCTTGTTCCTTTTTCAATGGCATCACCACAATTCCAACAGTAAAAACTACCATAACCGAATTTTTTCTTTGCCATAGAAGAGCCTCCTTTCATTATAGTTACATTATAATACGAAGTCATGACAAATCCTAGGCATGACAATTCATATGCAATGACAAATTCATGTTTATTTGTCATTTTAATTATGCTATTATAAATTTAGGAGGTGCTAGCTATGGAAGAGCTTCAATGGGGTTTTATCGAAAAAATAGATCTTATTTTTAAGGAACTTGAACTGACGAATATAGGCATTGCCAAACACGGAGGACCGGATGCATCATTAATTAGTCGGTATCGAAGTGGTGCAAGAAAACCGGCAACAGATGGAAAACAATTAAAAAAACTGGCTACGGGGATTGTAAACATGGCGGAAGAAAACAATCGTCTTGACGAACTCTGTTTGATTTGTGGATTTGAACCGAGTCAAAATCCCGAAGATGTCACAATGCTTTTGTACAAAAACATGAAAGTAGCATTACCAAAATCAAATAAAATGCAAGAAAATGTAGAAAAAGACCAGAATTTATATGCGTTTTCAGATCGACTTGACGCACTTATGGGAGCCTTAGATGTTTCCAATATCCGATTGGCTCGTGCGCTACATGTGGATGCCTCTTTGGTTAGTCGATTTCGAACCGGAATGCGTATTCCCTCAAAAGAGAGCTGGTTTCCTATACAATGTTGTGATTGGCTAGCAGAACGGGCCATATCCCTTTCCCACGATGCGCGAATAGCTTCATTAGGAAAATATTTTACAAAAGAACAAGTAGATACGTCCGAGACACTAACAAAGGCATTGAAACAATATCTCATCGTAGAACAAGAAGAAAAAGATAAAGCCTTTACAGATGAACTACTAAATCACTTAAATACATTTCAATACAATGTATCACTACCTAAAGATTTAATAGAACACACACTCAAGATGGCGCACTCCAAAGAAAACCATAGCCAAGCTTACTATGGGCTAGAAGGTCTGAGAAATGCGGTTAAGGAATTCCTTCTCACAGCGATAACGATTTCGAATCCGATAACACTATACTTATATTCAAATCAACCGATGGAGTGGATGCGTCAAGATCCTGAATTTTCCAAGTTATGGGCACTTCTAATGGGTATCATATTACAAAAAGGACATCATATTCGGATTGTCCACAATATTGAACGGTCAATGCCGGAGATGTTTGAAGCCATTCAAAAATGGTTGCCTTTATATATGAGCGGACAAATACAATCTTATTATTGCGAAAAAAAATCAGAACGTTTTTATCAAACAAAATTTATTATTCCCGGACACTGCAGTGTTGATGCAAATATGGTTGTAGGAACCCAAGACAGTGCAGAATATCTTTACTGCAATAATCAAAAACGCATTGAATATCATATGCAACAGTTTAAAGCGCTACTTGACGAAAGTAACCCTTTACTACGAATATATAAAATGGATAATATGCTAACCTATAAAGAGTTTATCGAAGCGCTGTCAAAACATCAAGAGAAGGTTGTTTATCTAAGGGCAACATTACCCCTATCCACCATGCCACAGGAAGTTTTTGAAAAGATGCTGGCACGAACACAATGTGATGAACATATTCGAAATGTTCTAAGTGAAATATATGAAGATCAAGTTCGAATTTTTCACAGAGAAATAGAAGAAGGGGAAGTTGTGGAATTGATGCCTTTATATTCAGATGAGCATATCTTTTCGTCAAAAGTAAGAAGCCCTTTTCCTGAAACACTTATCGGAGGGAGCGTTGAGTACACAAGTGAAGAATATGAAGAACATATTCGATATGTTCGTAAGTTGGTTCGTGAGCATACGTCATATCGGTTTTATGTTTTGCCTGAGGCGCCTTTTGAAAATGTTGAAATTCTTCTTAAACAGAAAAATCGTGCATTTGTCATAAAAACAGATGATCCATTGACAGTTTTTCAATTTGAACATCCAATGCTTTGTCAAGCCTTTGCGGGATATATTAAAGACCTTTCAGAAAAAGTTATGCCTCATGGATATGACAGGGAAGACGTTTTGGACACATTAACAAAAAGCTTAACCTAGCAGCTCAAGCAATAATTGACAAAAACGTCAATGCCAACCGATTGTCATCCAATGCATTTTAGTAACATATCTGATACGCTAATTATGTGATGGTGTAAGGAGGAGTTGCTATGATGGAAATTCAAATACAATCAGGGCTATTTGAAATGCAAAAATTTTATGTAGAAATAGAGGATATGACCATATTTATGCGCAATGATGAACGACAGATTGTTATTCCGATTCAAGAAATCGAAGGAATAAATATTTCGAATCATACAGATAAACGGAGTCATCTTATATTAAAAACATTAACAGCAGTTCTTGAAGGCGAGTTTATTCGAAATGAAAAAAGCCATTTGTTCATTGAACAGTTGAAACACCTAGACCTACATATAAATAAGTTGTGAAAACAATAAAAACATGATACTATTCATATAAGTATTTTAGAAATAAGAAAACTATTTTAGGAGTATATCATGGAGCGAACTAGACACCTTAGTTATCGGTCAAAAGTATTTTTGTTTTTGATGATTAGTGCGGTTATACCTATTATAATTTTGGGTATATATTCATATAATACATATCGCATAGGAATCAACAAAGAAGTGAATCTAACCATAGATTCTTCAGCCAAGCAGCTAAAGATACGTATGGATTCAACCATGAATAGTATACGAAAGTATTATTTGGCAGCGGTGCAAACGGAAGAAATTGAATGGTTGATGAATGAAGATATTTGGTATTCGGACTATAGTCGATTAACAAAAGCACAAGACACATTAAAAAGCACCTATTATTTATCTGAATATATTACCGGATATACATTTATTAATTGGGATACAGGTTGGGTTCTTAGTAATCGCGGATTGTATCCTTTTTCTTTGAGTCTTAATCCGGATGAGGTGAAGGCCTTTAAAGGTGATGATCAAGGTTGGGTTAATCATATGGACCAAGTAACACATCAGAATCTTCGACGTGAAGAAATCGATTTAGAAGGTGTTCTTTATTATGTAAATTTACCGGTTACACGCAATGAAAAAAATTCTATGTTAACGGTAAATGTTGACTTAAACCGTATTAATTCAGTGGTTCTTGATGACCAAGCAAATGTCGAGATTATGATTATTGATGGTGACGGAAAGCTGGTCTACAGTACACATTCAGACTTGTCTGAAGTCCTTTTGCAAAGAGATGCGTCGAGTGACCAACAATCACAAATCACACTGAATGCTAAAAATACATATCAAATCGGAAGCCTAAAATCCGATGTTGTTGACTGGACCTATTACGTGGCATGGGGAACACAACGCGTTAATGAAGGTGCCGCAAATATTGTTTTAATGACGATAGCAGTTGTACTAGGGTTTGCTTTAATTAGTATCTTAGCAAGCCTATTTACGCGAGCTATCTATCGCCCGGTACATGATTTGAGTGATTACGTCACAGAAGCAACCGGAATACTTCAGCAAAATTACACCGATGACTTTACACGGATTTCAGGAAGTGTTGACCGTTTAGTGGACAGTAATACAGCCTTAGAGCAAACCATTGAAAATCAACGGTCCCAACTATGTGAATTCTTTATGACGCGATTAATCAACGGAACGCTTTACTCTGAACAAATCGATATGTATGTGAAACAATTAGGTATTGGGATGCAAGACTATTATTTAGTCATGACAATCGGTCTTAAAAATCTTATGAATGAAGATTATGATGAGATGAAGCAAGATGCATTACGTCTACAAGTCATGGAAAACATACCGGAAGAGATTCGAATCCGATTAGCCATGCCACCGGCAAGCAATTCCCGGGTTATCACCGTTGTTGTCACAGATAATGATTCTAAAGACTTAGAAAAAAAGGCGATTGAAGTGTATAAAGGGATTGATATTTTTGTGCAAATGGAATATCAGTTTGCCATAAAAGTGGGAGTCAGTTCCGTATATTCCGACTTAAAGCAGTTTAGAAACGCTCATAGTGAAGGAATTGAAGCGCTTAAGAATAATGAGGTCTTACATGAAAAGAATACGTCGTCTGATTTTGAAGGCGTCATGTTCTATACGGATATAGAGCGAAATTATGAAAGCCGTGTCTATGACCGATTAATGGAGCGTGAGATTAAAACGGCTGTCGATAGTGGTGATCAAGAGAAAGCTTTTGAAGTAGTCGACCAATTTGTTCAACATCTCATTGATCATCAAGTGGCCAAGATGGAGCAGCAATTCTATATACATCATTTTATGGATGAGATATTGATGGTAACGATTGAAGCCGGAATTTCTCCGGATGAGATTTTTACCGGAGGACGAGCAAGCGTCTATCAAAGCGTGAATCAGATCTATGACCTGGAGCGTTTAAGAAGTTTTTATAAGTATGGCTTGGTTGTTCCGATTATTGAGAGATTAAATCAGTTTAGAACAAGTAAGTCGTCAGAAATAATTCAAGAAATCATGGAGTTAATTGAAGAAACCGGTGGGGATATCACGTTAAATGAGTGTGCAGATCGATTAAATTATCACACAACCTATATATGGAAAGTTATGAAAGTTGAAAAGAATTCAACATTTACGGAGTATGTTGCCCAATATAAACTAGAAGCGGCCAAAAAGTTATTGTTGACGACAAGCATGACAATAACCGATATCGCGAAAGAATTAAACTATACCAATGCACAAAATTTCATACGTTTCTTTAGCCGGATGGAAGGAACAACTCCTGGAAAATATCGAAAAAAGAATAAATCAAAATAGTTGGAGGATAAAATACACATAATCATTTTATTGATTATGTGTATTTTTGTTGTCGTGATGGTGATTATTGATATGCATTAAAGCCTATAAATACGGGGGTGTCAAAAAAATAATTAAAAAGTGTCAAGATAATGAGTATTGATGTAACATCTATCGAATGATATCTTTAGTTCAGACGAAGCACAAACGTAAAAGGAGGATATCATGGATCAAAATGGCGCTGTGGTGACGAGAGTAAAACCGTTACCAAAAATTAAAAAAACAAAAAAATCACAGCAGGAAACGTTAAAGTATGTTAAACAACATAAATGGTTGTATTTAATGTTAATTCCGGGGCTTATGTATTTGATTATCTTTCGGTATATACCAATGGGTGGAATTATTATTGCATTTCAAAAATTCAATCCCTTTTCGGGGTTATCCGGAAGTGAATGGGTGGGATTATACTATTTTAAGATGCTGTTTACTAGCCCGGATTTTCCAAGAGTACTGATTAATACTTTAGGGATTTCAATGTTAAGTCTGATTTTCTATTTTCCGGCACCCATTGTTTTAGCCTTGCTATTGAATGAAATCAAACATCAGAAGTATAAACGGACAGTACAAACCTTTATATACATTCCGCATTTTATTTCACTGGTTATCGTTGCAAGTCTAACCTATCAACTTTTAAACATTAACGATGGTATTATTAATCAAGTTGTTCAGATGTTAACCGGTAAAACCATTAACTTCTTAGGTAAACCGGAGTACTTTAGAGGTCTTATTATCGGACAAAGTATTTGGAAGGAAACAGGATATGGAACCATCATTTTCCTAGCGGCGCTGGCTGGTGTAGACGTAAGTTTATATGAAGCGGCACGGGTGGATGGAGCCGGACGGTGGAAGATGATGTGGCATGTTACGTTACCGGCCATTCGAGGAACAATTATTATTATGCTTATCCTAAGAGTTGGGTCAATACTCAATACAGGATTTGAGCAAATCTTTTTAATGAAAAATGCGTTAAACAGTTCAGTAGCAGAAGTATTTGATACTTATGTATATACAAAGGGAATAATTAATGCTCAGTACTCTTACAGTACAGCAACCGGATTATTTAAATCGGTTGTCGGTATGATTATGGTATTAAGTGCAAATAAACTGGCAAAAAAAGCTGGAGAATCAGGAATTTATTAGAAAGGAGAGTGTATTGTGGCAGAACAAGTCATTCGATCAAACAAAAACAAAATCAAAGGGTCAAAAACAGATTGTGTAACGAATATGATTATATACAGTGTTGCAGGGTTAGCCGGATTAGGAACATTACTTCCCTTTCTTTATGTTCTGGCAGGCTCATTCGCAACAGAACAAGAGCTTACGGAAAAAGCCTTCTTTATTATTCCAACGGTGATTTCAACCAATGCCTATAAATATATTTTTGAAACCGGAGAAATCTTTAACGGATTAAAAAATTCGATTTTTCTAACCGTCGTGGGAACAGCAGTCAACATGTTTTTTACAACAACGTTTGCCTATCCCTTAGCCAAATCACATCTACGTGGGCGGAAGTTTTTCTTGAATATGGTTATAATTACCATGTTATTTAATGGAGGAATGATACCGACATTTTTATGGATTAAAGAAATTGGACTCTACAACTCCTATGCCGGATTAATCTTAATGGTTGCTATTAGTCCATTTAATATGATTATCGTTAAAAACTTTTTTCAAGAGTTACCTGCAGAGCTTGAAGAGGCAGCACGGATTGATGGATGTAATGACTTACAAATTTTCACAAAAATTGTGCTTCCCTTATCGAAGCCGGTTATTGCATCGATTTCTCTGTTCTATGCAGTAGGTCACTGGAACAACTATTTCGGACCGATGATTTACTTAAAGGACACGCATAAGGAAACCGTGCAAATTGTTTTACGACGTATTGTTTTATTGGCAGCTGGGGTACAAGCAGATGGAATGGATTTTGATATCATGGGAACGCCACCAGATAAGGCTGTAAAAATGGCGGCAACGGTGGTCGCGACAGTTCCAATTCTCATTGTTTATCCCTTTGTTCAAAAATATTTCACCAAGGGCGTAATGGTAGGAGCTGTTAAAGGCTAATACCCTACACTATAAATATCATAAATTTAAGGAGGACGTTATGAAGAAGTTCAAAAAATCAATAACACTTATTTTAGCTCTAGCACTTATAATTTCAATGTTTGCAGGATGTGGAAAAGATGATGAGGGAAGCAAAGGTTCAAACTCAGGATTAAATGAAACAGAAAATGCATCTGCCAGTGATGAAAATGGATTAGCACAGATTTCAATGATGACATTTGATTTTGAAGGAAGTCCACTTTCAGGAGATCACGCACAAGAGGTTGTGACAACCATGGAAGAGCATACACAAACAAAGGTTGATTTTTCTTGGGTACCAAGTGACAACTATGACGAGCGTTTAGGCTTAACTTTAGCTTCACCGGATGATATGCCGATGATTATTGCAGTGCCAAGTATGACATCAGCAATTACAAGTGCAGCTGAAGCAGGGGCTTTTTGGGATTTAAATGACTTTATGTTTGATTCAGAAAAATATCCAAACTTATCACAAGCCAATCAAAATGTAAATAAAAGTCTGACCGTCAACGATCAATTAATTGGTGTCTATCGTGCCCGACCCATTGGACGTTTAGGTATGGGATATCGTGCAGACTGGGCAGAAGCATTAGGCATTGATGAACCAGAAACAATCGAAGACTTATACGATATGATGTATCAATTTACATACAATGATCCGGATGGAAATGGTGAAGATGATACCTATGGATTGTCACTATGTAAATATACAGGACCCCTTGATGTGGTTCAAACGTATTTTGGTGTGGGGAATGAATGGACAGAAGTTGATGGCAAGTTAGTTCCGGTCCATCAAACACCTGAATATATGGAAGCACTAAAATGGATGAAAAAAATGTATGATGACGGTTTAGTCTATGCAGACTGGGCGGTTCGAGATACAGCAACATGGCAAGATGATGTAAAAAATGGTGAGTGTGGAATATTTATCGATGTACTCGATGGCTCACGACGTATCTGGGATTATTTTGTCAATAATGAGATTCCTGCAGTTGATGGAACGTCTTATGAACTTGCTACAATGAATTTAGTGGGTACGATTAATGACAAAACCCTAGCAACATCCGGATACAATGGATTCTTTGTGATTACAAAAGCGGCGAAAACAGAAGAAGATGTTGCGGCTTGCTTAAACTTCTTAGATAAAATGTCGGATGATGCAATGATTACACTTTCATCGTATGGTCTTGAAGGAATTCATTGGCAAAAAGATGAAAATGGAAACTTAGAGAATTTAGTTGCGGGTGATGCCGTCGCGGCGAAAGCGTTTGCAGCATTAAACCAAACGGTTGCATATATTCCGAATATGAAAGCCACAGATATCGGACCTGAAATGACAGAACGATTGATTATTGAAGAAGAAGTCAAAGCATCCAATGTAGATTACGCCGTGTTCAACCCGGCAGCAGCCTATATTGTAAACTCAGAGACCTATTCTCTCAGTGGTGCCAACCTTGATGAAATCATTGATAATGCCCGTACACAATACATTAGTGGCGAGATTGATGAAGATGGACTTCAAGCTGCATGGGCTAACTGGGAAACACAAGGTGGCCAAGCGGTTATAGAAGAAATCAACGCGCAACACAACTAATCAAAGTGTATAGAAAAAGGGCTATCTTTTGATGGCCCTTTTATGCTATAGAAGGTGAGGTTTATGTTAAAATTAGAGATAAAAGAAGTTCAAGACCAAGAGGTAACTGTCACATGGAACCCTATTAAAGACAATGCTACCTATTATGTATATTGGGCAGACTATAATCATGATACGATGGTTTTTAAACGCATGGGTAAAACGTTGGAGACAGAATATACCTTGCAAAAATCGACCCATGTACCGCATTATATAAAAATAGCAATGGTTGATGACAAGGGCCAAGAAGTTATGGTCAGTGATGTATTAAGAACACCAGTACAAGGACAGTTTAAGGAGCAATTAGAGGCTTTGAATCGCGGACTTATCGCAGCAAAATGCCCAGACGGGATTTTTTTAAGTTGGCGGTTGATGCGTGATGAAGTCAATGGATATAGTGAGACCGGATTAACCGGACATGATTTTATAGTCTATAAAAACGGGGAAAGGTATGCAACGATTAGGGATTCGACAAACTTTATTGACCGTGAAGGAAGCTCTGAAGATCAATATGCACTTGCACCTGTTTTTGAAGGTCAGGAAGGTGAACAGTGTAAAGGCGTTCGTTCATTTGTATCGGGCAGCAATTACATCGATATACCTATGGAAATACCTGAACCCGGTATCACCCCAACAGGTGAGGCCTATCACTATACCATCAATGATATGAGTGTGGGAGATGTGGATGGTGATGGCGAGTATGAATACATTGTAAAATGGGACCCGAGTAATTCCCATGACGTCTCGATTAAAGGCTATACAGGCAAGTGCTTCATTGATTGCTATAAACTTGACGGACGCTTGCTATGGCGACTGGATATGGGTCTTAATATTCGTGCAGGAGCTCATTATACCCAGTTTATGGTTTATGATTTTGATGGTGACGGCAAAGCGGAGATGTCGGTCAAGACCGCTCCCGGAACACGAATGACACGGTACCATGAAGATGGCCGTGTGGCTTCAGTGGACTATATAAGACTACCTCAATCGGATAAAGACCAAGGAGTTACTCATGACGATAATTATGTATGCAGTGCAAAAGACTATGAGAATCACTTAGTCCAAGTTTTTATGGGGTGGTATAAGCACCCGGAAGTCCTTGCAGGACGATGGCCCAAAACACTTGAAACATGTTTTGGCATACCTACACGTTATTCGTATCCATTAAATCGTGATGATGCAAGGGCCTTAGTGGACTATTTTATACACGAATATGCACCCAGTCGAAGTGAAAAAAATCATCTAGAAGCTTTTGAAGGTTTTATATATGAAGGACCGGAATACTTAACCATGTTTGCCGGTGATGGTCAAGAACTTGAGACAATTTTATTTAAGTTTGGTCGCCAAGACGACGGACTGATGTGGGGAGATTATGCCATGGCACGTATTGAACCGTGTAATCGTGTCGATCGCTTCTTATCCGGAGTGGCTTACTTAGATGGAGAAAATCCATATCTTATTGTGGCAAGGGGATATTATACACGAACAACTCTGGTGGCTTACCGCTTTAAAAACGGACGACATCATGAGCACTTTTCCATAGATTCCGGTCATGTTCTGATGGACAATCCCTTCAATGATCAAGCCCATCTTCATCAAGGGAGTGATCCGATTTATGGTAAGTTAGCCGGTCAAGGAAATCATAGTTTGGCTATGGCAGACGTGGATGGTGACGGATATCAAGAGATTATCTATGGAGCGGCCGTTATTGATCACGATGGTTCCCTTCTTTATAGCAGTTATGGACATCTTCCGAATGGACAAGAAGCAAAACTCGGTCATGGTGATGCCATGCACGTAGCCAATATTAACCCGGATAAGCCCGGACTAGAGATTTTTAGTGTGTTTGAAGGTGCACAGCATGCGCCATACGGATTTGCTCTTCGGGATGCAGAAAGCGGTGAAGTTATTTTCGGAGAATATGCAGAAACAGACCTAGGCCGATGTATGATTGGAGACATTGATCCTAAAAGTCGTGGCTTACAAGTATGGGTACGTGAGACCTTCGATCGTTACGGGAACATCTTGGACCTACCTTTACTTGGAACCAATCAATCCATTCGGTGGTCAGGGGATTTGACAACACAGATTTTGGACGGTGTCGATTATGTTCATGAAACCCATTCCGGTGTCATTCATGATAATGAACATGGTGTGATGCTTAAACCCGAAGGCATGGCGACCAATAATGGAACCAAGGGAAATCCTTGTCTGATTGCCGACTTATTTGGTGATTTTAGAGAAGAGTTAGTCTTAAGAAAAGCAGATAATTCCGGTGTAAGAATCTATACGAATACAGAATTAACGAAACATAAGTTATACACCCTGATGCATGATATTCAATATCGAACCGGAATTGCCTGGCAAAATAATTGTTATAATCAGCCATGTTACCCAGAGTTCTATTATGCTAGTGATATGGATTGGAAAAATGTATTTGAAAGGAAGAGATGATAAATGCGAAAAATATATTACTGTTTTCCGGAAGGAAAGCATAAAGTGTTTACTTTAAGTTACGATGATGGGAAATGTGCAGACCGACGCTTAATCGAGATTATGAATCGTTATGGAGTTCGAGGAACATTTCATCTTAATGCAGGACTCATTGGAGAGCAAGATCGTATTCCCAAAGATGAAATAAAAGAATTATATGAAGGACATGAAGTATCAGCCCATACATATACCCATCCAACCATTGAACGATCACCAAAGGAAGAGGTCATTGTTCAAGTTATGGAAGATCGTAAAGAATTAGAGAAGATTGTGGGTTATCCGGTCCGAGGAATGTCCTATCCGAATGGATCCTATAACCAGCGCATCATGGAGGTATTACCTCAATTAGGTATTGAGTACTCACGCATAGTCGGAGGACACCAAAGCTTTAAACTGCCGAAAGATTTTCATGAATGGCAGGCAACCTGTCATCACAATCAACATGGTTTAGAACGTGCCAAGGAATTTGTTAATTTGCATAAGACCCAATATCTATATCTGCTCTATATTTGGGGACACAGTTATGAGTTTGACAATGATAATAACTGGGAAATCATTGAAGAGATTTGTCGGACGGTCGGCGGAAAAGAAGATATATGGTATGCAACAAATATTGAAATCGTTGATTATATGAAAGCCCTTGATCGTCTCCAATTTAATACAGAACGAACCCAAGTGCTCAATGCATCCCATCTCACATTATGGCTAGATGTGGATGGAGATAAGGTGGCTATAGAGCCGGGGTTAAATAATCTATAGAGAAGAGGATAGATAATGAGTTATGGTATACATCCATTCTGGTTTTGGAATGGTGACATGGATGAAAAGACAATCAAAGAACAAATTTATAGAATGGATGAACAAGGCATCACAGGCTTTGTTCTGTGTGCCAGGCAAGGCTTGACCATACCGTATTTATCTCAAAAATGGTTTGATCGTGTGCGACTTGCCATTGAAGAAGCCCAAAAATACCAAATGCTTGTATGGCTATATGATGAGCAACCCTATCCAAGTGGTATATCCGGAGGCAAAGTGGTTCTTGATCATCCGGAGTTTGAAGCCAAGCATATCGTCCCTCACATATATACACACGAAATAAAATCGGAAGCACAAGACCACTCTTTTGAATTAGAGTGGGGAAGGCCGCTTTATGCGAAGGCATTTCCTATAGTTTGTGAAGAAGACTCGATTGACCTAAAGGAAGGCATTGATATTCAGTCACAAATTGGAAGTTTATTTCGAGAAGAAGTTTATCACGAAGTAGGACTAACAGCCTATAATCAAAAACGCTTTTTAGCCTGTGATGCATATTATCAGTTAGATTTACAAGTCCCTAAAGGTTTGTATAAAATTGTTATTTTCATGGAGGTACCCCTTCGGGGCCATAAATATTATGATTATTTTGTTGACCCAATGAATCCGGATGCCGTTGATTATTTCATTGAAACGACCCATGAGCTTTATAAAGATCAGCTAAGTGAACACTTCGGAGCAACCATTCAAGGTTTTTTTACTGATGAAATTCATCCCACAGGATATGAAGATCGATTAATACCTTGGTCCCCCCGTATGCCAAAGATCTATCGTGAGGCAACAGGAAGAGATCTACTTGAGGAGCTTCCGGCGTTAATCTTAGATAGTCATGAGGATGCAGCAACGATTCGTTATGATTATTATGATTGCCTAGTTGAGGGCTTCATAGAATCCTACGACAAAAAGATTCAAGCATGGTGTCATGAAAATAACTTGAAATATATCGGTGAAAAGCCCATTTTACGAAGTCATCAACTTGCATATATGGATATTCCCGGCATTGATGCAGGACATCAAAAAGTTGGAACGAAACCGGACTTGTTTAGCCGACGGTATCGAGCCAATGGGAAAATCGCAGCTTCAGCCGCTCATTTTTATCAAAAAGAGAGCGCTTTATGTGAGTCTTTTCATAGTATTGGATGGGGACTGGAGATTCAAGATATGAAGTGGACCTATGACTGGCTGTTCTTACAAGGGATTACACTTTTTGTAAATCATGCCTACTATGGCAACGCTCAAGGATTGACCAAGCACGATGCGCCCCCATCCGGTTTTTTTCAAATGCCCTGGTATCAACATCAGAAACATCTGTCAACCTATGTTCAAACCATCGCTTCTGCCATGCAGGATGGTCGACGGCATATTCAACTTGCATTAATTGACCCGATAACATCAACGTGGACATATAAAACAAAAGAAGAACGGGAAAATAGACTCAAGCTTTTTGAAGAATTGCAACAACAGTTATTTCAAGCCGGCTACGATTTTTATATCATGGATCCCTCTCTTGCCAAAGAGTGTGTCAAACTGGATGAAGGTCTTGGCTATGGGGAGGATCTATTTAGGCTCCTTGTTGATTCCGATAAGATGTCCTTGGATGGGATTTTACAACAGTGTATTGACCTAAAGATTCCAAGACTTCAAGTCCTTCACCAAGGACGAAACGTTGAGGGCCTTTACGCCATTGCATGGAAAAAAGAAGAGACAGAGTATCATTTTTTAGTCAATACCGGCATCTTTCAAGGGGAAGTCCAGTTGATGAATCAAGAAGGTCACCTTCTTAATACAATGCACTTACAGCCATTTGAAAGCCTGCTTATCAAGGATGGACAAGTCAATCAAGCGTATGTATTTGATGAAGAAGCATCATGGGTTTTTGATAGCCAAGAATCCTGTCGGTTTGACTTAGTACGAGAAAATGCCTTGCGTATCGATACATGGGATTTAACCCTGCAAGGTCAAAGCCATCCAGTAAAGGCGAAACCAATCATTGATCAGCTTGAAGAGGGTAACTTTATGCTCCCGGTTAAGCGCCATGATCAGTTTGGAACACCCAAGCAACTGCTTTTTTCAGAAATCCAAGCTCGATATAGAACACAATTCATTCTTGAAAATCGTCAAGCAATAAAACTTCGCATTGAAAAAAAAGGAATACGTGGCCAGTGGTCGATTGGGATTAACGGGCACTACCTTGATCAAGAGGAAATTATTCAAGATAAGAACCTTACAGAGGATGGCTATGAAGTACCCATTACTCACTATTTATTACAGGGTTTGAATCACATAGAAATCCAGCTAAATGCAAAACATTCCTGGGATGGCGTTTTGGTCCCCATATATATTGTCGGCGGTTTTTCGGTTCAATTCAAGGATGAAAAATATATGTTAACCGCAAAAAAAACTGAAGGAAAATTTGCAGCTTATCAAGCAATGGGAATTCCCCATTATGCCGGAGATATCATTTATGAGTATACCTATAGGAGTCAAACCGAGATTCAATGGTTTAGAATTGATGATCCGGATTTCCAACAAAGTGCGACACTACGGGTGAATGATCAAGATATGGGTACAAAAGTATTTGCTCCATATATATGGGATGTGGGAGACGCATGGAAAACAGGAAAAAATAAAGTTGAAATCATTGCATCAACCACACGTTTAGGGTATTATGAAAATCAGTACTATCGACCGAATAGAGAGCCTCAAGAAGCATATAGGGTATATGAAAGGAAGTAATAATGAATAAACAAGAAATCATGGAAAAAATTGAAGCGGTTGTTGAACGATTAATGACACTCGGTGAAGCAGATAATGAGAAGGATAAAACAACATCAGAAGATGAACATAAAAAAGGGCTTATCGAACGGGATTTTGGAATAAAAGAATGGGATTGGCCTCAAGGTGTTGGACTCTTTGGGTTGATAAAATTACAAGAATACTTTGATGATAAACGTTATGACAGCTTTTTAAATCAGTGGTATCTGGACAACATTGTCATAGGGCTACCTTCACAAAATATTAATACAACAGCCCCCTTCTTAACCTTAACAGAGCTTGCTAAACGCATAGGAGACCAAGGCTTTGACGAACTATGTGTTCAACGCGCAGAATGGTTGATGGAACATTTGCCAAAAACGAAAGAAGGCGGATTCCAACATGTGACCAGTGCAATTGGTGATCGCATGGGGGTTCGGCTTAATGAAGGTGAACTATGGATTGATACACTGTTTATGGCTGTTCTCTTTTTGAATAAAATGGGACATAAACATAATCGAAAAGAATGGCGCGACGAGGCCTTAAAGCAAGTACTTATTCATATAAAGTATTTATATGATAAGAAAACAGGACTCTTTTATCATGGCTGGAGTTTTTTGCGAAACGACAACTTCGGAGAAATCTATTGGGGACGAGGCAATGCCTGGTTTACCTTTGGAATTATTGAATATTTGCAAGTGTCGAAAGATACGCTGCCACAAGCTATAGTTACATATATTCAAGATACCTATCTAGCGCAAGTCGATCAATTGATTAAACTCCAAGATGCATCAAGCGGTTTGTGGCATACCGTCTTAGATGATCCGACCAGTTATTTAGAAGTCTCCGGTTCTGCAGGAATTGCTGCCGGGATTTTGCAAGGTATTCGATGTGGATATTTAGATATATCTTATCAAGAGCATGCCCTTAAAGCGATTGAGGGAATTGCAAATGCAGTTGATGAAACGGGGACACTTACAGGTGTATCTGCAGGAACAGGTATAGGAATGGATGCGCAACATTACAAGGATATTATTATTGCGCCAATGGCATATGGACAATCCTTAGGTCTACTTGCATTGACGGAAAGCTTGTATTTTTTATAAATACTTTCAAAAATTAACGAAATTTTTTCTTGTGTGCATACATGCGTTCGTCTGCAATATGTAAACATTCATCAAGTGTAGTTGCTCCGGTCGGATCAATTTCTATTGCTCCAAAAGCTAAGGAAGCAATGGAGCTTTCTAAAATAAAAGATGCATTAATCCGGTCATAAATAGCGTTTGCATTTTCCAATGAGCAGTCTAATAAAATAAATAGAAACTCGTCACCGCCGACACGAAAAATATAGTCAAAGCCTTGGCGGGTCATTTGTCGAGCCAAATCAGCAAAATAAATGAGTAAACGGTCTCCTTCTGCATGACCAAGCTGGTCATTGACTTGTTTAAAATGGTTAATATCAATGCTGGCTATTATGAGTTTCATATTCATACGCTTGGCTCGCTCTTTTGACTCGGTAAAGAGTTCAACGAGCTGGCGACGATTTAAGAGACCAGTCATTGGATCATGTATAGCTTGACGTTCTAGCTTTTCGTTTAATGCGTTTAACTGTTGATTTTTTTTTGAGAGTTCACGCCGTGAATTCACGAGTTCATTATTGAGCTTTGAGATTTCATCAAGACGCTCATTTTCGAGGCGTTCATATTCTCGATGTTTGACCATACTTTCCTTAAGGGTCATACGATAATGATTGGTCTGCTCGTTATTAATGCGCATCAGTTCTTCATCCAATTGAAACTTTGGATCATCAATCGGTGTCGTTAAAATAAAAATACGGTTTTTTCGCTCAATACCAGACATAAAGTAGGACTTGTTTGTATTATTAAATGTAAACGTTAGGGTATGATCATTTGAAAATCCGTTAGAATGAAGTTGACGTAAAAAATCAAAAAAATGTTCCAAAGAATCTTCGGATATTGACTCGGCAAGATTATGTCGGAGTTTAAACGGAGTTGATTTTATAAATTTCGTTTCATATATCTCGAGAACAGTTCCGGATTCATTACAAATCAAAAAAATATCACTTTGGTGAAAGGGTTGAGACATAGTGTCACCTCGACTCTAACTGAACTAGATGTTTACCTAGTTCGATTGCTTTTATTGCATTAGACGCAGTACCGTCGGCGCCAACTTCTTTCCATAAATCCGGATCGGTAAGAAAGGGATATCCACCAACAAGGATCTTAACTGTTTGACAGGAGGGGTTCTTTCGAATAGCATCAATAGTTTTGATTAAATCAGAGATATGATACCCCATTGTTGTCGATAAGCCGATGACATCAGGTTTTTTGGCAACGACGGTATCGATGATTCCCCGCAAGGGTGTATTTGCACCGAGATAATAGGAGTTCCATCCTTCAAGTTCAAAAAAATCGGAAACCATGCGAATACCTAGCTCATGTAATTCGCCACCAATACAGGCACCGACAAAAACCCGATCATTTTTAGGTGTTGCAAAAATGAGAGGATATAGTTGCCCCATGATTAGCTGTGTGGAAGCTGTGCAATAATGTTCTTCAGCAACACTAATCTGATTAGATTGCCATAGTTTTCCAAGGTTATACTGACTTTCTTGAAAAATATCTACATAAATTTGTTCGACACTAAATTGCTGGTCGATAAGGTCATCAATAAGCATGCTAGCGGCATGTCGATTTCCTTCGAGTAAAAAATTTAAGTAATTTTCCATATGACAAGTCAATAAAGTGGATTTACTATTCATGGGGACAGGACCATTTTCATGCATGACCGAGAGTCCTTGTTGGATATATTCATCAATGGTTTCCCCATATTTCGCATCCACATAGGTTTTAGCAACCGAAGCGATTGAGGTTAAACTGACTTCTAGATAGGATAGTGGTAAATGTAGGCCGTTTAGAATATCAATAAACCAACGGATATAACTGTTAAAAAGCTTGGGGCTGTTTACCGTAATAGAGTCGGCAAGATATAAGACGGTATATCGAGTGTCGCGAAAGGATTTATCGTCAAATTCAGGCGTTCGAAACGGTTCAAGTTCAGGCATTTGTGCATACTGCATCTTGAGGGCATCGGAACTGATGAAGTCACGATTTTCCCGTAAAACGGTGCCTAGATTATTATGCGCTATCATAAGATACCCCCTTTATTACCTTAACATAGTAAAGCTTGCTATTTATAATTATACTCTTAATTATACTTTTCAACAAGGGGAATAACACGTATAATGAGGATAGGAGGTGTTGTTATGACACAAAAAATACGAAGTGTAAAAAAAGTAACACAAGGTCAAAGAACCGTTGATGGTGCAGGAGTGCATCTTGTTCGAGTCTTAGGTTATCATGATACCAAAGATTATGATCCTTTTTTAATGCTGGATGCTTTTGACTCAAGAAATCCGGAAGACTATATTAAAGGCTTTCCTTGGCACCCGCATCGAGGTATTGAGACAATTACCTATTTAATTGAAGGCGATATCGAACATGGAGATAGCCTAGGTAACAAAGGAAGTATTCTAAGTGGTGAATGCCAATGGATGACGGCGGGATCAGGGATTATCCATCAGGAAATGCCAAAGGCTTCTAAGCGTATGCTAGGAGCACAACTATGGTTAAATCTTCCGGCAAAAGATAAGATGACAAACCCTTTATACGGTGATATCAAGCAAGATCAAGTTCCCATTCTTAAAGGTGATGGACATACAGTGCGTATTATATCCGGGACCTACTTAAACCAAAAAGGTGCCTTTGAAGGAAAATTTATTAAAGCAACCTATCTTGATGTTCAAGTCCAACCAAACCAAACATGGATTTACGAGACACCACAAGATGAAAAGCTATTTATTTACATCGTCGAAGGGGCCGGAACATTTGGAACGGATGAAGAACAGCTCATTCAAGAAAAACAAGCCGTATTATTTTCAGAAGGAGATCGCTTTGTAATGCATACGAAAGATCAAAGCATTCGCTTTTTACTCTTTATGGCAAAACCGATTCATGAGCCTATTGCCTGGGGTGGACCGATTGTTATGAATACACGAGAAGAACTAGAACTAGCCTTTCGGGAGTTAGATGAAAACACATTCGTTAAATATAGAGGAGAAATGTAAACGTTAGATGTAAAGGATTTGAGGAGGAAGCCGATGAAGCGCTGGAGTATAGTTATTATGGTGATGATTCTTATTTTGAGCAGTTGTCAAAGAAGTGATGATACGAATGAAGTTATCAATCAGGATCAGGAAGTGGGTCAAAATACAGATCAAGATGTAGATCAAGAAGAAGTGAGTGAAGCTTGGAAAC
Organism: uncultured Eubacteriales bacterium; assembly: GCA_964627665.1. Taxonomy (GTDB): domain Bacteria; phylum Bacillota; class Clostridia; order Lachnospirales; family Vallitaleaceae; genus UBA1351. The sequence continues at coordinate 49,610 of CAZVKG010000010.1, read as the reverse complement.
CTACTTATGACTTAAGTCTATCTGAAATTGAGTATACACTTCCCTCGTATTCGCCAAATGTAAAACCCTATTCCTTTGATTTAAGCTCATTAGATAATGCAGAACAATTTACGGGATTTACAAAAGGTCAAGAAGATATGTTGGAAGACAATGGTTTTGTCGTTTTAAAACCGAGTCAATCGACACCCTTAAAATTGCACCAAGTATATGAGATGGCAGACTATGATGATGTACCTACTTTTATTACTTCCGATGCCATATTAAATATGTATCATATTTTTTATGCAGAGAGTATGAAATATTTTGAATTAACAGAGTACTTACCGAGGCTTCAAGCACTGACAAGTAGCATGATGACAAAGTCATTAGATGCCTACGAAAGAGCAGATGAACCCATGAAAGAATCTTTAGGAAAAATTGTCGCATATTTTGCTGTTGCAGACACCCTGCTCGGAGAAAATGTTGAAGTTCCTAATGAAATCAAGGAAACAGTGTCGATTGAACTAGAGCGTATTATGAACGCTGAAGGCTACGAAGAATCTGAAATTTTCGGACAAAAAATTGATTATACACAGTTTACCGTACGCGGACACTATACATTATCTGAAGATATGGAAAAATTCTTCCGAGGGATGATGTGGTATGGCTATACAGGATTCAAGTTAACAACAGGCTCGGAGTCGGAAGAAGTCGTTCATTTAGACCAAGTACGACATGCACTAATCATGACCACGCTTTTAATGGACGAAGACGCCAAAGATTTAGATGATTGGATGACAATCTATGAATTAACGAGCTTATATTCAGGAACATCGGATGATTTACATATTTTAGATTTAGTGGACCTTATTCGATCTGTCTATGGAGAAGATCCCAATATACAGATGCTAGTGGATTCGGAATATGATCCAAAACTTGAAGAAGAGATTTTGAAGTTACGTCAACCGGAAATCGTAGCCAAAATTTTAGGCCAAACGACAGCAGGAAAACAATTTAAATTTATGGGACAACGGTTTACATTAGATGCTGCGATTATGCAACCACTCGTTGAACCCTTCAAGCGTCCCCTACCATCATCCTTTGATTTATTGACAGCTTTCGGACATGAACAAGCAGAAGAAATTCTATATACATATTATCCGACCAATGAAAAATGGCCCGAGTTTGATGAAGAGATGAACTTAGCAAAAACAAGAGTGGCCAACTTAGATGATGGCTTTTATCAAAGAGACTTGTATCATGGTTGGTTGTGGTCCATTGATTCTGCAGCAAAAAGTTTTGAAAAGGATTCAAATATGCCACCCTTTATGCAAACGCGTGGATGGACCCATAAAAGCTTGTCAGCTGCCCTTGGAAGTTTTACAGAGTTGAAATACGATAATATTTTATATTCGAAACAAGTCATGGCGGAAATGGGCGGAGATATTGAAGTGCCTACAAAACACTATGTTGAGCCAAACGTTGAATTATATGCTAAGCTATTGTGGTTAAGCAAAACAACAGAAAGTAATCTGAGAGAAAAGATGCAAGACCGCAGTGACCTCGATGATGTTTTGCGTCCAATTGTCGACATGGGAGAAATGCTCGATGTGTTACTCACCTGTTCAATTAAAGAATTAGAAGGTCAACATTTAACCGATGAAGAATTTGTAAACTTAAGTCGAATCGGTGGACTTATTGATAACATAAACTTTACTTATATGGCCATGCTATGGAATGAAGGCTATGAGATTGAAGATGAAGACAGTTCGGCCTTGGTTGTAGACATTGCAGGAACCACAGATGGGTATTATGAGCAAATTGCCATAGGTATGCCCTATGAAATCTATGTGATTGTGGAAGTGAACGGGGAAAAACTCTTGACCAAAGGAAGTGTGTATAGCTTTTTTGAGTTTATATCAGGAAAACGCATGACGACAGAAGAGTGGTTACCAATGGCTGGCATTGAAAAAGTTGAAGTCGACGCTGACTATAGTTATAGCCAGTATACCGGTGAACAAGTGAATATTTTAGAAATGATGCCATGGATGACTTCGTATATATCACCGGAAGAGAATAACGTTCTTATAAGACCGAAAGAAGTTGATTGGGATGCATATAACTAAGTTTGCTTTATATATCCTTGCACTGGTCGAGCTTATCCTATTAATTACAATACTCAATCAAGATCGAGATATTATTGATTCGGCCCAGTATTTTTCAACGGATGGTCAGCATTATTTATGGACGATTGAAGATGCCAACGGCCAAAAATTAAATCAAGATGTGGGTAAATGGATTCGCTTATATCGCATTGAAAATGGGCAAAAATATTTTGTCTATGAAAATGACTTTTCCAAGGTATATCCATGGGAAATTGATGTGGGCGATATAGATGGTGACGGGCAGATGGATCTATATGTCGGAACCATCACAGAAACAAAATTTTATGAATGGGCAAAGCGCCCATTCTTCTTTTCGTGGGAAGAGAATCAACTCGTGAAAAAATGGACCGGGTCCTATATTGGGGTCAACACATTGGAATCAATCACACTAAATGACTACAATCATGACCATATCCATGAGATTGAATTTAAGGGAGAAAGTAAGGAAGGTGAGCCGATTATCGAATGGTATCGATGGGCCAATTTTAGCTTTTATAAAATAAAAAAATAAAGATGTGTTTTTACTGTAACAATTTTCTTATTATTTTGTTATATATAATGGAACATTTAATGCGGTTATGCCGTCGTATAAAAGATGACATTAAATAATGGGAGAATACGATATGGAAAAGACAAAGATAAAAGAGGAAGTCATTAGTTGGAGCAAAATGATTGTCGTGGCATTAGGGATTGCCTATGTGGTCAACAATATATTGATTGTGAACGCATATGTTCCCTCTGAATCCATGGAAAGTACACTGAGAGTCAAAGACCGATTGATTGCAAATCGTTTAGCCTATCTATTTGATGAACCAAAGCGAGGCGACATCATTGTCTTTGAATTTGATCAAGACGGGGAAGAAAAATATTATGTGAAGCGACTGATTGGCCTACCGGGTGATGAGCTGGTTATACGTGATAGTAAAGTTTATGTCAATGGAGCTCTACTTAATGAGCCCTATTTGAAGGAATCCATGCGACCTAGAGATTATGGAAACTATGTGGTTCCCAAAGGATATTATTTCTTCTTAGGCGATAATCGGAATGAAAGTGAGGATTCACGATTTTGGGGAAATCCATATATTTCGCAAGAAGCTTTAGTCGGAAAAGTGATTTTGAGTTATTATCCTAACTTTCGCATGATAAAAGAACAAAATGATAAATAGTTAGTGGGTTATGACATTTTATACTTGCTATTAATTGATATAATAGTCTTAGAAACAAAGCAAAAACTTTTGAAGGAGGCTATTATGCAAAAATATGTAATCAATACAAAAAAACAAAAGGCACAAATCGATCGAAATATTTACGGGCACTTTTCAGAACATCTTGGCCGTTGTATATATGAAGGACTTTATGTGGGTGAAGATTCGAATATTCCCAATGTCGATGGTATGCGTACCGACGTTGTTGAAGCCTTAAAAGCAATGGGATTGCCCTTGCTTCGATGGCCGGGTGGTTGTTTTGCCGATGAATACCACTGGAAAGATGGTATCGGACCCAAAGAAAACCGCAAAAAAATGATTAATACCCACTGGGGTGGTGTGGTTGAAGATAATAGTTTCGGTACCCATGAATTCATGCGCTTATGTGAACTCTTAGAATGTGAACCCTATATTAATGGGAATGTAGGTAGCGGAACGGTTCAAGAAATGTCCGAGTGGGTTGAATACCTGACCTTTGATGGACTATCTCCGATGGCAAAACTTCGAGAAGAAAATGGACAAAAAGACGCTTGGAAAGTTAAATATTTTGGCGTAGGTAATGAGAACTGGGGTTGTGGTGGAAATATGCGACCGGAATACTATGCAGACCTCTATCGCCGATATCAGACCTATACCCGTAACTATGGGGATAATAAACTCTTCAAAATTGCAGGCGGTCCTAATGTCGATGATTATAATTGGACCAAAGTCCTTATGGAAATTGCAGGACCCTATATGGATGGCTTAAGCTTGCACTTCTATACCTTTGTCAATAGTTGGGAAGATAAAGGTTCAGCAACCCAAATGACAGAAAATGATTATTATCGTTTGTTAAAGAACACATGGCGCATGGAAGAATTAGTCACAAAGCATAGTCATATCATGGATAAATATGATCCTCAAAAACGTGTAGCACTTGTAGTGGATGAGTGGGGAACCTGGTATGAAGTAGAACCGGGGACAAACCCAGGATTCTTATATCAGCAAAACAGTATGCGTGATGCATTAGTCGCAGGAATTAATCTTAACATATTCAATAAACATGCAGACCGCGTTCGAATGGCAAATATTGCCCAGCTGGTGAATGTACTTCAATCAGTCATTTTAACAGAAGGTGAAAAAATGATTAAAACGCCGACATACCATGTCTTTGATATGTATCAAGAGCATCAAGACAACCAGTTGGTTGAGAGTTATATTGCAACACCAGATCTTGATATTGATGGCGTAAAGGTTCCGGCAATGACAGAATCTGCATCGGTGAATGGGGACGGTCACCTTGTATTAACATTATGTAATCTGGATTTACATGAAGAACGCTTCATTGATGCAGATACATTAGGCTTTAATCCTAAGAAAGTAACTGGACACATTATAACAGGTGCAATGGATGCTTATAATACATTTGAAGAACCTGAGCTTGTAAAAAAAGAAGCCTTTGATCAAGTTGAGCTTAAAGAGTCCGGATTTACAATGACCCTTCCGACGTGTTCAGTCGTTCGACTTGTTCTTGAATAGCAGTGGTGGTTTGTAAACGATGCTACGCATTTGCAAAAGGTAGCGATGATATCCAAGCCGGAATCCTTAAACATATTGAAACGATGCCGGATGCGATGAAATGTACACAGGTGACATATCAACAACGTTTATTACAGTGTGAAGCATGTGAAAAACTTCAAAACGGAATGTGCGCCTTTTGTGGATGTTTTGTCATCCTGCGTGCAGTGAAAAAGAATCAACGATGTCCGTATCCAAAGACCCCTAGATGGTAGGGGTCTTTTCATATAAATCAAGATAATAACAAAATGAGGATATATACCTATTAAAAAGTCCTTGTCGTCATGGGTATAATAGACTATAATTTAGTCTATGGTGTATGTTTTTTATAAACTTTGCCATAAGCCGGCATATACTATTAAGTTTATAAACTATTTCATGATTATTTTTAAAATATTTAGATTAGCGAAGCGGATATAGCCTGTTTTATTAGCGGAAAGAAGCAGAGAAAACCCACAGGAGGCTATATCGATGAAAAAGGTTTTAAGTATAATAATGAGTTTAGCAATGGCTTTATTAGCATCAGGCGCAGCACACAGAGTATTTTAATAAAAATATGCCGGCTTTGTATAAGGAGATTAGCGAATGAATGCACAACATAAAAAAACAAGGATATTAAATTCTATATTAGGAGTTATATATGCTATAGTGGCATATATTTTTTATCAAGAGTTTGGAATGAGTGATTGGAGACAGCTCTTGTTTTGGGCAGGCCTAGCCATTATTGCAGAATCGTTTGTTGTGATATCATCTGCTGGGACATCTACGTCTGTAGGAACAGCCATTTATCTTTATTCAGCTATTATTGGTACGCCTTTTGATGTTTTAATTATTGTAACAGTAGGAATATTATTTTCATTTCCTGAAATAAATGATAAGCGTCAGCACTTTTTTAATACAGCGCCTTATAAAATGGCATTTAATATTTTTAATATATCCTTAGCAATGGCCTTATCCAGTGTCCTTTTTCAACTGTATCAAGGGCCATTTAACATTATTATTTTTGCACTTATTATGCTGGTTGCATTAGCCGTTGAAGAGCTAATCAATGGATTTATTCTTCTCCAATATTTTTCGATTCAATTCGATGATATTAAGGCGCGGGATATTTTGAAAGATATTTTTGGTTCATATGTGAATTCTTTAGCCATAGGAACACTTGGCATTTTCTTGGTTTTTGCAGATTATACCTATGGAAAGTCCATTGTCGTGATTCTATTTATACCCATTCTACTCGCAAGATATTCCTTTAAGCTTTATTATGATTCCCAGCGTATGGCGATTGATACTATTCATGCCTTAAATGAAGCTCTTCATGCAAAAGATGCTTATACAGGTGGGCATACAGGTCGCGTTCAACAATATGCCATGGATATTGCAAAAGCATATAAATTAACGACTCATCAAATTGATACCATTGATAAAGCAGCATTATTACATGATATTGGAAAAATCGGAATTCCGGATGATATATTAAATAAAGCCGGTAAACTTACGGATGAAGAATATAGAAGAATTCAAGATCATGCCAGTATTGGCGGACATATTATCGGAAGTGTACACTCCTTGCGTAAAATTTCGCTGATTATTATCCAGCATCATGAACGGTATGATGGTAAAGGCTATCCGAATCAATTAGCAGGGGATCAGATTAGTGTTGAAGCTTCAATATTAATGATTGCTGATAGTTTTGATGCCATGACTTCCGAACGGCCGTATCGGAAAGCTTTTAGTAAAGAACATGCCATTCAAGAGTTGATTGACAATGCCGGGACTCAATTTCATCCACAAGTCGTTCAATGCTTTGTTGACGAAGTGCTTTCGCGACCTGGATATAAAGTGGGAGAAGCAGAGGGCGATCTTCTAGAAATCGATGAATTAAGGGAAGTACAAGCGAATGCAGAAAGGGTCAATGAAGCATGATATTTGAGGGGATTATTCTTGCAATGCTTTTTGGATATATGCGAAAAGGCAAGATGAAAAATCTAGAAAATGTAACGATTCAATATTGGTATCTATTTATGGTTGCCTTTGCCTTACAGACAATTGCTTTTGCCCTTGCATCTATTCCTGAAAGCGGATTTTTTTTCATGCATGTTGCAAGCTATCTTTTAATCATCTATGTTTGTTATAGTAATCGGCGTTTTTTCGGTATGTGGTTTATGGGAATAGGCACATTTTTAAATGGTTTGGTCATCGCCGTAAATAATGGAAAAATGCCTGTAAAATTACCAGAGCATGCAGAAGGAATTTTTGACCGTGGGCATACCCTATTAACAGAAACGACAAACCTTTGGTTATTAGCAGATATTTTCATTATTGATATACCCAGGTTATCAACTCGGGTCATGAGCATCGGCGATTTTTTTATTGTTTTCGGCGTCTTTTATTTAATCCAACAAGGTATGCAAACACAAGCGGAACAAAGTGAAAAATAATAAGTTAAGCACAGAATGGACGTTACTTTTAAGTAGGGTCTTTTTTTCGAATTTAAGGAGAATACTATGAAGCGTATGAAAACCATATCGCTAAAATCAAAAATAATCGTATTAATTATTTGTGTATCAATTTTGCCAATGCTTGTCTTGGCCATTATGGCGTCCTATAATTATAACAACATCATTAAAGAACGCTTTGTTGCCTATGCCCAAAGCAATATGAGTCATGTAACGTCCTCGATTAGTGGAGAGCTTGAAGACATGAAAGAATCCGTTCGATATATGTTGCAAGATCCGACATTTAATGCAGTCATAGTAAAACAGCCGAATGTAGAAGAAAACTCACTTGAGATGTTTGATCTTATTCGTGACATTAAGTCTTACTTAAGTACGATTGTCTTTGCCAGAAAAAACTATGATTTAGGTGGACTTTATTTTTATACAAGTGGCCAACATGTATATTATACAAAAGAAGCAGGACTCATCAGTGGAAGTGATATACCGGTTCAAGATATGGCCAATTTGGCAAAAAATAGTGTGAAAACTCAGTTTTATACAAGCTATGAAGAGGGGCAGTTTAATGTGTATTTAACACAATTGTTGCTACATAAGGATAACTTTAAACCCATTGCCATGATGTATTATCGAATTGATCCCGAATATTTAGAAAATATTTTGGAAAATATCAATATTCAGACGGACGAATCTATTTATTTATATTCCAAAGATTCGCGTGTCATAGCCAATAAAGGGAGTGTAAGTGAAGCGCATAAAGTTCTTAGCCAAGAATTTAGTCTAGAAAATCCGGGGTTTTATACCCAGACGAAGGGTCAAGAGGAGTACTATATTATTACGGACCAAATACCAACATTGGACCTATCCTTAATCACCCTTGTATCTTCTGAAATGCTGATGCAGGATTCTAAAAAAGTCATACGGCTAGTCATTATTCTATATTTGGCAATGGTTCCCTTTTTTGCTTTAATGGCTTACTTTCTTTTTCGAACTATATTAAAGCCAATGAAAGAATTGACATCAAAAATGAAAGCCTTTGAACGTGGGGCCTTGGATGTGAAAATACCGGAAAACAGACGAGATGAATTTGGCCTTGTTTATCATGCCTTTAATAAGATGACACAAAACATTAATCGGTTAGTAAGTGATGTATATGTCAAAGAATTGGCCAAAAAAGATGCGGAAATTTCAGCGCTTCAAGAACAAATTAATCCCCATTTTTTATACAATACACTAGAGTCGATTAATTGGCGGGCTCAACTAGCCGGAGAAAATGACATTGCCTTAATGATTCAAGCATTATCCAAGCTTATGGATGCATCAACAAATCGCTCAAATCGCAAATTAATTCCGGTTAAAGAAGAAGTCGGTTATGTGAATCAATATATGTATTTGATTCAAATGCGTTATTCAGATAGTCTAGAATATCATCAAAATATTGATCCTGAGATTGAAGACGCCCTTATTCCCAAGCTTATTTTACAGCCCTTGCTTGAGAATGCGGTCAAACATGGGATAGAACCCATCGGTGAAGGACTCATTGAACTTATTGGGAAAAAAGAAGACGGACGTTTGATGTTTACTATACGGGATAATGGGATTGGGATGAATGAAGTCCAATATAAAAAAATCCAAAGTATGATTCATGAAGAAAAAGAGATTATCGATATGAAAAAAGGTGAAGGTGCAAGTGTCGGTCTTCAAAATGTGTTTAGACGTATACAATTGATTTATGGAGATGGTGCAAAAATAAAGATTGAAAGTCATCCAAACCAAGGGACAACAATCACGATTTGTTTTCCGGAGATTTCAGACACAATGACAGACTAAGGAGAAGATATGGGAAAATATCAAATATTTATTATTGATGATGAACCAATGGTTGTAAAAGGGTTAAAGGAGCTTGTCCCATGGGACGAGATTAATTGTAAAGTCTGTGGTACGGCTAAAAATGGGGAAGAAGGTTTGGCAATCATTGCAAACTTACAACCGGATATTGTGATTAGTGATATTCGTATGCCCAAACTTGATGGATTACAAATGATTGAAAAGCTAAAAACAGTGACGAAAGAAACCAAGTTTATTGTACTTACAAGCTATCGTGAGTTTGATTATGCCCAAAAGGCAATTGAACTTGGTGTTATGAAGTATTTATTAAAGCCGACGAATATTGAAGATATCAAGTCTGCTGTCATTGAAGCAATGATGCAGCTTGATGATGAACATTCCAAGGAAGAAGATATTACACGTTTGCGACAAAAACTCATCGAAACCATTAACGTGTTTGAAGACAAACCGGAGGAATCCAAGCAAAACGAAGATGAAAGTGAATCGAGGCTGAAGTATTTGGCGGTTCAAGCCATTAACTATATGAAAGAAAACTATAGCCATAAGCTAGACCTTCAAGAAGTTGCGGACCATTTGATGATTAGTACATGGTATTTGTGTAAAATACTCAAACAAGAATTGGATAATTCCTTTGTCCAGCTTCTCAATGAAATACGTATTCAAGAAGCTAAACGTCTTCTTGTGGAGTCTCAATATAAAGTATATGAAATAAGCGAACGTGTGGGCTATACAGATACACCTTATTTTACAAAAACATTTAAAAAGTATACGGGTGTTACTCCCAACCAATATAGAAATACCTACTATGCCTAGGAAATGTACTAAAAAGACAATAAAATACAATGATGATGTCAAAAATTGTGCAATTGTACAAGAATAGACAAGAAACAACAAGATTGACTTCTTAAAATTTACCAAACAGGATGTTAATATATAGGTACAGTAAATGTTACTAAATATTATATCTGTAAAGGGAGGAACACAATGAAAAAATTATTAGCATTAATACTTACGGTAGCACTGATGACATCTTTATTTGTAGGATGTGGTCAAACAGAAACGGACACAGGAAATTCAAGTGGCGCAGCATCAGATGCCGGAGATACAACGGACGATACAAGTGATTCAGATTCTAGTGAAGTTGCAAAGGATGTTGAACTTAGAATTGTAACAATGTTTGGAGGAACGGACCCATCGACAGACGTATTTGAACAGCAGTTAAAAGATTTTATGGATGCCAATCCGAATGTAACCATCATAAATGAGTCCATGACATCGGTTGGGGATGAATTTAGAACAGCAGTCAAAACAGATTTTTCAACAGGCAATGAAGCCGATGTTACATTCTTCTATACCGGCGCTGATGCAAAAGGAATTATAGAAAGTGGCGGAGTTGTACCTTACGAAGAAGTGCGCGAAACCTATCCGGAAGTTGGTGCGGATATTTCAGAAAGTATTCTTGACTCCGTTCGTGAGTTTGACGGAAACCTCTATGCCTTACCAATGACAGGTTTTTATGAAGGATTATTTGTCAATACAGAACTTTTTGAGCAATATGACCTTGAATTACCAACAACGTGGGAGAATTTAACGACGGCAATTGAAGTTCTTAGTGAAAATGGGATTACACCTATCGCAGGCCCCATCGCTCAATCCCACTATTTGATTGAACATTTTGTGTTAGCTCAAGCGGGAGTTGAAGGCCATCAAGACGTTCTTGACGGTGACATTCCTCAATCGTGGGTTGATGGACTGACAAATATCAAGGAACTCCATGATATGAATGCATTTAGTGCAGATGCTATTGCAATGGAGATTGAAGCATCTCAAAACTTGTTCCGTCAAGGAAGTGCAGCTATGATTTTTGAAGGCTCTTGGTTTATCGGTGGTTGTGATGAAGAATTACAAGCAAAAATGACGGTTATGCCTATGCCGACAGCACCAAGTGGCGCTAAAGATCCAACATCAATTGTTGCAGGATATTCTAGTGGATATTATATTTCGAGACGATCCTATGATGATGGATCCAAGCAAGAAGTGGTTGTTGATTTAGTAAAACACTTAACGTCAGCAGAAGCCATTAAAGAGATTGCTACAGCCAATGGTGGAACGCCAAGTGCTCCTGTAACGGTTGAAGGTCTTAGTCAAGTGGCCTTAGACGGACACAAAATGGCAGCAGAAGCAAAAGGCCTTAGCATGCCGATTGATTCTCGTCTAAAACCAGAAGCCTTTAACTATATTGTTAAAGAAGGTGTTCCTTTCATCGCATTTGGTGAGAGAACAGCCTTAGAAGTGCTAGAAGAAGTCAAAAATATTCAAAGTCGTTAAAAACACTATAGCAGCATATCGATAACTATCGCCATGCTGCTATATTTTTACCTTTAAATGGTAATAAAATATAAAAAGGGGTAATAAAATGAAACTATATGAAAATAAAAAGACAATCACGCTTTTTTTGTTTCCGGCCCTGCTTTTTATGACGGTATTTCTATTCTATCCATTTTTCATGAATATCATAAAGAGTTTTTACGCATCGGATGGCTATGTGAATTCAGCATTTATAGGCATCGATAACTATCGTCGAATGATAGGCGATCAAACGATGCAAGTGGCAATCAAAAATACATTTGTTTTAATGTTTTATGTTGTGGTTTTTGAACTGGGTGTAGCGCTCATACTAGCCGTATTAGTGAATAGTATTCCTAAAGGAGATCGCTTTTTTCAAACCGTATTTTTCTTTCCGATTGTTATCTCGGCAACAGCGATTGGAATGATGTTCAATCTTTTCTACGCGTATGACGGTGGATTACTCAATAATATCATCCTTAATTTTGGTGGCGAAGCAAGGGTTTGGAAGTCGGTTGAAGCAGCACTGGAAATCATCGCCATTCCTACTATCTGGCAATACATTGGCTTTTATTTTGTATTGATGTTAACAGCAATTAAACAAATTCCCAAATCCCTCTATGAATCAGCCATGCTCGATGGTGTAACAGGTTTTAAGAAACTGATTTATATTACAATCCCACTGATTCGTAACGTATTGATTACATGCTTAGTCTTGGCGATTACAGGAACCTTAAAAGTTTTTGATCTTGTCCTTGTTATTACAAACGGAGGACCCTTAAATGCATCCCAAGTCCTTGGATTGTATATGTATCAAAAAACATTTATTGATGAAGCCTTTGGTTATGGAGCCTCGATTTCAGTTGTTATCGTTGCTATTGGTTTGATTGTATCATTTATTGTGAATCGTGTATTTCGACAAGAAGAATTTACGTATTAAGAGAAAAGAGGAAAAACATGAAAAAAAATAGAGTTTTGTCAATACTTATGTATAGCGTATTAGCCCTGTGGGCGTTGACAACAATCTATCCACTCATATGGGTTGTTTTGAATTCATTTAAAGATACACAAGAGATTATCATGAATTCGTTTTCGCTTCCCCAACGCTTTTTTTTAGAAAACTATCAAACGGCGCTTGAAAATAATATATTACAAGGATACGTCAATTCCCTAATTATCTCGGTATCCGTGGTATTTTTCGTAATACTGTTTGGTTCTATGGCAGCATATACCTTAGCCCGGTTTCGTTTTAAAAGCAAAGTTCTTATTCAAGGGTTGGTTATATCCTCGCTTATGATTCCGATTTTTGCAACCATTGTACCTGTTTTTGGGATTTTACTGAAATTGAATCTGTTTAATAACCATTTAGGACTGATTCTTCCACAAATTGCCGGAAACTTAGCCTTTACCATTTCTGTACTTACATCTTATATGAGTACAATTCCCATTGAAATGGAAGAAGCGGCCTTTATTGAAGGGTGTTCATCCTTTCAAGTGTTCAAGAGAATCGTATTGCCGATTACAAAACCATCCTTAGCTGCAGTAAGTATTTTCGTCTTTTTGTGGTCCTATAATGACTTGTTTTCAGCATTGATTATCCTTCGGACTCGAGATAAAATGCCGATTAATGTTCTATTAACAGATATTAGCTCACAATATGGGACGGATTATGGCTTGATGGCAGCGGTTATTGCAATTATTGTTATTCCGATTGTACTTGTATATATCTTCGCGCAACAGTTTATTATTGAAGGCATGACATCAGGGGCAGTGAAAGGGTAGGTGACGACGATGATCAAATTTGGAACAGGTGGCTGGCGAGCAATTATTGGTGATGAATTTACACGGGAAAATATTGAGCGTATAGCGCAAGCAGTGGTCGATATGATGAAGGATGAAAATGTAGCAGAGGCAGGTATTGTTATTGGTTATGACCGACGCTTCTTATCCAATCGATCAGCGCATTGGTTGAGTGAAGTTTTTGCAGGAAATAATATTGGTGTATGGCTGATTGATACTGAAGCCCCGACGCCGATTATTATGTATGCGGTTGAACAGTATAAGTGTGCCTATGGAATGGCAGTAACAGCTAGTCATAACCCGGCAGAATACAATGGAATCAAAGTCTTTGTTCGAGAGGGACGCGATTCCGATGTGACGGTCACCGATCGCATTGAATTAAAAGCAAATATGTTAGGTGATGAAAATATAAATAGATGCTCTTATGATGAAGGGCTTAGTGAAGGAAAAATACATTTAATCAGTCCCTTTAATGATTATATAGATACCATCCTTAGTATGCTTGATGTAGAGGCAATTCGAAACAAACATTTAAAAATACTTCTTGATCCCATGTTTGGAGTATCAAAGACATCGTTACAGACGATTTTAATGTCGGCCCGTTGTGATGTCGATGTGATTCATGATCGTCATGACACCATGTTTGGTGGGCGCTTACCTTCGCCAAGTGCACAGACACTCACCCGACTCAGTGACTTTGTTGTAGAAAAAAACTACGATTTAGGCATCGGAACCGATGGTGACGCAGACCGATTAGGGATTATTGATGAGTTAGGCGACTTCATCCATCCTAATAAGATTATGGCCTTACTCTATAATTATCTTCTCGACTATAAAAAGTGGCAAGGTGGTGTTGTTCGAAATATTGCAACGACCCATCTACTGGATGTAATTGCACAAAAACACGGGCAAGAATGTTATGAAGTTCCGGTTGGCTTTAAATACGTATCCGCCAAGATGCAAGAGACAGATGCAATTATCGGTGGCGAAAGTAGTGGTGGCTTGACCATAAAAGGACATGTCAATGGAAAAGACGGTATCTTTGCAGCCGGGCTATTAGTGGAGATGATTTCCGTAACCGGAAAGCGTTTAGGTGAAATGTTAAATGTGATTGAAGATACCTATGGATCCTTTGAAATGACTGAAGCTAATTTAGAATTTCATCCCAAAGAAAAAGACCGTTTGCTACATTTGCTTTATGAAGAACGCAGTGTTCCGGATTTTGGTGAGGACATTGATCACATTTCTTATGAGGATGGCGTCAAGGTATATTTTGAAAACGGTGGTTGGATCATCGCACGATTTTCAGGAACAGAACCCTTACTTAGAATTTTTGCAGAAGATTCAAGTATCGAAATAGCCAATACATACATTCAGACAATGAAAGAATTTTTAAAAATATAGGAGGCACATATGTTTATAGCAGACCAAGTGTTTGAGCAAATGACATTGAAGGAAAAAATCGCTCAGATGTTTCTTCAATATTATCAAGGATATGATAATATGCCGGAAAAATTTGTAGAAATGAATCGTAAGGACCAATTGGGCGGATTCATTTTTTTTTCCGGCAATAATGTTAAAAGTCTTCATCAGTTAAAGACCATGACAGAAGAAATTAATAGCCATATTAGGGAAAGTAAACATCATATCCCGTTTTGGCTGACGATTGATCAAGAAGGCGGACAACTTACGGCAATTTTTAACGGGACGACAATCTTCCCGGGAAATATGACATTAGGTTTTGCCAATGATCAAGATCTTGCCAAGCAACAAGGACATCATGTAGGTCAAGAGCTTCGTTATGCCGGTATTAACTTATGTTATGCACCTGTTTTAGATGTGGACTATGATGCACAATTTGGTGTACCCATTGTAGATAATCGTAGATATTCTACGGACCCTCAGGTTGTCGCAGATATGGGGAGTGCCTTTATTAGTGGAATGCAGTCAGAAGGACTCTATGCATGCGGAAAACATTTTCCGGGAATGCGAATTACAGAAGTTGACACCCATTTTCAAGTCGATCGAAATCCGGAGCCGATTAAACGCTTAGAATCCGTCGAGATGGTACCCTTTAAACAAGCAATAGAAAAGGGATTAAACTGTATTATGACACATCACGGTATATTTGAGGCTCTAGACCCGACCTTACCTGCATCCCTCTCGCCCAAAGTCATTAGTTATCTTAGAGAAAAGCTTGGGTTTAAGGGATTAGTTGTTACGGATGATTTAGTCATGAAAGCCATCCTTAATGAATATGGAGAAAAAGAATCTATAAAATTAGCGATTAATGCGGGTTCAGATCTTATTATATCCACATGTGCAAGTGACTGGTTTGTCGATTATGTTGATAAGTGCGTTCAAACAGGGGATATCAGTGAACAACGTATTAATGATGCAGCCTATCGTATTTTAAAAGCAAAAGAAGAGTTGGGCAAGGAACAATCGACTAAAGACCAAGCGATAAATACCATTGATCACCAAGCAGGAAAAAAATTATCTAAAGATATTGCCAAAAAAGGAATTGTTTTATACAAAGGAAAACAAGAAGACCTTCCGATTAAACTTGAAAATAAAAAAGTGGGTATTGTCTTTGGTAACCCCGCCCGATTAGTTATGAGCGATGCCACCAATTTATATGATCTTTCATTAAGAGACATTTTGAAAAAAGTCACAGGACATCAAGAAATTAAGGAAGCGATTATGCCATGGCATCCAACGGATGAAGAAATTATTAGTTTGACCGATGTAGGAATTATTTCAGACGTTATTATATTTAGCACGGTAAATGCGTATCGATTTACACGACAAATCGATGTGCTAAAAGAGATTCGAGCTTACTGTCCCGATAAACCTATTATTGCTATTGCATCACGAAGCCCAATGGACGCAAAACTCTTGAGTGAATATGCGGATATTGTGATTATAACAGGTGGAATTATTGAAAGTACATTTGAAGCAGTTTTTGAAAAAGTATTCAGAGGTAGGTGATTGGAATGAGAGAAAATATTGATATATATTTAGATTGGTACCGGCGCATACAAGCCGGAGATTCCAAACTAAGTGAAGGCAAGATTCCCGGCGGATATTTTATTGGTAGAGATATTCTGATGTTTCCGACAGATAAGGGGGATGTTAGGTATCCTTATGGAGCAGATGGTTTTAATTATTGGACCTATGGGTCCGGTTATATTCATTGTAATGAAGGCTTGTTTTCACCATTTTTACGAGCAAGTGAAGGCGCAGAGCCTAAAATTGCATTTTTTGCAGGCGTTAAAGGCGAAAAGCATAAGTTCTCCTGTATGTCCGTACCAATTATGGCTGAAGAACCTAAGGAACTAATACGCTTTACTGTTTTTAGTCAGTCAGCAACATATTATATTACGGACACAGTTATGCTAACGACAGCCCTTGTGACCTATATCAAAGAAGGAAAAATATATTATAGATTATGGATGATCAATAAAACAAATAAGCCATTGACCGTTTTTACTAGTGCTTATTTTAATCCTTTTTTAAAAAATGCCTTAGTGGAAAATTCAACGGATCGTTGGTTTCGGCAAGTTCGCTACCAAGAGGATAATCAATTAGGCAATTATATCATCGAAACCTATGAAGAACGCGATAGAGATTCTATGGCAACCAATTATGGGCTTATTCGAACAGAGGTGAACAAACCGGAGAGCATTATTGGTGCAAGCCATACAACGTCCCGTTATCAATATGTGGGAGGAAGCCGGTCATCTTTGCATACCGCAACTGTCTTCCGCAATGAAGATATAGGGGATGGGATTCATGCAACGTCGTTTACGGAAATCGGAATTTGTGGTGATTTTATAAGCTATCGATTGAAAGATGAAGTAGAATATCGTGCTGAAATGCTTTTTTCGCGAGATACTTTTGAGCAAGGCGAGCTAGTAAATCAAGAGGAAAATGAAGATAAAGAGCAAGAATATTTGATTGAAGTTTGTGGTGGAGAAGATATTTCGCCGGCCATTATGAATGGATTTATGTACCATTTAAAAGAACAAGTGACCTTTTGCTCTGAGATTAAAGGATATATTCAGCTATCACACTTTTCCCTAATCGGTATCCGTGATATTTTTCAAGCCCTAGAAGCGTATTTGTTTTATGAGCCACATAAAGCCAAGGTGAAGATGCTAGAAGCACTTGATTTTACAAGCTTATCTGGTCAATTGCCACGACAATATTCACTGCCCAAGCATGCAAACAGTCTGCCGGCCATGGATCTTCGTCCTTTTATTGATCAAGGTGTGTGGGTTATTTCAACCATTATGACCTATCTTCGTTTTACCAAAGATTGGTCCTTCTTAGATGAAGAATGTGGATACTATGATTTTATTGACCAGCATAAGCATATCGCCAAAAAAAATAATGTTAAGGAATCCGTGCTGATGCACATGATTAGAATTATGGATTATTTACTTGAAAATCGGGATCATGACAATACAAAATGTGTCCTTGCACTCTATGGAGATTGGAATGATGCACTTGATGGTCTAGGTAGAAGTCAAGATTCTAACAAAGAGTACGGATCCGGCGTGTCTGTGATGGCAACCCTTCAAGTTTATCAAAATCTTTGTGAAATGTTAGAATTATTGACACATTTAGAAGAACAAAAGCGATATTGTCATTTATATGATGCCTTAAGCCTAAGAAAAGAAGCCTATGTAAAAGCAAAAGACCAAATAAAAGAGGGTTTACTTATTCATGCCATTGATGGTGACCATATTATTCATGGCTGGGGTGATCAAAAATCTTATTTAGTGGGTAGCCGCAATGATCCGGATGGTGTCGCTCGCGACGGATTAACAAGTCAAGCCTTTTGGATTTTATCTGGTTTTCTTCAAGTGGACCCTCATAATCGTAAGCATCGTGACTATATTTTGAAGGCATATAAGCGCTTGGACTCAAAATATGGGTATAAAACTTTTGAACCGTATTTTGAAAAAGGAATTCAAGGCGTTGGGCGTATTCCCAATTTACCCAAAGGAACGGCAGAAAATGGAGCTACATATATCCATGCTAGTATGTTTGCCGTTATGAGCCTCTTTGCTATTGGTGAAGGAGAGTTAGCATGGGAGCAACTTGAAAAACTATTCCCCTTCACTCATGAAGAGGTTTCTGTCTCACCCTTTGTACTGCCCAATTCTTATGGAGATAATGAAGAATTCCACATTGATGGTGAATCCATGCAAGACTGGCAAACCGGTAGCTCAAATGTTCTCTTTAAACTTTTTGTTCGCTACGTGCTTGGGTTTGAACCCGTATTAGGCGGATTGCTTATTCAGCCCAGTCGCTATCAGATTTTTGAGACCATGTCGTTGCGGATTAAATATCTCAATCATAATGTTTTGTTGAAATATATAGGAAAACCTACAGAGCATACAAGTAATCGTGAATTTAAAATTAATGGTGTCTTGTATCAAGGTGAGTATGATTCCACAATGCAGATGCATAAACTATTGATTCCGGATGAAACAATCCAGAGTTTTGAAAAAGAAATCATAATCGAAGTGGTCGATATGTAAAAGCCCATTGACAAGAGAAAAATCCCATGATATATTTAAGTTAATAAACTTTACTTACTTGAATAGGACATATTATTTTAGGAGACGACATGGAATTTAAAGGAAGTACACAAACAGATATTAAACGCGATAATCAAAAAATGATTTTTTCCCTTCTCTTTGAAAATGGGCCCATGACTCGAGCGGAAATAGCCAAAGCCCTTGAGTCATCTAAGCCCACTGTGTCCAAAAATGTTGCTGAATTACTGCAGACTAAGCGCATCATTGAAGTGGGTAAGGAAGATAATGCAGTTGGGAAAAAAGGTATTCTTATTGATGTTAATGCCAATTACCAATATGTCCTTGGAATCGACTTATCAAAAGATAGTTTTCACCTTGTCATTGCAAATTTACGTGGAGAATGGCTGCTTCATGACACGATTTCTGTCGAAGATGTTTATAAACCGAAACAAGTGGAGCAATACTTAGATAGATATTTTGACCAAGCGAAAGATCAAAATATTGACCTTTCAAAAATATCTCAAGTGGTGATATCATATCCTGGAGTTGTCGGTCAAAATGACGGCTACTATTTGACCAATGTCCGTCATAAAGAAGTTTTATTGCATGAAGTGAAAAAATTTTTAAAGGCAAAAAACGTTAACATTATTTTTGTGAAAAATGATATTAACTTAGCGGCTGTGGCAGAAAAACGCTATGGAATCTTCCAAGATGAACCTAACTTGTATTTGCTCAGTGCTCATACAGGCGTTGGAATCGGTATTATTATTAGTCATCGCCTTTATGAAGGCGAACGGAATGCAGCCGGAGAGATCGGCTTTATCCTGCCCAAGAAGCAGCAAGATGGAAAATATTACACCCTTGAAGAACGGGTTGGTATTCAAGCAATTCGAGACCGCTATCAAGAATTAACCGGACAAAAAGCTTCCTTTGGTGATATACAGGGGATACTCAGTCACAATACGGATTCTAAAGTGACAGACCTATATGATGAGATTTTAGAAGAATTTGCGGTTGCGATTACAAATATCGCATTGGTTTTAGACATACAAAAAGTTATATTAACCGGACAGGTGTTTGACTTAAAAGATACGATGATCAATGATTTGCAAGAACGTGTGAATCAAATGACGCCGATTGAAACCAATTTATATCGTTCAATGATTGAAAATGCATCTGTGAAGGGCGCTATACTGATGGGGATTGAACGAATTATAGAAGCGTGATGTGATAGCAGAGTCGCTTTTTGTCACATAAGTTAACAAAGTTTACTAATGGAGGTGTAGCAATGAAAGCAATTACAAATGGACAGATATATTATGATGGAAAGTTTCAAAAAGGAAAAGTGCTTGTATATTCAAACAAAATTGAAAGTATATTAACCCAAAGTGCGTATGAAGACATTAAAAAGCATATGGATGAAGAGACAAATGCAGAGGGGAATTTTGTCGTCCCCGGATTTATTGACGTACATATTCATGGATACCAAGGTGTTGATGTTATGAATGGAACGACGACGGCCTTAAATACCATGAAAAAAGGATTGGTTGAAAATGGTGTTACGTCCTTTTTAGCGACAACGATGACCATGCCAAAACCGGACATTACAAAAGCCTTGGATGCTGTTCGTGAGGTCATGAAGGAACAAGAAAAAACAACGTATGGAGCGACGATAGTGGGTGTCCATTTAGAAGGGCCCTTTATAAATGCCGAAAAAAAAGGAGCGCAACCGGGAGAGTATATTATTCATCCAGAAGAGGAACTCGTTGAGCCCTATTTAGATTTAATCAAAGTCATCACCATTGCACCGGAAGTGGAAGGCAGCTTGGCATTTATAGAAAAATATCATGCGTCTATTAACTTTTCCCTTGGTCATACAAGTGCAACTTATGAAGAAGCAATGACAGCCTTTGAATGTGGGGCTTGTGGAACCACCCACACCTTTAATGCGATGACAGGCATGCATCACCGAAAACCTGGGGTAGTCACCGCAGCGCTTACATCGGACTGTTATACAGAACTTATCGCAGACCGATTTCACGTCCATGAAGGTATCTTCCCTCTATTTATCAAGGCAAAGGGCTTACAAAAAATCCTACTGGTAACAGATTGTATGCAAGCCGGTGGCTTGACAGAAGGAGAATACGAATTAGGCGGACAAAAAGTGACGGTCTCTGATGGAAAATGTTTACTAGATTCAGGGACGATTGCCGGGAGTGTTTTAAAATTAAACGAAGGCTTGAAAAATTTTCACGCAAATGTGAAAGAAGGACTGGAACAAGTCCTTCCCATTGTTACCATGAACCAAGCAAGATATCTTGGGCTTGATCATCAAATCGGCTCACTAGAAGAAGATAAGCAAGCAGATATTGTTATAATGAATGACCAATTTGAAATCATGAAAACCATTGTAAAGGGGAATATTGAATATGAAAACCATTGATATCAATAACATCAAAATCATCATTGTTGATAACTATGAGCAGATGAGTAAAAAAGCAGCAGCAATGATTGAAGCACAGGTGCTTTTAAAGCGTAATAGTGTATTAGGTCTTGCAACAGGATCAACACCGGAAGGAATGTATCAAGAACTAGTTAAAAAATATCAAGAAAACGAAGTGGATTTTCAAGATGTGACAACATTTAATCTAGACGAATACTACCCGATTGCACCGGATAATCCCCAAAGTTATGCCTATTATATGCATGAAAACTTTTTTAAACATGTGAATGTCCGTGAGAACTATCAAAACATTCCTAGTGGCTCTAATACGAATGTTGAAGAAACCTGTCAGGTTTATGATCGCGCCATTGAAGCATCAGGAAATATTGACTTACAGATTTTAGGTATTGGCACAAATGGGCATATTGGATTTAACGAACCAGATGTTAAGTTCGAAGCGGGTACACATTTAGTTGAGTTAGACGAAGAAACGATCGAAGCCAATGCGCGGTTTTTTGATAATATCGATGATGTTCCAAAACAAGCCCTAAGCATGGGAATACGAAATATTATGCATTCCAAAAAGATCATATTAATGGCGAGCGGTCAGAACAAGGCAAAAGCGATTCGTGCCATGTTAAAAGGCCCCGTTACTCCGGAACTACCGGCATCGATTCTTCAACTTCACCAAGATGTAACATTGATTATTGATGAAGAAGCAGCAGGAGAGTTATAAATATGTATTTGGATAGGAAGAAAACTGAGTGAAAATTAATCATTCAGTTTTTTTTTACTCTTTTTTAGTTAAAGGATTGACAATTAGTTAAAAAAAGATATAATAATAGTATATTGATAATGAGAATCATTTGCGAAGTGAAAGGGGTTATTTTATGAGTATTGTTTTAGTAGGCGGACATGATCGAATGCATCGCCAATATAAGTTGTTATCCAAGGAACACGGACATAAGATCAAGATTATGACACAGATGAAAACAGAATTTACAAAACGTATCGGTAAGCCGGATGGAATTATTGTTTTTACGAATACGGTGTCACATAAAATGGTAAAGCATGCTGCGGAAGCGGCTAAAAAGAATAATGTGCCAATGATCAAATGTCATACAAGTAGCCAAAATGCACTTAAAATAGTGTTAGAAGAATTAGAAAGGATGATTTAATTATGAAAACAACAGTTATCTATTGGAGTGGGACAGGAAACACGGAGATGATGGCAGAGGCACTATATGCGGGAATACAAGAAAATGATCAAAGTGCTAAGTGTATTCGAGTCGATGAAGCAACAATTGACCTAATCAAAGAAGCAGATGTCATTGCACTCGGTTGCCCCTCAATGGGAGATGAAGTACTTGAAGAAGATGAGATGGAACCTTTTGTCGAGTCAATAAAAGATGTTGTTGCCAATAAAAAAGTGTTGCTTTTCGGTTCCTACGGTTGGGGGGATGGCGAATGGATGCGAGAATGGGAAGCACGTATGGAAAGCTATCAAGCGCATCTTGTACTTGACAGTCTTATCGTTAATGAAACACCAAGTCAAGATGACTTAGAAGCATGTAAAGCAGTCGGAAGAAAAATATCCCAGTAAATTAAAGTGAGGAATAATGATGCGTAGTAAGTTAGTTGTTGATACATATTATACAATGGAAGCATATGATGAGTTGGAATATTTAATATGCAAAATATTATTCCATGGAGCGCCGACATTATTTGGTGGAAAAATAGCTTCCCTAATTAGTTTTAAACATAACCGAAGACGAAATGCACTTAAATTGTGGGATCAACATAGAAAAGAGATTAAACAATATATTCCTTTGAATTTTTGTGAATTAAGTCGTGATGAAAAACATGTGGTTGTGCTATTTTATCACTCCAAACGTCTTGAGCAGAGTTTGGAAGAAAAAGAGTGCAGTTGCTTCTTGAAATCATGTGGGTATTCTTGTCCAAAAGATATTAATGGTTCCCTTAACACACTTCGACAACGTTATATGCAAAAGTGTCCTCATGAAATCGGAGTATTCTTGGGATATCCAATTGACGATGTAAAAATTTTTGCAAGTGGAGATCAAGCTGAACCGATGGCTATTGGCTACTGGAAAGTGTATTCCAAAGTAAATGAAGCATTAAAAACATTTGCGCAGTACGATAAGGCGCGAGAAAATGTCACTGCATCACTCCTAAGTGGTACCCATCCAATGCAGGTTTTACATAAGCTTCGTCAATATTGTGATAGCGAATTTGTAGTTGCTTAATCCGTTGTTTATATTATACAATAGTAATCAGTTAGCATTGTTGTATAAATATATATGTCGATTAAGTAGGTGAGTCAATGAAGGATAAAGAACTTCAAGCTAGAGAAGTCTTATTCAAGTATAAAAAAATATATGATTTTATAGGAAGTGAGCAGTTGTTTCTGAATGCCGTCAAAGAATCTGTTAGGTATCATCAAGTAAATAATCCGGTTTATCATAAGTTGCTCGACAGCAAAGGTTTTACGGCTGAAGATGTAAAAGATATGAAGGATTTGGATAAAATTCCTTCTGTTCCTGTGGACTTTTATAAAACGCATGAGTTAATGAGTATTTCTCCCGATAAAATCGAGGTACATGCGACTTCTTCCGGAACCTTAGGACAGAAAAGTCAAGTTTTTTTATCCAAAAGAGATATTGAACTCGGCACCAAAATGATGATTAAATCTATGTGGCATCATCGATTCATTTCGCTTACCCCTACAAACTATCTACTCCTTGGTTACGAACCAAAAAAGGGCAATAATATGGGAAATGTCAAGGTACTTCTTGGAATGACAAAACTTGCACCAGCTAAAGAAATCGTATTCGCTATACGTGCTCTCGGAGATGACTATCAAATTGATTATTTCGGCATTATCAAATCGTTAGAACGATTCTCTAAGCAACCATTTCCGGTCAGGATTTTTGGGTTTCCGGGATATTTATATATGCTCCTTTCAACGATGAAATCCATGGACATTCCACCACTTAGGCTAAATAAAAAGTCTATCATATTTACCGGTGGCGGATGGAAGAAGATGAGCAACCTTTCGGTTACCAAAGAAAAACTTCATGCATTGGTCGAAGAAATGCTAGGTATTCCTGCCATTAACTGTCGCGATTTCTATAGTGCTGTTGAGCACAGTGTTGCCTACCCGGAATGTAAGTATCACCATATGCATGTACCAATCTGGAGTCGTGTTATTATTCGAGATATCAAAACTTTAGAGAATGTAGGATTTAATCAACCCGGATTCTTAAGCTTCGTAAGTCCATTGGTTTCAGGAGTGCCCATAACCGCAGTTACAATGGGCGATTTGGCTATTCTAAAAGATGGCAGTACTTGTGGATGCGGGATAACAACCCCATATTTTGAAATCTTAGGACGTGCCGGAACCGTTCAACGAAAGTCATGTGCCGTGTCAGCATCCGAGTTGATGGAAAGAGGTCAATATGGAGCATTTATTTAGAGGGAAAGAAATACAAGATCATGAACTGCATCACGCTCTATCCTTACTGAAAGACACCGTTAATACGGATTTGCTTTTGGAACCGTTGGATTCTGCCGTAGTAGTTCATGCTATCGTTAAACTTTTGGACCAAATGGATTATGACTATCTCAAAGATCAGCTCCTGTCGATTGGGGTTTTTGATTGGAAAGCTGATGAATTAATCACGACCATTCGAACGGCTATGACAAAAGAAGCTCTTGAAACAAAAATATCAAGAGAACTAGGTTCTGATTTTAACCGTTGGACGGTCATTGATGATGTGACCAAAGAGCGTCGACAGCCATTAGGGGTTCTCATGCATATCGGTGCAGGAAATGTCATTGCGCTCTCTGTTTTAAGTGTTTTGGAAGGATGTTTATCTGGAAATATCAATGTTTTGAAATTGCCTTCCTATGAAGGGGGAATTTCACTAATGCTACTGAAAGAATTATTACGCATTGAACCTAGGCTTGCCCCCTATATCTATGTGTTCGATATACGTTCAACAGATATCGAAACATTACGCACCCTCAGTGAGGTGGCCGATGCAATAATCGTATGGGGTTCAGATGAAGCCATTGCCGGTATCAGGCAGATTATCCCACCGACAATACAATTGATTGAATGGGGACATCGACTTAGTTTTGCTTATTTTACTTTAGGCAATCATTACCAGAATGAATTAGAGGGGCTTGCCAAAGAAATCTGTATCAGCAATCAACTGAACTGCAGTTCTCCGCAAACGGTTTTTCTAGAAACAACTAACATAGAAACCGTCAAGGCGTTTTCAAAGGAATTGCTGGATAAATTAATCTATGTTGCACAGGATTATGCAATAGATGAATTAGACATTCCCGTCCAAGGGGAGATTACATGGACAAAAGAGAATGTTAGAACTGAATCCGTACTAGGTCAACGTTATCTCTATGAAAGTGACGATCAAAGAATATGTGTGATGGTTGACCTTAAACCGAAGCTGAAAAGCTCTCCAAAATACAGAAATATTTGGGTTGTTCCGATTCGGCGAAATGAATTACTTCCCTTGCTTCGAGAACACAAAGGGCATCTTCAAACCGCTGGACTTGAATGCGATGATGGCCAAAGGGACGCTTTAACGCAACTTTTATTTGCAGCAGGAGTCAACCGAGTAACGACTTGCGAACAAATGTCAACGACTTATGTCGGCGAGCCACATGACGGTAAATCAACCCTTGTACAGTATACAAGAAAAGTGAGCATGAGAAGGTGACTTGCTCGGCTATTAGTTTACAGTATAAAAATCCAAGAAAAAATATTGACATTACTATAAAAAAGCTATATACTGAATGTTGCTGTACTTATGAATCAATCGGATGATAAGTGCAACAACTACATATGTGATAAAGTTTCCGTGCAGCCGGGGAGATAGCGGTGCCCTGTACCTGCAATCCGCTACAGCAGGGGTGATGCTAAACTGAGACTTTCATTTTGTAAGGCAGCCTCGTAAAAGTGGTGTTGACGATTGGGTCTTACGCAATAGGAATCTGTGAACTGTGTCAGGTCTTGACGGAAGCAGCACTAAGCAGAAGCTCCTATGTGCCGTAAGGGTGCCTGATCAGAGCTAACTATATGAGTAACGCTTATGGGTGATTGGCGAAGGGCAGCGCACGGATTTAATTTTGCCTTTTACAAGTTTCATTAAAAGTGGTATGCTATTTAATGAAACTTGTTTTGATATCAAAGTGAGGGATAATGTATGAGTTATCAAGCCCTATATCGTAAATGGCGACCGGATCATTTTGATGACCTTGTCGGCCAAGATCATATTGTTCGAACATTAACTAATCAAGTGGAAGCAGGGCGTACGTCCCATGCTTATCTTTTTTGTGGAACAAGAGGAACAGGGAAAACATCGACGGCAAAAATATTTGCCCGTGCAGTTAACTGTGAAGATCCCATTCAAGGAAGCCCGTGTAATGTTTGTCCAACTTGTCAACATATGCTACATCATCAGAATATGAATGTGATTGAAATTGATGCAGCAAGTAATAACGGGGTCGATAATATTCGTGAGATACGAGAAGAAGTTCGATATACACCGACTGAAGGTAAGTACAAAGTCTATATAATCGATGAGGTACATATGCTAAGTGCCGGAGCCTTTAATGCCTTGCTTAAAACACTAGAAGAACCACCGGCCCATGTAAAGTTTATCTTGGCAACAACAGAGCCGCATAAAATACCGGCAACGATTCTATCTAGATGTCAGCGTTATGATTTTAAACGTATATCAACAGATACGATAGCAGCAACCTTGAAGCACTACTTGGAAGACGAAGATATTCAAGCTAGTGATCGGGCAATTCACTACATAGCAAAAGTGGCTGATGGATCGATGCGAGATGGGCTGAGCATACTAGACCAATGTATCGCCTTTTATCTCGGTGAAGAGATTACCTTAGATAAAGTACTCGAAGTATTGGGTGCAGTTGATTCAGATGTGTTTTGCGAACTCACTGAGGGTATTATTTTACGCAGTACCAAAACAACCATGGATGTAATCGAACGCATTGTAATGCAAGGGCGTGATTTGAGTCAATTTTTATTGGATGAAATCGCCTATTTACGAAATCTATTAGTGGTCAATACCATTTCTGATTTGAGAGATTTACTTGACGTATCGGATGATGTCTATGATGCCTTAAAAAAACAAAGCCAACATGTTGATGAAAATACCATTATTCATCTTATCAAATCCTTCTCAAATTTGGAATCACAGATTAAATATATGACCGGAAAGCGAACATTGATTGAGATTGAATTGATTAAACTCTGTCAACCGGAACTAAATACAGATCAAGAAGCGGTATTATCTAGATTACATAGGGTTGAGCAACAAATACATGCAGGAATGCTCAGTGCAGATCGCTATGCGCAGACGCATCCCAATGATACACACCAGCACGATGCAAGAGCATCAGATACAGAGGCAGAACCTCAGAAGCAAAGGGTTGAGATTGATACTGATGCCTTTCCCGAAGATATTCAAAAGGCGATTAAAGGCTGGGCTAAAGTGGTAACAAGTACCAGTGGCTTATTAAAAGCTACATTAAAGGAAGTGTTGCCATTTTATATGAATGACCAACGATTAAGTCTTGTATGTAAGAATAGTGTGCAGAAAAACACCTTGTCAGAAGAGCAATATTTGAGTAAAATAATAGATGTACTCGAGTCTTTATATAAAAAGAAGTTTGAACTTAATATTATTGAAGAAACCGAGTATAGTTCATCAAATGAAGGAAACTTAGAAGATATTGAACGTGCAATTAATAAAATACGCAATAAAATCAACTTTGATGTTGAGATTCAGTAAATATAAGGAGGAATTATCATGGCAAAAAGAGGCGGTTTTCCAGGTGGCGGTATGCCGGGGAATATGAACAATTTAATGAAGCAAGCACAAAAAATGCAACAGAAAATGGCAACAGTACAAGAGGAGTTAGACAATCAAGAGTTTGAAGCAGTTGTTGGAGGTGGCGTGGTTAAAGCAATCGTCACAGGAAAAAAAGAACTCAAAACTGTTACGATTGATCCTGAAGCTGTCGATCCTGATGATGTTGAAATGTTAGAAGATTTAATCGTTGCAGCCGTTAATCAAGCGATTAAAACAGCTGATGAGACGGTAAATAAGGAAATGTCTAAATTGACAGGAGGATTAGGTCTACCTAATGGTATGATGTAGTCATGGATTATTATGGAACACATATACGAAAATTAATTGAAGAATTTTCGAAACTTCCGGGAATTGGTGCGAAAACGGCGCAACGACTTGCTTTTTACATGGTCAATCAGCCGGAAGAAGCTGCAGAGCGATTTTCGAAAGCAATTATTGAAGCCAAGAAAAATACACGATACTGTATAAAATGCTGTACGATTACTGATGGTGAATTGTGTCAGATCTGTCGTAGTGAAAAACGTGATCAATCGACAGTGATGGTCGTTGAAGAGTCCAAAGATCTCGTCGCGTATGAGCGAACCAAGCAATATACAGGCCTATATCATGTGCTTCATGGTGCCATTTCACCCATGCTAGGTATAGGGCCTAATGACATTCGCGTCAAAGAATTGCTGACCCGAATCGGAGATGAAGATATTCAAGAGGTTATTTTGGCAACAAATTCGACGGTTGAAGGTGAAGCAACAGCGGTATACATTAGTAAAATCCTTAAGCCCTTCGAAATCAAAGTCAGTCGAATTGCCAATGGCGTTCCGGTAGGCGGCGATTTAGAGTACGTCGATGAAATCACTTTATTACGTGCATTAGAAGGTCGAAAAATATTATAGAATAATTAACCGAGGAAAAATGAGTGATTTGACCATAACTCAAAAATCTTCGGTTATTTTTTTTGCTATTTCTTCCGATGTAGTAAGTAGAGGATAGAATGGAGTTGATGTCATGAGTGCCAATATGATGATTCATTCTATGGATGGACAATCCATAGGAAATATAGTGAACAAAGAAAAAAACAAGGGTTCCCTTCAATTAAATACAGGGGATCGCTTTTTTGGTGAAGTTATTCATAGCAATAATCAAGAAGTCAAATTAAGAATCGAAACAAAGGGCGGAACTAAACAGATGCTTCTTCAAATGAAAAACGGAGCTCAAAAATTTCAATCCGGAGATATGATAGAGATTAAAGTGTTAGAATCCACAAAAGAACTGCTCAAAGTATCTATCGAAAAAATGAACGTTGAGCAAGAAAAAGATAGTAACAATCATGATCCCAATAAAGATAAAGTGAATGTGGAAAGCACAAAGAAGACCCTACTACAAAGGGAGCAAACAAGCAATGCCAATGCTTCAAAACAAAAGGATTCGGGAATGACAGATTTTATATCCCAGGTAAAACAATTGGAGACATATTTATCAGAAAAAGAGTATAAGACACTTTTGCAAACAGGATATGATCTGACGAAAATGAGCGTTCCCATGTTAAATCAGTTTCTTCAATTACATCATAAACATACAGGTGGGGATTTCACATCACCCAATGTGGATAAAATCAGTAAATTTGCAGAAAACGTGAATAAAGTTCAACAAATGGAACCGCAAGATGTGGTTAAATTTTTATTAAGCAATAAACCGGCGACGATTTCTGAAATGTATAAAAGTCTCTATTCAGGAGGAAAACAGATGCCGGATTATGTTATGTCTGAAGCAGATTATGAAGCCATTAAAGACAGTGCACATCATATCATTGACCATGTTCCGACAGAGAATCAGGACGAACTCCAAGCAATAACAAAAGAATTAGTGATGCGAGGCGGAGCTCTTGACCAACGTAGTCTTGATGTACTATCTTTTTTACAACGCGAACATAATGGAGACCATGTCATGAAGATGGCGGCCTATCAATTCGAAAAAAATTCTAAGTTGGAAGACTATACCTTGTCAGATGCAAAAATAACAGAAAGTATCCCGTCTCAAGAGCTTGTCAAAGAATCGCTAGAAGACATCAAAGCCATAACGCTAGAAGATATACGTCGACTTTTAGGGCATCGTATGCCGATAACCATTGAAAATGTAAAAGCCCAACAGTCCAATCACGAAGTGGATCCTGAAGAAACAGTTTCAAATGAAGCTGTTGATAAAGAAATAGAGAATCTGAATGTTATACGCTACCAAATGACATTTAAAGCGGCGATACGATTAAGCTTACAAGGCATCAATATTCGTACGACACCTCTTGGAGAACTACGCGCGGCTACAAATAATTTAGTGGGGGAACATCTATCCGATACGCCTGTACAAACAGCAATTGCATCGGACTCGATTCCTCAATCACCCAAAGAAGTGTGGACATCGTGGCAGATAAGTATGGCGACAATAAACGGAAGCTCAACACAGATGATGACGACTTCGGTAGAAGATACAGAGGTAACAATAAGTG
Organism: uncultured Eubacteriales bacterium; assembly: GCA_964627665.1. Lineage (GTDB taxonomy): Bacteria > Bacillota > Clostridia > Lachnospirales > Vallitaleaceae > UBA1351. The sequence continues at coordinate 18,815 of CAZVKG010000010.1, read as the reverse complement.
CATTGCTTGCCAAGGCGAGGACAGGTTCTGAACGTTATGATACCCTGAGAACAGAAGTACGCCCGGATTTAGGCGACCGTATTGAAAAAGCATTTTCAAATGTGACGGAGATCTTAAAAGATTTAGGCCTAGAAGCGAGTCTATATAATCAACGGGCCGTCCAAATTCTTGGCCGAAACAGTATGGCAATGACAATAGAAAACATTCAACAAGTGAAGATGATTGACTTACCATTGCAAGAGGTACAGAAAAACATGATGCCGGAACATGTTCTTGCTTTTCTAAAAGAGGGAAAAGATATCATGAATATGCCGTTAACGAATTTAACACAAGAGGTTATGAATCGTTCGAAGCAAATGGCGACAAATCCTGTGGATCGTATGATTAAAGAATTGCATCATCTCTTAAAAACCGAGGAAGTTCCGGAGACTACTAAAACTGCAGTTGTAGGTGTGTATCGTCTCATGCATACAATTTCATCGGCGCATAATGCTGCGGTGGGGTTTTTACTCGACAGAGATTTACCGGTAACTTTAGAAAATCTTTTTGAGGCATCAAAGTATATACAACAAACCAAAAATCAAAATGGTAAAATCGAAATATCCATTGATGATTCGACAGGATTTTTAGAATCCCTTAAGCAAGACCGCCCATCAATTGTTGAACAGATTGCAACAGGGTATTACGAAAAAGATAAAGAATTACAAGCTTTTTTGGAAAAGCCGATCTTTAGCCAAGCGAATGTTGAGCCAATATTAGAGGATATTCGTCAGCAAATGCAAACGATGGACTATGAAAAAGTGCAACGTATTCTTGATAAGTTAAGCGCGATGCACTGGTCAGGGTCCCAGATTCAGGAAGATACGATAACAGGCTTAACAATGGATGAATTCCAGGCGATAGATCAATTACAAAAAGATTCCTTTGTTTTCAAGGGATTAATGGAAGAACTTGTATCAATGACCGCGAGTAACGACGATAATAAGCAATGGCTAGAACCTTTTTTTGAAGCATATATGAATGATTTAGATAAGTCGGAAAATCACCGACAAGATATTTACAAAACACTTGATAAGATTAAGGAAGACTTTTTTGAAAAAGCACTCGATACCATGATGAATAATAGAACAAGTGCAGATGGAAAGCGTTCTCTTTCGGAAGTTACAAAAGACATTGAAGCCCATAGTCGTCTAGAAGAAAAACTCGTCGAACAAAACAATTATCATACCATTCCGGTGATGATTAATAATCAGATTCAACAGATGAATGTGTATTATTACGAGCAAGAAAATCGTCGAAACGATGCAGAGGCGTCGTCATCAATATATATGCGATTTACGACAGACCATATGGGAACCGCAAATATTCGCGTTCAATTTTCTGAAAAAGTTGAAGTGACTATGTTTGCAACACAGCCTAAGGGAAATATAAAAATGCAAGCTTATGAAGAGCAGATTCGAAAGGTACTCAAAGATCTCGATCTTTCCATTGAAGCAATTGCATATGATACATTTGATTTTCCGCAGCCGGTTAAGGCAGAAACAGAAGAAGGTGTCCGAAGCCAACAACTAAAACGTTATCAAGAAAGTCAGTTTGAGAAGGTGATATAATGGCAAATCGTGAAGGAATAAAAACGCTCGCAGAAAAAATGGCAGAACTTGTTAGTCAAATGAATGCAGAACTTGCACAAGAGAATGAGATAGAGATCAGGAACTTGGAGAAAAATACGGAAAATGATTAATAAATTATCCAAATCAACCGATAAGAATAGGGAAGAGATAATATTTTCAATCAGAAAGGTGTGTAACTTATGAGAATTAATCACAATATACCTGCACTTCGGGCATTACATCAATTAAATCGATCCAATAATAAATTGGATACAACACTAGAACGACTTTCATCAGGACTTCGAATCAATCGAGCAGCCGATGATGCCGCAGGGTTAGCAATTACTCAAAAGATGGACACGCAAGTAAGAGGATTGGAACAAGCGAATCGAAATGCCATGGACGGCATATCATTAATACAAACAGCAGAAGGTGCACTGAGTGAAGTTCATGCCATGCTGCAAAGAATAAGGGAATTGGCGGTTCAAGTTTCTAACGGTACTTATGATGCGTCCGATAGAGAAGCAGTACAAAACGAAGTTGAACAACTGCAAACTGAGATTCAACGAATATCCAATGATACTGAATTTAACGAAATGAAACTATTAGATGGAAGCGTTGATCGTCGTGCCTTTTCATCCGATGAAACAGTTGCAAAAATTGTATCCATGAGTGATACCGTTGCTCCGGGAGTATATGATTTTACGGTAACTCAGGAAGCAACGCAAACTGTTGCAACAGGCGGTGCGGGATCCGATTTATTTACCGCTGGAGTAGTAACTGCCGGAAAAGAAGGTATTGTCAATATCAATGGTGAACAAGTAGAGATTAAAGTGGGGGATACAGCCGATGACGTATTCGGCAAGTTAAGAGACGTGTGTGAACGTGTGGATATTACCATGACTTCATCAACGACGCCATATGCGAATGGATCTGTGCTTACTTTCACGCATAATAAATATGGCGATGATCATAATATTAATATTACAGGTACAAATACTTTGTTGACAGGACTAGAGATTGATGGAGGAACTATAACTACTGTTATGGGGGGAGATATGCAAGTAGATCCGGCAACTGTAGGATTTCCAACAGATGTGACAATAGAAGCATCAGGCAATGAAGTGGTCTTCCGTGCTTCTGCTAACTTTGAATTACGCGTTTCCGATGGTGGAACACCGGGAGCTGTTTCAATTAACATCCTTAAAACCGGACCTCTCAATCTTCAAATTGGAGCGAATGAAGGTCAATTTATGGAAGTTCGTATTCAAGAAATATCACCGAAGACCTTGAGACTGACAGAGATGAACCTTTCAACTGCTGCTGGTGCTCAGGCGGCCATATCCATAGCGGATGAAGCGATAACAGCTGTATCAAGTGTGCGGGCAAAACTTGGAGCATATCAGAATCGGCTGGAGCATACCATTGCAAACTTAGAATCAGCTGGAGAAAATATGACAGCAGCTTTATCTCGAATCCAAGATGCGGATATGGCATATGAGATGGCGCAGTTTACACAACAAAATATTATTCAGCAAGCAGGAACATCGATGTTGGCACAAGCAAATCAACGACCACAATCATTACTACAGCTTTTACAAGGATAGGTGACTAAATGAATAAAGAATTGGTCAAAGAATACCAAACACGTATAGTCAATGCGAGTCGCAAAGAACTCTTAGTCATTAACTATGAGATGCTACTGTCAGAAATTGAAGAAGCTATTGAAGGCCTTGAAGTTGAAAACACGCTTCGCTTTGAAAAAGCTATGCATATGGCCCAAAAACTGCTAAGAGAACTAAGTGATGGTTTAAATTTCGAGTATGGAATTTCAAAAGAATTGATGGCCTTGTATATATTTATGAATAAATTATTCGTTGATGCACAGATTCGAGATCGACAAGAACCCCTTCGGGAAGCCATAAAAATCGTACAGATTCTACTCGATGGATGGAAACAAACCGATGTCGAAGATGAAGGTCCGGTTATCGGAAACGGACAAAAAGTATATGCCGGATTAACCTACGGAAAATCAAACCTCAACGAATCCGTTGACTCAGAACCCAACCGAGGATATAAAGCCTAAGATCATAATATAATCATAAAAGGAGCTCTTGCATTAGCAAAGCTCCTTTTTCTAATTTATTCTTTAGCGAAAAGTTGAGGAATCATAGAAATACTGATAGATATGACATACCGGTAGGTTTGGATACATGGGTTTTGCAGTCACTGGAGTATATAGGACTTATTGCCTGAAATAAAATTTTAGGTGATAAGTCCTATATATTTCTGTGACTGACGCTCCCACTTCCAAGCCTATCGGTATGTCATATAATAGCGATAATCTCATGATTCCTCAACTTTGAACCACAAATTCCCAAAGAAAAAAGAGCCATGCAAATGCATTAGCTCTTCTCTTTAATCGTTTTGTATTATTCTGGTTGAGGAGCATCTACAGGACACACATCTGCACAAGCGCCACAATCGATACATTCGTCAGCGTTGATTACGTAAATAGAATCGCCTTCTGAAATAGCTCCAGTTGGACATTCTGGTTCACAAGCGCCACATGAAATACAATCATCATTAATAATATAAGCCATCCGTTACACCTCCTACTTAATCTGTTAACATTCTCATTTTATAACATATAAACGATAAATACAAGATAAAAATTCCTGTATTTATTCGTTCATAATAACATGGTCATTATGTGCTTTTAATAGGTCATAAGCACCTTGCATTTGAGCAGAACTTGGCTCAGGTGTATTTTTTAGAGAATAATCTAGACCAAGTTCTTTCCATTTATATCCACCCATTTGATGAAAGGGGAGGAGTTCAATTCGGTCAATATTCGGATAATTGCTTAAATGCTTGGATAAACCGCTAATTGCATCTTCTTGATCCGTAAGGTTTGGAACAAGGACGTAGCGAATCCATGTATGAATATCTTTTTCGCGTAAATAGTCTAAGAATTTTAAAGTGGGTGCGAGTTCAACCCCGGTTAAATTTTTGTATTTTTCTGGATCAAAGTGCTTGATATCAAGTAATACTAGGTCGGTTAAATCGAGAATCTCTTTGACTTTGTCATTGAAAATATAGCCGGAGGTGTCAATTGCAGTGTGTATACCGTGTTTTTTTAGGCGGGTAAAAAAATCTTTGACAAAATCGAGCTGTAACAGAGGTTCTCCTCCGGTGACAGTGACGCCGCCACCGGAATAGTTCATATAGGATTTATATTTTAATGCTTCTTCAACTAAGTGGTCTATGGAGGTGTCTTTTCCGTCTTTCATAATCCAAGTATCTGGATTATGACAATATTTACAACGTAGTGGGCATCCTTGGGTGAATACGACAAAACGAATGCCTGGTCCGTCAACGGTTCCGCAAGTTTCGATGGAATGAATCTTTGCCATAATCAAACCTCCTTAAAAAAATCTATGCGCGTTCGTGGAAAGTACGGTTGATAACATCAAGTTGTTGCTCGCGGGTTAATTTTACAAAATTAACAGCATAACCAGATACGCGAATTGTTAATTGTGGATATTGTTCCGGATGATCCATGGCATCAATAAGAGTCTCTTTGTCAAAAACATTAACGTTAATGTGATGACCACCATCATGGAAGTATCCGTCAAGCATGCCAACAAGATTGGTTACACGCATATCCATATCTTTACCTAAAGCTTTTGGTACGATAGAGAATGTGTAGCTAATACCATCTTCTGCATGCTCGAATGGAATTTTTGCAACAGAAGCCATGGATGCAATGGCACCGTTAAGGTCACGGCCATGCATTGGGTTAGCACCTGGAGCAAATGGATCGCCGGCTTTTCGTCCGTCAGGTGTTGAGCCTGTTTTCTTACCGTAAACAACGTTTGAAGTAATCGTTAAAATACTCATTGTCGGAACTGAATCACGATATGTTTTGTGCTTACGTAATTTATTCATGAAGAGTTTAACGATATCTGTTGCAATAAGGTCAACGTTATCGTCGTTATTCCCATATGCAGGATAGCTGTTTGGCTCAACTTCATAGTCAACAGCAAGACCGGCTTCATTACGAATGACTTTTACAGTCGAGTGCTTGATAGCAGATAATGAGTCGGCTACAACAGATAATCCGGCAATACCACAAGCCGATGTACGAAGAACATCACGGTCATGAAGAGCCATTTGAAGTTTTTCATAGGCGTATTTATCGTGCATATAATGAATAATGTTTAAGGTGTTAATATATAATTGAGATAACCAATCAAGGATTTGATCAAATTTTGCCATGACTTCATCATAATCAAGAACATCGGCAGTAATTGGAGCAAACATTGGAGCGACTTGTGTACCGTTTTTTTCATCAACACCACCGTTAATTGCATAAAGGAGTGCTTTTGCTAAGTTTGCACGTGCCCCGAAAAACTGCATTTGTTTTCCGATGGGCATGGCAGATACACAACAAGCAATACCATAATCATCACCATAGGTCGGTCGCATTAAGTCATCATTTTCATATTGAATTGATGAGGTATCAATAGATACCTTGGCAACAAACCGTTTGAATGCGTCTGGTAATTGTTCAGACCATAAAACGGTTAAGTTTGGTTCCGGAGCCGGTCCTAATGTGTATAATGTATGTAATACACGGTAACTTGTTTTTGTTACAAGGGGACGACCGTCAATAGCTACACCACCGATGGATTCTGTTACCCAAGTTGGGTCTCCGGAGAATAAGTCATTATATGAAGGCGTTCTAAGGAAACGAACCATACGAAGCTTAATAACAAAGTGATCAACAAGCTCTTGAGCATCTGTTTCGGTTAAGATACCCAAATCAAGATCACGTTGGATATAAATATCTAAGAAGGTGGATACACGACCAAGACTCATTGCAGCTCCGTCTTGTTCTTTGATGGCAGCAAGATAACCAAAGTATGTCCACTGAATCGCTTCTTGAGCATTTGTAGCTGGGAGGCTGACATCATAGCCATAACTTTCAGCCATTTGTTTTAGTTCTTTTAAGGCTTTGATTTGTTCGGATAGTTCTTCGCGAAGAATAATGACATTTTCTTCCATATAATCCATTTCAAGTTGCTTTTTGGAAGCTGTTTTTTCTTCAATTAATCGGTCAACGCCATATAAAGCGACGCGACGATAATCTCCGATAATACGACCACGTCCATATGCGTCAGGAAGCCCTGTAATAACTCCCGTTCGGCGGGCGTTACGCATGTCTTCTGTATAGGCATCAAAAACACCATCATTATGCGTTTTACGATATTTTGTAAAAATTTCTTTTGTATTCGGATCGAGTTGGTAACCATATGAATCTAAAGCATTCTCAACAACACGGATACCACCAAATGGCATAATACCACGCTTTAGTGGAGCGTCTGTTTGAAATCCGACAATTTTTTCGATAGATTTGTCAAGATATCCGGGGCCGTGTGAAACGATTGAAGACGGTACCTTTGTTTCGGCATCTAGGATCCCTTTATCCCGTTCTTCAAGCATAAGTTTACTCACTTGTTTCCATAGTTTTGTTGTATTTTCTGTAGCGGATGCTAAAAATGAATCATCGCCTTTATATGGCGTAAAATTTCTAAGTATAAAATCTCGAACATTAATGCTTGTTGTCCAACTCCCTTTGTTAAAATCATTCCATGCAGAATTCATTAAATATTCCTCCTTTAAAACATTAATCATTGTTATAATTACATTATATATGTATACTGTATACACGTCAAGGGTTTTTATCGGATAATGATAATTATTCTTAATCGCATTTTCCAATAGTTATTTTTATTCGCATAATGATTTGAATATGATATAATAAAGAGGATGATTTTAAGTTATAGTGGAGGTTATTATGAGCGAAGTATTAGATTTAGTCATTATCGGAGCTGGACCGGCAGGGATGACAGCAGCGATTTATGCAAGTCGGGCACAGATGAAGTTTGTTATATTAGAAAAAGCATTTCCGGGCGGACAGATTACCAATACATATGAGATCGAAAACTATCCGGGAATTAAAACGGCATCAGGATTTGAGCTTACAACCATGATGCAAGAGCATGTGACACACTTTGGTATTGAGATTAAGACAGAAGATGTTGAGGATGTACTTTTAAATGAAACGATTAAGACAGTGAAAACATCTGCAAATACATATCAAGCAAAGACAGTTATTCTTGCTATGGGCGCGACATGGAAAAAATTAGGAATTGAAGGCGAAGAAGCTTTTTCGGGGCGTGGTGTGTCTTATTGTGCGACCTGTGACGGAGCGTTTTATCGTAATAAGACGACAATGGTTGTCGGAGGTGGAGATGTTGCTGTTGAAGATGCCATTTATCTAGCCAGGATGTGTGAAAAAGTCTACCTTGTTCATCGTCGTGATGAACTAAGAGCGGTTAAAGTTCTTCAGGAAAAACTTTTTGAACTTGAAAACGTTGAGGTTATTTGGGACAGTGAGTTGATAAAAATTGAAGGCGACCAATTTGTCAATAAAGCAGAAATTATGAATAAAAAAACAGGCGATAGCCGACAGATTGATGCAGATGGCGTATTTATAGCTGTGGGAAGTAATCCGAACACAGAGTTCGTACGCGGAAAAGTCGATATGGACCAAGGTGGTTATATTGCAACCGGTGAAAACTGTATGACCAATATTGAAGGTGTATTTGCAGCAGGAGACTTGCGACAAAAATCATTACGTCAAGTTATTACTGCTTGTGGGGATGGAGCAACAGCTGTTTATAGCGCAGAGCGTTTTATTTAGTCATAGAGCAAGATAACTAACGGAGGAGAACATGAAGATAAGAACAATTGAAGTCAGTTTTTTGCAAACGAATTGTATGATTATATGGGATGAATCCACACATAATGGAATTGTTGTGGATCCAGGTGCCAAAAGCACTAAGATTCTTGATGCGATTTCGGAAGAAGGTCTTAATATCACCCATATACTTATCACACACGGGCATTTTGACCATGTAGGTGGCGTAAAAGATTTGCTAATGGCCTTAAGGGAAAAGGGACAGTCACCAAAAGTGTGTATGCATGGAGTGGAAAAAGCAGAAATGGAAGCCGGTGCTAAGAAACAACATGAAAATCAATTTTTTGATGCAGACATTGATTTGGATGGAGAGGAAGTATTAGATGTAGGATTTACTAAATTTACCTTGATTGTTGTTCCCGGTCACACAAGTTATAGCGTCTGTTTCTATAATGAAGAAAATCAATTATTGATATCAGGAGATACCCTTTTTTATCGAACGATAGGAACATCAGCTTATTACAATGGTCCAGATACAGATTTAAGGGAAAATGTAAAAAACAAGTTATTGACGCTACCGGATGAAACGCGCGTATATCCGGGACACGGTTCGGTAACGACGATTGGTGAAGAAAAAATGATGAATCCATTCCTTGCATAATTACCTTTAAGGTTATTGCTATATGTGTCGATATAATAGTATATACTAACCTTAAAGAGGGTGATAAAATGAATGGAAAAATCTTAATATTTATACGAGATTATCAAATAAAGCGGAATATAATCAGTATACTAACCCATCTACAAGTACAATTTATGGAGTGCTTTGAAGAAGAAGAACTGAGCTTTAAATTGCAACTGTATACAGAAGGAAATCGTGTGTTTATTTATGAATTCACAGGTGATGTTGCAGATGAAGAATATGCACGCTTAAAATCGATTAAGGAAAAAGGCTGGAAAATATTGGCCATATACCCTAAGTACGCCATTCGATATATTGATGAAAGTCAAAAAATTAAAATCGATGATTTGATGACGCATCCGGTTGCGTTGGATTCATTGAAGCGTAAGATCATCTCATTGATGAATAAGATGACTCCAGAGGCCAAGGAAAACACTGTTTTTCCTGAAAATCTACATGATGCTGTACGCGTTGAGATTAACCGAGCAACACGTGGAAATTATCCCCTATCCTTTGTCATGATTTCACCGACGGAGATGACAGATGAGCAAAAAGATATTTTTTCGGGGATGTTAAAAGAGCATTTGCGAGAAACGGATATGATTTATACCGAAGATGATGCACATACCTATATGGTGTTATGCCCCTTTACGCCCAAGAATTCTTTGGTAGAAGTGGAGAATAAAATTCGTCATGTATTTGATGAAATTCGAGAACCATTTAAGATAGCGCGAAAAGACAAGATATATGTTCATGGATTAACGCTAGATGAAGATGGTCAGACCTATCAAGAAATTTATGAAAAGCTTCTAAAAGGTATTCATGACAGTAAGTTATTAGACCAAGAAGACATCCAAGATTTATTCAAAGATCGAAGTAAACTCATGGCATATCGCGATTTGTTTAAGCGTATATAAGGACCTTGTTTCTTCACATATTTTGTATTATAATAAAGAGACAATGAATCTGAGATGGAGAAGGTGAATAGATGGAAGAGCGGAGAAAATACAAACGTTTGCCAATTAAACTAATTATTGACATTGACAAACTATTTCGACAGGATAATGAAATCATAAGTGACATTAACGAATCGATTGAAGTTGTAGACATCTCAAAACGTGGTATTGGTTTTTTATGTAAAGATGAATTACCCTTGGATTATTATTTTAACGCCAAGATTCAATTTGATGAAGTACGCTTTTTTTACTGCGTTATTAAAATTATTCGTAAAGAAAAGCTAGAAGAAGGTTATCACTTTGGATGTGAATTTGTTGGGCTAGCAGAGTTCTTATCAAAGAAAGTGGATGAATACGAATCGATTCTTGATGACATGAATTCAGAAGTATAGAAAGATGTACATGACAAATATATAAAGCAGTACGTGATGTACTGCTTTTTGTTAACTTTTTTTATGGGAGGTAGGATATGAACATGTTAGAAGCAGCTGCAAAAGCAAAAAAGGCGTCTATAAAACTTGCGGCAACATCAACAAAAGTAAAGAATAAAGCCTTGAAAAATATTGCGGAAGTGTTGGTTGCAAATAAGAAAATGATTGTGACAGCCAACCAACTTGATCTTGAACAAAGTGCGGCTGAACAGTTAGAAGCACCATTATTAAAGCGGTTGCGATTTGATGAAGCAAAAATAGATGAAGTCGTGGAAGGAATAGAAAGCCTAATTAAACTTGATGAACCTGTCGGTGAGGTGTTATTAGAAACAGAGCTTGATGATGGCTTAACACTTATTAAAGAGAGTTGTCCGATTGGTGTTATCGGTGTTATTTTTGAGTCTAGACCGGATGCGCTTGTTCAAATAGCAAGCCTTTGCCTAAAAAGTGGCAATGCGGTTATGTTAAAAGGTGGAAGTGAAGCAAAACAAACCAATAAAGTATTAACGGAACTCATTCTTCAGGCGACGGATGAAGCAGGTATTCCAAGTGCTTGGATTTATAATATTGAATCACGAGCAGAAGTGTCAAGTATGCTAGACTTGGATGAATACATTGACTTGATAATTCCTAGAGGCTCTAATGAATTTGTACGTTTTATAATAGAACATTCTCGTATTCCGGTCTTAGGTCATGCTGATGGTATTTGCCATGGATATATTCATCGTGATGCAGATATAAAGATGGCTGTTGATGTTGCTGTTGATTCAAAAACACAATATGTGGCCGTTTGTAATGCTATGGAGACTTTGTTGGTTCATCGTGGCATAGCCAAAGAATTCTTGCCGGAACTTGCCCTAGCATATGCACCTTTTAATGTTCGTATTCATGGTTGTGAAAAAACAAAAATGATTATTGATTGTGAGTTGGCAACCGAGGAAGACTGGAAGACGGAATATTTAGATTATGAGATTTCCATTCGTATTGTTGATAGCATGGAAGATGCAATTGAACACATTAATACCTATGGATCTGGACATACTGAGACCATTGTTACGGAAAATGATGAAAAAGCTAAAACGTTTATGATGCTAGTCGATTCCGGAAATGTATTCCATAATTGTTCCACGCGATTTAGTGATGGATTCCGATATGGATTTGGAGCCGAAGTCGGAATCAGCACCAATAAGATTCATGCAAGAGGCCCAGTTGGTTTAGATGGATTGCTAATATATAAATATAAACTCTATGGTCATGGACAAATCGCAAATGATTATGCAAAAGGGATTAAAAAATTTACCCACAAACGTATAATATAAACAGATATATATAATTTAAAATAGTCAACGTCTCTTATATATCCTGCTACGGATTTTGAGAAACGTTGACTTTTATTCTACCTATAAAAGCATTCTTATTTAAATGTGTAGGTCGTTTTTGTTCTATAAACCTGTTCGGGTTCTAAGAAGACACTTTTTACAAAAGGTGCATTAATTGCATCCGGATAATATTGTGTCTCCAGACAAAAAGCGGCTTGTTTTTGAAGAGGAATACCACCACTAGCAATAAAAGAATCATCTAAATGATTTCCTGAATAAAAGACGACACAAGCTGCGTCTGTTGAGATTTCCATTGTTCGGCCGGTTTTTGGATCTTTAACAATCATAAGAGGTGCTGACGAGGGTTGATTTAATTCAAATGCATGATCGTATCCACCGGGAAGAAGAAGCTGGGTAACGTCATCATGAATATTTTTACCAATGGTTTTACCTTCTCTAAAATCAAACACAGTTCCTTGGACAGGTTCAATTCCTGTTGCAATTGTTTCCGCATTAACTGGTGTATATTGATCGGCATGAATGGTTAACTCATGGTCGTGAATCGTCGTTGAATAATCGCCGCTTAAGTTAAAGTAACAATGATTGGTTAAATTAACAAAGGTTTTCTTATCTGTTGTGCAAGTATATTGAATCGATAGAGCGTTCTCGTTATCGAAACTATAAGTAACGTTACAATCAAGATTTCCAGGAAAACCTTCGGTCATATCCGGACTCATGTGATGTAAGGTTAAGCTCGCTTTTTCATCACTGCAATACTCGCTGACTTCCCAAATGATTTTATCAAAACCGACATGACCACCATGTAGATTGTTGTTACCATCATTTTTAGCTAAAGTATAGCTTGTTCCATCGATATCAAAAGATGCATTTGAAATTCGTCCACCGACACGTCCAATCATCGCACCGATGTATCCGCCGTAAGACTCGTATTTTTCCACATCATCATAACTGACAGCGACATTTTTTAAAGTGCCGTTTTGATCAGGGACATTAATTTCTCGTATAATTCCACCAAGATTTAATATAGATACATTGGCGCCGTATTCATTTGTTAAGGTGTATTGGATGACTTCGTCTCCGGCTTTCGTTTTGCCAAAAAGCTTTTTGCTAATTTCCATAATGTATATCTCCTTTTTTGACTTCATTATACACCAAGGGGTATAGAGACTCAAGTGGACAAAATACAAATTCGCTTTCGACTGTTGCGAAAAAAATCAAAATATGTAATACTATATGGTGAAAACTAAAATAAATTTATGTTAGGAGACAAAATGGAAAAAGTTGTATTAGCTACAGTTGGTGATATTGAAATCACAAAAGAGCAAATGATTAATATCTTAAGAAATATACCTCAAGAGCATGCACAAAGTGTTGCAGGCGAAGAAGGTCGAGTACGTTTACTTGATGAGATGATTGCAGGTGAACTCTTATATTTAGACGCGAAGAAGAACAATCTTGATCAAGAAGAAGAATTTAAAAAGATTTTAGAAGATACAGCACGAACTTTATTACAACGATATGCAGTAAACAAGTTGTTTGAAGGAATCGAAGTTTCAGATGATGAGATTAGCAGTCATTATGATGAGAACAGAGACCAATACACGGAAACTGAAAAAGCAAGTGCTAAGCATATTCTTGTTGACTCAGAAGAAAAAGCTCTAGAAGTTAAGAAAGAAATCGAAGACGGTAAAAGTTTTGAAGAGGCAGCGAATGAGCATTCAACCTGTCCTTCAAAAGAACGTGGCGGTGAATTAGGTGAATTTGGTCGTGGTCAAATGGTTAAAGAATTCGAAGATGCTGCATTTGATGCAACAATCGGAGAATTGGTCGGTCCTGTACAGACACAATTCGGATTCCATTTAATTATTGTTGATGAGATTATTCCGGCAGCTGTTCAGCCACTTGAACAAGTGAAAGAAACAATTAATGGTCAATTGGCGCAATCAAAGCAAGCGGATGTATATTTTAAAGCAGTGGACGAATTGAAAAAAGAGTACCCTGTAAAAGTTAATCCTGAAGCGTTGAAATAAGTCAAAACATTGAGGGCCGTTCAGATTCTGTTCGGTCCTTTTTTAATACGGTTTTAAGTACCTATTTTATGCTGTCCATGGTATAATGAAAAAGCTATAGAATGACAGCTCAACAATGGAATGGAGACGCATATGTCGGCAACAAAGAATCAACTATTTATAAGTAAGGTATATGACATAATCTCTGAAGATCAGGTATTATGTGATGAACCTTTAAAAGAATATACTTCATTTAAAATCGGAGGACCTGCGGACTATCTGTTTTTTCCGAAGACCAATGAAGAGGTTAGTCGCTTAATTAAACTCTGTAGAGAGGAAAAGATACCTCTATTTATATTGGGAAATGGAAGTAATCTTTTAGTCACAGATGAGGGTTTTCGAGGTGCCATCATCCAATTATATCGATCATTTAATGGAATTAGCATTGATCATAATCGGATGACAGCGCAAGCCGGAGCCTTGCTCAGCCAAGTGGCCAGTGCTGCGGCTAAGGCGAGCTTAACCGGTTTAGAGTTTGCCTCAGGAATTCCCGGAACCCTTGGAGGAGCCGTATTTATGAATGCGGGAGCTTATGGGGGCGAAATGGAACAAGTGGTAAGACGGGTAACGGCCGTTGATATGGAAGGAAATCTATATGAGTTTACCCATGATGAATTAGATTTTTCCTATCGTCACAGTATGCTGCAAGTCCAACAGATGGTTGCATTAGATGTGACTATGGAACTTCAAGAAGGCGATCAGACAGAAATTCGCCGAGTGATGTTTGAATTAAATAAACGACGAAAAGAAAAGCAGCCGCTAGAATACCCGAGTGCGGGAAGTACTTTTAAGCGACCCCATGGTTACTATGCAGGTAAGTTGATTATGGATTCGGGCCTTGCAGGGTATCGCGTCGGAGATGCAATGGTATCCGAGAAACATTGCGGATTTATCATTAATGTCGGAGCTGCAACCTGTTCAGATGTTCTTAAATTAATAGACCATATACAAAAAGTGGTTTATGATAAGTATCAAGTGAAGCTAGAAAGAGAAGTTAAAGTTATTGGTGAATGATAATTCAAAGGAGAAAAGATGCAATTTTCAATTATAACAGGTATGTCCGGTGCAGGAAAAAGTACCGTATTAAAAAATCTTGAAGACTTAGGATATTTTTGTGTAGATAATTTACCACCGACACTAATAGGAAAGTTTGCGGATATTTGTTTTAGCCCGGATTCGGGGATTAATAATGTCGCCTTGGGAATAGACATACGTGGTGGAGACTTTTTTAAAGTGCTATTTGAAGAAATCGATAAGTTGAAATCTGCAGACTACAAAATTAACATGGTTTTTCTAGAGGCTTCGGATGATGTTTTGGTGAAACGATTTAAAGAAACGCGTCGCCGTCATCCTCTTGTCAGTGTTGGCAGAATTGAGGATGGTATTGCAGAAGAACGCATTTTGCTAAAAGAAGCAAAGCGTCGGGCGGATTTTATTATCGATACCTCATCGTTGTTAACGCGGGAATTAAAAAATGAAATCTACAAAATATTTATAGAAGAAAAAAGTTATGATAATCTCATTGTATCTGTATTGTCCTTTGGATTTAAATATGGAATACCCTCTGATGCTGACTTGGTATTTGACGTGCGATTTATTCCCAACCCTTTTTATCTCGAAGAACTTCGGTCGAAAAATGGGAATGATCAAGTGGTTCAAGATTATGTCATGAAGTGGGAGTCTTCGAAAACGTTTTTAAATAAACTGACAGAGATGGTTTCTTTTCTACTTCCCCATTATGTACAAGAGGGGAAAAACCAGCTAGTGATTGCAATTGGGTGTACTGGTGGCAAGCACCGATCAGTAACGTTGGCGAATGAACTCCAAGCACGATTAAATGCAGATGAATATAGTGTCAACGTATATCATCGTGATATACAAAAGGATGCGCGTTTAGGGAAATAAGGGGATGTTATGTATAAAAATAAACGGGTTGTATGTATCGGTGGTGGAACAGGGCTGTCAACGATGTTACGAGGATTAAAAGAATATACGGATGAACTAACTGCTATTGTCACGGTTGCGGATAATGGAGGGCATTCAGGGATTTTACGAAAAGAGATGAATATGCTGCCGCCGGGAGATATCAGGAACTGTCTTTTAGCTCTCGCGGAAACAGAACCAATTATGAAAGAGGTTTTTCAATATCGATTTCATGAAGGCGTGCTTAAAGACCACAATCTAGGGAATCTGTTTTTGGCAGCATTAACGTCAATCTACGGAAGTTTTGAAAAAGCGGTAGAAAAAGCCAATGAAGTGTTAGCAGTAAAAGGTCAAGTATTACCAGTTTCTATGGAAGATATACAGTTAAAAGCCACCTACGAAGATGGAACAACGATTGTCGGAGAACATGAGATTGTATATACGAATAAGAGTAGCCATAAACGGATTTTAGGTGTTGAACTCGTTCCCGAGCAAGTGCAACCCTATTCAAAAGCAATCGAAGCAATTTTAAAAGCGGACTTAGTTATTTTAGGTCCGGGAAGTTTATATACGAGTATTATTCCCAATCTCTTAGTCAGTGGTGTTGTTGATGCCATTAAGCAATCCTTTGCTACAATTGTCTATGTGGGGAATATTATGACGCAGCCGGGAGAGACAGACGGATATACATTAAAAATGCATGTTGAAGCGATTGAAAAGTATCTGGGGGAAGGCGTTTTAGAATATATCATTGCCGATGATTCTGTATTTGATGAAAACGTTCGCCAACAGTACTTACAAGAGCATGCCATAAAAGTTGTTAATGACATTGAACTCGACAAATATAGAAATGTGATTGAAAATCAGTTTAGCTGGTATTGTACAGAAAATGGATACATACGTCATGATGCAGAAAAATTAGCAGAAGTTATCATTGAATTATAGGAAGAGGTGATTGGATGTCCTTTTCTTCAACAATTAAAGAAGAGACAGCTCGCCATATAGGAACGGCAAGGCATTGCCGAATTGCAGAAATTACAGCAATCATTAATATGAGTGGAACGATTGAATATGACACAAAGCGAAATCGTTACGGGATTATGGTCCATACGGAAAATGTTGCCGTCGCAAGAAAGTACTTTACATTATTAAAGAAAACATTTAATATTAATATTGAAGTCGTTACTCGCAAGAGTCAGTATTTAAAAAAGAAAAGAGTCTACAATATATATGTATTGAAACGTGTAGATGTTACGAAGATTTTGCAGGCGTGTCACTTGCTTGAAAACGAAGAGGTTCACTACCGAATCGATCCATTAATTGTAGCAGAAACCTGTTGTCGCAGGGCGTATATTCGTGGTACGTTTTTAGCGGCAGGATCCATGAGTGAACCGGATAAGACATATCATTTAGAAATTGTTGACGGGCGAGAATCACACAGTGAACAACTCGTAGCCCTTATGAATCATTTTGATATGGATGCTAAGATCGTTCTTCGAAAAAAATATCATGTTGTATACTTAAAAGAAGGCGCGCAGATTGTTGAATTTTTAAATGTTATTGAAGCACATGTTGCATTAATGAAGTTAGAAAATTTGCGGATTTTAAAGGAGATGCGCAATAAAGTTAATCGCATTGTGAACTGTGAAACCGCAAATATAAATAAAACGGTCTCTGCTGCAGTTCGGCAGATTGAAGATATTAATTATATTCAAGAAACGGTTGGTTTACATACCTTATCAGAAGGACTTGAAGAGTTAGCTCTGCTAAGGTTAGACCATAGTGAATCAAGCTTAAAAGAGTTGGGCCAAATGTTGTCACAGTCTGTAGGAAAATCGGGTGTAAATCACCGATTAAGAAAAATAAGCCATTATGCAGAAAGTTTAAGAGAAGCAAGGGAGGATCATCATGAAGGAAAAGAACATTGAAGTAAAAATTGCATCAGGTTTAGAAGCGAGACCGGTTGCTCTGTTTGTACAAGCAGCGAGTCAGTTCCAAAGTAACATTTACGTATCCGTTCAAAATAAAAAAGTTAATGCGAAAAGTATTATGGGAATGATGTCATTAGGTGTGTTAGAAGGAGAGTCAATCCTAATTACGGCTGAAGGGGAAGATGAAGAAGAAGCTGTTGTTGCTTTGGAAAAATATTTAACTGAGGGTAAATAGTATGGACCAATGTATTATATTTGCAACAAAAAACGAAGGTAAGATGAAGGAAGTCCGTGAGATATTATCAGACTTGCCCTATCGTGTTCAATCAATGGAAGAAGCCGGAATCGACATAGATGTTGTCGAAGACGGAGATACGTTTGAAGCGAATGCTATAAAAAAAGCAACAGAAATTTGTGAAGTGAGTCAAAGCATCGTTTTAGCTGATGACTCGGGGCTGGAGATTGATTTTTTTGATCAAGCCCCGGGTGTATATTCGGCAAGATATTTAGGAAAAGATACACCCTATTCGGAGAAAAATGCGATTATTTTGAACCGTATGAAAGAAGTGCCGGAAGAAGAGAGAACAGCCCGTTTTGTATGTGCAATTGCGGTAGCTTTCCCGGATGGTAGGACCCATGTTGTTCGAGGAACCATTGAAGGAATCATCGGTTATGAAAGTAAGGGAGATAACGGATTCGGTTATGACCCTATTTTTTATGTACCCGAATATGAAGTGACGACAGCTGAGATGCCGGCAGAATTAAAAAATAAATTGAGTCATCGAGGGAAAGCCCTACGAAAAATGAAAGAACTGTATTTTAAAGTATAACGGAGTTGTGAAATGTATAAAATATTGGTAATTAGTGATACGCATCATCATATTGGCAATGTCATCGATTTAATCGGTCGTATTAGCGATTTGAATCATATTTTGCACCTAGGTGACCTCGTTGCAGATGCAATGGATATAAAAGCGATTTGTGACGTTCCTGTCCATTATGTTAGTGGTAACTGTGACTCATATCATCCTGATGTGAGGGATACAGTTATTGTTGAGATTAAAAAAAAGAAATTTCTTTTAACACATGGCCATCGTTATCATG
>CAZVKG010000009.1:0-76132 GCA_964627665.1 uncultured Eubacteriales bacterium | reverse complement strand
GGGAATTTTTGACGGGAAAATTATCCATACGTGCAGAACGCGCAGGTATAAAAAGCGTTATTATGGGTACGCTTTTATTAATGACAGTGGTTGCACCGGTGACGCTTTTTTTAGGACTAGGAACAGCTATTTATATGGAAGAATATTCGAAAAAAGGATTTATACGAAATGTGATTAATACAAATATTTCAAATCTATCTGGAGTGCCTTCAGTTATCTTTGGATTATTAGGATTAACAGTATTTGGACGTATGCTTAATTTGGGTTCGAGTGTATTGGCAGGAGGATTAACAATGTCCTTGTTAGTTTTACCAATTATCGTAGTCTCAAGTCAAGAAGCACTTCGAGCTGTACCTAATAGCATGCGTGAAGCGTCTTATGCTCTTGGCGCAACGAAATGGACGACAGTTCGAAAAGTTGTCTTACCGGCAGCTTTACCCGGTATTATGACAGGATCTATTTTATCCTTATCACGTGCCATTGGAGAGACTGCACCACTGGTTGTTTTAGGCATACCTACTTTGATTTTAAAAATGCCGACATCTATCATGGATGATTTTACAGCGTTACCGATTCAAATTTATTACTGGACACTTGATACAGTGCTTACCAAAGAGTATGCAAATTTAGCTGCGGCAACCAGTGTTGTTTTACTGGTAACACTCTTTTTCATGAATTCTCTGGCAATAATCATTAGAAATAAATTTCAAAATAGATACTAATTATGATATAATAATCTTACACAATATGAACTAGATTGAGAGGATTATTATGAGTACAAAACAAAAGAAGAAACTTCAAAAAGCAATAATTAGCTTTGTCATAGCTGTTATTGCTATTTATTTTGGAATAGATGAATCGTCAAATGGTTCTTCGAGTTCCGCCAATATCGAAGGTGAATATCAAGTTGTACGCGTAGTTGATGGAGACACATTAATTATTTTGATTGACAATGTCGAAGAACGTGTGCGTTTGATTGGGATTGATACACCGGAATCAGTACATCCGGATAGTAAAAAAAATGTTCCCTATGGAGATATAGCCAGCGATTACACAAAATCACTAGTTGAAGGTAAAACGGTTGAATTAGAGCTAGATGTACAAGAGCGGGATCAATATGGACGTGTTTTAGCCTATGTATATTATAATGGTGCAATGCTAAATATGACCTTAGTTGAAAAAGGACATGCGACGGTTGCAACATATCCACCAAATGTAAAATATGTTGATGAATTCAAAGTATTAGAAGATGAGGCTAAATTAAACAATAAAGGATTATGGGAATATAAATAGTAAATAAGTAGGTGATATTATGGGGTTACAAGCGAACGTAATCATTAATGGATATTCATTGCTTTTACTTATTGCTATGTATGTTCATTCAAAAAAGAATAGTGATGAAAAATCAGAACTGAATCGTATTTTCCTCATTATGATTCGGATTTTATTTGTATTGTTACTTTTTGATGCAATGAGTCGATGTGACGGATATATTTTCCCTTTTTTTCCTTTATTTAATCAAATAGGAAATTTTATGGTTTTTGTGATGAATCCAATTCTTCCTTTGTTTTGGTTCTACTATGTGTATACCTATATTTGGGAAGAAAATGCTAATCGACAAAAAATATTAATATGTGGAGGTTTTATCGTAGGGCTAAATATTCTACTTGTCATCATTTCACAAAATACAGGTTGGTATTATTATATTGATTCTAGAAACATATATTATCGAGGTTCACTCTTTATTATTCCAAATCTATTGGCAATGGGAATCCTTGTTTTTACTATATTTTATATTATGTACCATCGACAA
This sequence comes from uncultured Eubacteriales bacterium, assembly GCA_964627665.1. Lineage (GTDB taxonomy): Bacteria > Bacillota > Clostridia > Lachnospirales > Vallitaleaceae > UBA1351. Next base: position 74,319 of record CAZVKG010000009.1, on the reverse strand, counting down.
CGTATTGAACATAAGCATTACTATACAATGCTGTTTTTTATTTTTCCGCCATTAATAGGCGTTCTTTTACAAGGATTCATCTATGGATTTTCCTTCATACTTAATAGTGTGACCTTATCGGTCTTAATGATTTTGCTGAATATACAAAACCGAAGTCTATATGTTGATCATTTGACAGGGGTTTATAATCGAAAAAAATTAGAAGGTGCACTGACAGATAAAATACAAAAATCAAATAAAAAACATTCTTTCTCCATGATGATGATTGATGTTAACGACTTTAAGGTGATTAATGATACATTTGGTCATAAAGAAGGTGATGAAGCATTAATTCGTATTGCAAAGCTGATAGAATTGGCAATTGAAAAAGAAGATATTTTGATACGCTATGGTGGTGATGAATTTTGTGTGATTCTAAAAACCGATGCTGAATCAGAAATCAAAAAAACAGCACGCCATATCCATCTGCTTGTAGACAAAGAAAATCAAAGGCTAAAATATCCCTACAAAATATACTTAAGTATAGGATACGGCATATACGACGTCGACTCGGAACTTTCATCAGATGCATTTGTTCATGAAATTGATCAACGCATGTACAAAGAAAAACAACGTATGAAAAGTTCGTAAATTTTTTTGTGAGCTAAGCCATTGTTTAATAAATTTTGCTATGATAAAATATTAGTATAACAATCAACTTTATTTTAGTGGGAGGTAAAGCATGAGTGAGTTTATTAATAATAGAGAATATCGTCAGCAAGAATTGAAAAAAATCATACAAAAGCTTCATGAAGGAGCGACAGTGGAAGCCGTAAAACAAGAATTTGAAGCATTGACACAAGGAATATCAGCGATAGAAATTATGGAGATGGAACAAGCCTTAGTGAACGAAGGGTTACCGGTTGAAGAAATTCAGAGATTATGTGATGTTCATGCGTCTGTTTTTAAAGGATCCATTGAACAGATACATCAAACTGATGGATTTATACTATCGGATTTTGATGAGGGGCATCCTATTCATACATTTAAAAAGGAAAATCGTGTTCTTGAAAAGCTGATTGAAGAACAAATATTGCCATACTTGGCTCGATATACAGAAACAAAAGCCGAGCAACATGAAGAATTATTAAGAGGAGCCATTGATAAATTAAAAACAATCGACAAACATTACACACGAAAAGAACAACTTCTTTTCCCTTATTTGGAAAAGTACGATATAACGGCTCCGGCACAAGTAATGTGGGGTGTTGATGATGAAATTCGTGGCTATATAAAGAATGTTTATACGCTAATAGACCATGATTTAATTGATTTACAAAAGTTAAATCAAGCAGTTCGTGAAGTTGTCCACCATATTCAAGAGATGATCTTTAAGGAAGAAGAAATATTGCTACCCATGGCATTAGAAAAACTTCAAATCGAAGAATGGAAAGCGATAGAAGAAAGCAGTTCTGAAATAGGATATACCTTACTAGGATCAGTTAAACGGTGGAACCCTAAAATCAGTACAGACTTTGACATATCATCTCAGTTAGCAGATCAAAAGGAGCAAGGGAGTAATCAAGTACAGTTTGATGCAGGAAGTATGACACCGGATGAGATTAATTCAATTCTAAATACATTACCTTTAGATATGACCTTTGTGGGAGCAGATAACAAAGTGAAGTACTTTACACAAGGGAAAGAACGTATCTTTGATCGACCCAAGACAATCATCGGCCGTGAGGTCAAGCATTGTCATCCTCCCAAAAGTGTTCATGTTGTTGAGCAAATTGTCGAACAGTTGCGTTCCGGTCAAAAAGATTATGAAGACTTCTGGATTAAGATGGGGAGTATGTATGTGTTAATTCGTTATTTTGCTGTCAGGAACAAAAATGGAGATTTTTTAGGGACATTAGAGATTACACAGGATATTAAACCGATTCAAGAGATTGAAGGAGAGAAACGATTAATGTCATAATCGCCAAGTATATTAATAAGGGGGCTAAAAATGCAAATACTCATTGTAGATGACTCGATGACCGACCGACTAATTATTCAAAATATGTTAAGTGACTATGATTCTTTAGTTGCAGCTGATGGCGTTGAAGCAATGAAAATTCTATATAATCAAGTCATTGATTTAATGATTTTAGACTTGAACATGCCGAATATGAATGGGTTTGAAGTTTTAGAAGCAATAAGAGGTAATGAAAAATTAGCAGGAGTTCGTACAATTATTTTAACGAATGCAGATGAGATTGAAAATGAGATAAAGGGGTTAAAGCTTGGCGCAGTCGACTATATACGAAAACCCTTGAATATCGAATCTTTAAGAATACGCATTGATATTCATCTAAGATTAAAAAAGGCTCAAAAGCTCATGGAAGAGGACAATATTCGTTTAGATAGTATGGTATCCGAACGAACACAAGAACTTGTAGTCACACGAAATGTAACAATTAATGCTTTGGTAGGACTTCTGGAAATTCGAAATCTTGAATCCAGTCGACATACGCAGCGAACGCAGCTAATCATGGGTATTTTGTGCCATCACATGAAGAGTATGCTTGAATATGCGGAAGTTTTGACATCGGATCGCATCAATGAGCTTATTATGACAACACCTCTGCACGATATCGGAAAAGTAGGGATTCCGGATCATATTTTACTTAAACCCGGAAAATTGACCTATGAAGAGTATGAAATCATGAAAAAACATGTCGATTATGGTGTTGAAGCATTAAAAAAAGAACTACCGGAAGATAATGTTGCACCCTCTTTTATTCAGACAGCAATGGAAATAATTGGTGCCCATCATGAAAAATATGATGGGAGCGGTTATCCTAATGGATTAAAAGGTGAAACGATTCCTTTAGCAGGACGATTAATGGCAGTGATTGATGTCTACGATGCCTTAATTAGTCAACGCGTCTATAAAGATGCCTATAGCCATAATAGAGCTATTGAGATGATAAAAGAAGAGTCAGGAAAACACTTTGATCCTAAAATCGTCCAAATTTTTATAGAAATCAGTGATACGGTGTGGGATTCTATAAAAGGTCATATGGAAGAATGAGGTATGTGAATGCGACGAGGATACTTTTTATTTAATCTTGTGATAATAATGATTTGTTCAAGTTTTATCATAGTAGCCCAAGAGCCGAATCAAATAGAATTCACAGAAGAAGAGAGACGTTTTATTGCCCAACATTCGACGATAAAAATCGGTATTGATCCGGGATTTATGCCATTTGAATATTTAGATGAAAATGGTGACTATATAGGGATTACTGCAGATTATTTGGACCTTTTAAGTGAACGATTGGGTGTTGAATTTCAAATCGTTGAAGGGTTAACTTGGCCTGAAGCCTATGAAGCTGCCAAAAATAAAGAAATTGATTTACTTCCGGCTATATCCAAAACAATGGAGAGAGAAGAATACTTTCTGTTTTCAAAAGAGTACTATAACTTTAAACGTGTGATGGTTACTCAGTCAGATAATCAAGACATTCAAGATATTAATGATATATCCGGACGAACAGTTGCTGTTCAAAGAAATAGTTCCCATCATAGTTATTTGATGAATCGACCTGAAGTAAATCTTAGTCTTTATGATTCTGTCGAAGTGGCACTTACAAGTGTTGCTAATGGAAATGAAGAAATATATCTTGGAAACTTAGCGACAACAAATCATCTGATTCGTTCGACTGGGTTGACAAATCTACGTTATATAGCATTTGAGTCTGAGAAACCCTTAGGATTACATATTGCTGTTAGAGACGATTGGCCGGAACTTCTTCGTATTATTAATAAAGGGTTAAATACCATTAGTGAAGAAGAACAACTAGCTATACACAAACGATGGATTGGTGTAACCAACGAAGTTGATTATGGTCCTTTTTTGCGTATTATTTTTGCAATAGCACTTCTTGCAATCGTTAGCCTAAGTGTATCTTCTTATTGGATTATTCGCTTACGTAAAGAAGTTAAAAAGCGTGAAGCGATTCAACGAGAGTTAATTAAGGCGAGTCATGTCAAATCGAGTTTTATGGCTCGAATGTCTCATGAGATTAGAACGCCCTTAAATGCAATTATTGGTCTTTCATATATTATGAAGAACAAGCAGGCGACAACAACTCAGATTATTCATTTAGACCGTATTACCCAGGCAGCAAATACAATGCTGGGTATTGTTAATGATTTGCTTGATTTTTCTAAAATAGAAGCGGGGAAAATAGAGATTGAGCATGTTTCGTTTAATATTGAAACAGTTATACAAAATGTACTTAGTATTATTTCATATAAACTTCAAGACACCAATGTAGAATTACAGGTGAATAAAAGTCCGGAATTACCAAACTGGTTTATTGGTGACGGAAAGCGTATTGAACAGATATTATTAAATCTATTAAATAATGCAGGAAAATTTACGGAATCAGGGCATATCTATTTGTCAGTAGAAGTGAATAAGTCGGAAGAAAACTTTATGTATCAAATCTGTTTTTACATTGAAGATAGTGGAATCGGGATGACAGATGACCAGCTTCAACATTTGTTTCAACCTTTTACCCAAGCAGATGCGAGTATTAATCGTCGATTTGGAGGTACCGGTCTAGGACTGTCAATCGTAAAAAATCTCGTGGAAATGATGAAAGGGACAGTGGAGGTTGAAAGTCAAGAAGGAAAAGGTTCAATCTTTCGTATTGAACTGCCATTAATGCTTGATGAAGAACGTGAAAAAACCTATCGAGAAAAGATTATTAAGACAAATTTAAGTAGTCTCCACACATTAATTATTTCGAGTGATACCCACCTAAATGATATTATAGCAAGTTATCTTAAGAGTTTTAGCATGAACTACCAAAAAATGGAAAGTTTAGCAGATGCAAAGTTGTGGATTGAACATAAGAATATGTATGAACTAATTATATTAGATTACGATATCCAATCGGAAGATGTTTTTGACTTTGTTTTATCCATTAAAAACGATGGAAAATTAACAAAATTACCGAAAATCATACTACTTCTTCCTGTTATGAGAGAAGATTTGTTTAGTCAAATAGAAAAATATGGTGTAGATATAGGAATTGGAAAACCTTTAATTCCATCTGTTCTTTTTAATGGAATTATTGACTTATATGGTCAAAATTACGAAAAAAATATTCCGAAGGATCTAAACACGACCGAATATAAGACACAGACAATATTACTCGTTGAAGACAATCAAACGAATCAACTTATTGCGAAGTCGCTACTCGAAGAAGTCGGGTATACGCTTGTCATTGGCAACAACGGAAAAGAAGGTATAGAACTATACAAAAAGCATCAAGAAAAAATCGATATTGTACTCATGGACTTACATATGCCGATTATGAATGGATATGACTGTGCAAAAGCAATCCGACATATTTCGCATGATGTTCCTATTGTGGCGATGACAGCCGATATGATTGAAGGTGTAAAAGAAAAATGTGAAGACCATGGAATGCATCATTTTATTGGGAAACCCTTTGAACCTGAGAAACTTGCAGAGACGATTTATAATATTATAAGATCCAATAAAAAGAAGAAAGAGAATGAAAAAAAAGCGGTCAAGCCAAATAATTTGCTGAATGCAGAACAAGGAATACAACAATTTGGTGGTAACAAAGACCTCTATCTTCAAGTAATAAATATGTTTTATGAAGAGAATAAACAGTTTGTTGAAGAATTCGATAAACTCCTTGTTGCAAAACAATATAAAGAAGGCCGGGAAGTTATTCACAAAATAAAAGGTAGCTTAGGCAATCTAGCTTGTAATGAATTGTTCCATATGGCAAAAAACCTGCAAAAAGCTTTTGAGGCAGAAGATGAAAAATGCATAGAGGATTTGGCAAATGATTTTTCGCCTAAAATGGCTCAATTGATGGTAGAGATTGAAGAAATGCTTTAAACTCTTTTTCATAATAGTTTAATTCGTATTGAGGGCGTTGAACAAATGCGTACTGAAACGACAGCAAATCACAAGGGGCATTTTTAATCCGAATAGTTTTTATATGTTTTGATTGTAGTTCAGATTGGACACTGCTAAGTGGCAAAAAACTAAAACCGATTCCGGCTAAAAGCGTTTCCTTGATTATATTTGAGCAATTACATGAAAACATTGGTGATAATGCATCCATGGAAGTAAGAATCGAATTTTCAATGAACAGCTTAATGAGTTGGTAGGTATTGGACGTGTTTTCCCGCAAAATCAGTGGAAGTTTTGACAAGGTCTTTAAATCAATACGATTTGGAGCATAGCTTGGATGTGTACACAATACTAGTTGATCCTGAAAAAAAGGATTTGCATTGAGTTGATTGATTAGTTCAGGAAACATAGTGATGCCTATATTATAATTATGACCGCAAACATTTTCGACGACGGCTTGAGAAGAATATGTATCAATGGTGATTTGTGCTTCTTGATACAATTCTTTAAAAGAATGTATTCTTGATGCAAGATAAAATGAACCGAAATTTTTACAGACGGCAAGAGATAAGGTGTCTTTAGATTCGCTAAGATTCTTAATGGACTCATGAAGATCTTTTTCCAGATGGAAGATTGATTTTGCATATTCAAACACAACTTCACCAATGGAAGTGAGCAGTACGCCTTGAGACGTGCGTGTCAATAGAGAATGTCCAATTTCGGCTTCAAGTTTTTTGAGTTGTTGACTTAGGCCGGGTTGGGATATATGTAAAACTGTACTTGCCTTAGAGATATTATTGAGTGTTGCAACATAATAAAAAGATTTTAAATAGTCTATATTCATGAGGGACTCCTTACTATAATAGATTGTAATATTATAATAATATATTATTATGACAAAAACAAGAAGAATTGGTGTATAATGATATTAAAAGTGTTGCTATAAATTGTTAAAAATTGATCAATGTAATTATTTGTTACAAAGGAGATATTATGAGTAAAAGAATTTTAATTGTTGGTGGAGTAGCCGGTGGGGCTTCTGCAGCAGCAAGAGCAAGAAGAATTGATGAAACAGCAGATGTAATCATGTTTGAACGAGGACCCCATGTATCTTTTTCAAATTGTTCATTGCCATATCATTTAAGTGGTATGGTTGAAAACAGTGATTGGTTAGTGATGATGGATCCGGAAGAATTCAAAAAAAAATATAATCTTGAAGCACGAGTGAATAGCGAAGTTATTGAGATTAAACGTTCAGAAAAGAAAATTATTGTCAAAGATGTAAATACGAATGAAACATACGAAGAAGCATATGACAAACTTGTTTTGTCACCGGGAGCCAATCCGATTTTACCACAATCTATTGAAGGCATTAACAATAAAAATGTTTTCATTGTCCGAAATGTTGTTGATATTAAAAAGTTAAAGGCATATATTGATGAAAACAATGTAAAAAAAGCCGCAGTTATTGGTGGTGGATTCATTGGTGTAGAAGTCGCGGAAAATATGCACATGGCAGGCATTCACGTGAGTTTAGTTGAAGCGCTAGATCAAGTGATGAGTCCATTTGATTTTGACATGGCACAAATCTTACACAAAGAAATGCTGGATAAAGGTGTTAATCTAATCGTTAGTGATGGCGTGAAAAAAATAAAAGAAAAATCCATAGAACTTAACTCCGGTCGTGAAGTCGAAACGGAATTAGTGGTTATGTCGATTGGCGTTTTTCCGGAGACAACATTAGCAAAGCAGGCAGATCTAGATATAGGAGTAACAGGTGGTATCAAAGTTGATCATAACTATTTAACCAGTGATCCGGATATCTATGCTGTAGGCGATGCAATTGAAGTATTTCATCGGATTACACATAAGCCGACACGTTTGGCATTGGCCGGTCCGGCTCAACGACAAGCAAGAGCAGCTGCAGATCATATCTTTGGAAAATCCAATGTAAATAAAGGGGTTATTGGGTCGTCAGTTGTTCGTGTGTTTGATTTGAATGCCGCATCAACGGGACTTAATGAGAAAACGGCTAATGCAGCAGGGATAGCTTATGATTTCGTCTATGTGATGCCGGGGGATAAAGTAGGCCTGATTCCTGATGCCAATACAATGCATTTTAAGTTATTATATGAATACCCAACAGGTCGAATTATCGGAGCTCAAGCAATCGGAAAAGGCAATGTCGATAAGCGAATTGATGTTATTGCAACAATGATTACAATGAATGGGACCCTAGAAGATTTGAAAGAGCTTGAACTATGTTATGCCCCTCTATTTGGTACAGCAAAAGATGTTGTAAATTTTGCGGCCCTAGTTGCTCTAAATGTTTTAGATGGGGTGATTAAGCAAGTTCCGGTGTACAAAGTACGTGAACTTGTTGAAAAAAATGCAGTAATTATCGACGTTCGAGAAAAAGGTGAATACGCCTATGGACATCTTAAAAATGCAATAAATATTCCCTTAAGTGAACTTCGAGAACGGGCTAATGAAATCCCTAAAGATCAAGTGGTTTACTTACATTGTCGTTCATCACAAAGAAGCTATAATGCAATTATGGCTTTACAAGGATTGGGATTTGATAATTTAGTAAACATCTCCGGATCGTTTTTAGGTATTTCCTACTATGAATATTTCCAAGATGTAACACAAAAGAGAGAACCTATTGTAACTCAATATAATTTTAATTAAGGAGAGTGAATATATGAAGTATAGAATCTTAGGTAAAACAGGATACGAAATATCCGAAGTATCTTTCGGCTCTTGGGCTATTGGTGGAACATGGGGGCCGGTGGAAGATGAGACTAGTATGAAGGCGCTTCAGGAAGCCATTGATCAAGGAGTGAACTTCTTTGATACTGCAGATGTTTATGGAGACGGACGAAGTGAAAAGTTACTTGGCAAACTCGCAAATAGTCATAAGGATAAAATCTACATTGCAACAAAGGCCGGTCGACGACTTGATCCTCATGTTGCATCCGGATATACAATAGATAATATTCGCAAATTCTTAGAACGTAGTTTGACCAACCTTGATGTTGAGCGCGTCGACTTATTGCAATTGCATTGCCCTCCATCAGAAGTTTATGATGATCAAGAGCTATTTTACGGCTTAGATCAATTGGTTAAAGAAGGTAAAATCGCACATTATGGTGTCAGTGTAGAAAAAGTATCAGAGGCACTACGCGCTATGGAATACGAACATTTGGCAACTGTACAGATTATTTACAATATGTTTCGATTAAAACCAGAGGAAGAATTTTTTCCAAAAGCGAGAGAGAACAATGTAGGTGTTATCGCGCGTGTTCCTTTAGCGAGTGGTATGTTAACAGGTAAGATGACACCGCAAACAACATTTGCAAAAGATGATCATCGTGCGTTTAACCGTCATGGAGAAGCCTTTGATAAAGGAGAAACTTTTTCAGGTGTTCCTTATGATATTGGTCTTGAGGTTGTGGATAGATTGATGAAAATTAAGCCGGAACATATATCTATGGCGCAATTCGCATTGAAGTGGATTCTAATGAATCCGGATGTAAGTTGTGTTATCCCGGGGGGGAAAAATCCCGACCAGGTAAGACAAAATACCAACAGTTCAAAGATAGAGTCCTTATCTGATGAAATCATGGTCAAAGTTCAAGAAATATATAATGAACTTATACGTTCAGAAGTTCATCAATTGTGGTAGTCAACAATAAAAAACTCCTATAATACAGGAGTTTTTTTATTGTGCAAATGACAATTGTCATGTATGATTAGTGACAAATGGGAATTGAAACCCTTACGTATTTTATTAATAATGAATAGTGAAGGCATACGAGGCTAGCAATAAAGTAATGAGGATATTATGACTAAAATAGTGATCGTCAAGAAATTAAATTATTTAATCAATGTAATTATTATATTGTTTTTTTCATTTGTAATTGTTTCCACCACAAACGAAATATGTAATAGTTATCAAGCGAGAGAATTTATAGAAAAAGCACAATATCTACCGATGATTCCTTGGAAAATTCCGGTATATGCAACGATTTATATGTTTTTATTAGGTTTATCAAATATTATTAAAGGGAAATTAATAGACAATGAGTCAATGTGGATTATCGTATTTCTCATTATTGATATTTTGCTGGCGATTACTATTGTGTTTTATCTAAACTTTAGTTATCGAGGAATTTTTTTATTGCTCATTACAAACATTCTATATTATTCAAAGAAGAATATTCATCGTATAGCTTTACTAGGCTTGATGCTACTATTATATATCTTTTTAGACTATGACATATTGTCTAATCGCCTAAGTGTTTTTTCGATTAATGAATATATAAATTACTATTCAAATGAATCACGATTCTATATTCAGGGGGCAAAAAATATATTGATTTCCTTAAATGATATAGGTTTTATCCTATTTATTTTCTTTTTACTGCAAAATAAAATTCATGAGAATACAGAAATTCGACAATTAAACACCCAATTAAAAACCACAGCAACAGAACTTGAGTTGGCTAATTTACGTCTTCGTGAATATGCGAAGGAAAGTGCCAATAACGTTAAAATGAAAGAAAGAAATCGACTGGCAAGAGAAATACATGATATATTAGGACATTCGTTAACGAGCTTAACGACAGGTATTGAAGCATGCATAAGTATGGTTGATTCAAATCCAATATTAGCCCAAAAACAATTGAACAATTTATTGGAACTATCTAGGAAAGGACTGATTGATGTCAGACGGTCCGTAAGAGAATTAAAAATCGACTCATTATCAAAATATGATTTAATTCCGGCAATTAAGAAATTGATTACAGATATTAACGAATGTACACCTGTTGTTGTTGAACTGATGATTCATGGTACGGTCTTAAAAATGAAGCAGGATGAAGAAGAAACAATTTACCGGATTATTCAAGAAACGATTACAAATGCAATACGCCATGGTAAAGCCACTCGGATTGAGGTAGACATCTCTTTTATAGGACATAATGTACAGATTATAATTCAAGATAATGGTAATGGTTGCGAAAAGATCAATAAGGGTTTTGGCTTAACACATATAGAAGAAAGAGTCAATATGCTTAGTGGAACGGTTAGTTACGGTCCGCAAAAACCGAGGGGTTTTACTGTTAATATTGATATACCAATAAGATGGGGGACTGCATATGATTAAAGTATTGATTGTAGACGACCAAGAAATAATTCGAGAAAGTTTGGCATTTATGCTAGGGGGACGACCCAATATATCGGTGATAGGAACGGCAGAAAATGGACAAGAAGCCATACGGCAAGTACGAACCAATAAGCCGGACATTGTGTTAATGGATATTCGTATGCCCGGCATGGACGGTATTGAAAGCATGAAAATCATCAAAGAATATTCCGCCGAAACGAAAGTATTGATCTTAACGACATTTGATGATGATCAATATATTTATGATGCATTAAAAAATGGTGCGAATGGGTTTTTGTTAAAAGGGGTTAAGCTTGATGAGCTAGTAAAATCGATTGAAACCGTCGTTTCTGGTGGTGCTTCTTTAGAATCGAGCATTGGAAGTAAAGTATTAGAATTGTTTTCGCAAATGGCTAAAGCAGATATTCAATTTAATATTCAAGAAGAAGAATTAAATGAATTAAACAAAAACGAGTTGAAAATTATTCAACATATTGGACAGGGGATGTCGAACAAAGAGATATCAGATAAGTTAAACTTTACGGAAGGGACAGTACGTAACTATATCAGTAGTATATTGAAAAAATTGGAGTTAAGAGATCGAACACAAATAGCAATCTTTGCTATTCAATCAAGTATAATGGTAAGAACTATTGAAGACTAGAGGTTTTAAAATGCTAAAACGCCATCGATACCTAATCATTGGCACAATAATTGTGTCTATAATTATATGTATTACAATTTATCAAAATAGGAATGAGCAGATTATTTCACTGGGAATATATTCAGGAAATGCTTGGGGAGTCCCACAAGTAGATGTGTATAAAATATATGATGAAGCCATTGAAGATTTTGAAAAAGAACATCCGAATATTCGTATTGAATATCGCAGCGGAACTTTAATGGAGGATTATTCGGAATGGTTGGCACAACAAATACTTTCAGGGACTGAACCGGATGTGTTTATTGTTTTAGAAGAGGATTTTAGTACATTTGCATCTATTGGAATGCTTGAAAATTTAGAGAGTCAAATCAAAGAGGATCCATCAATTCATAAATCGGAGTTTTATGAAAAAGCTTGGAATGCAGGACAATATGATGGGAAACAGTATTGCATTCCAATGCAGGTTGTACCTACCTTTATGATTATGAATACAACACTACTGGAAAACAACGAAATTCAAAAACCACGCTCTGATTGGTCAGTTAAAGAACTTTATGATATTTCAAAGCGTATAACACTGGATAATAATCAAGACGGCTATTTAGATCAATTTGGACTACAAGGTTATCGATGGGAACATATATATTATGGCTTGGGAGAACAGTTTAATAAAGGAAATAGTGTTCGCAAATTATATAATGAAGATACATTGGCTAACGCCATCGATCAAATGAAGGCTTTTCATCAATTGAATGCAGGACAAATTGTCAATGCTACGGACTTTGATCAAGGACAAGTCGCGTTTAAAACCTTCTCACTTGCCGAGTTTCGTGCATATAAACCGTATCCATACCGCGTAAAAAAATACTTGGATTTTAATTGGGAAGCAATTCCCTTTCCTAAAATCGATGATTATAGTAGTGCTTCAAAATTATACTCGGTACAATTAGGTATGAGCAAGCGAAGTAAAGATAAAGAAAGTGCATGGCAATTCCTCAAATACTTAGTCAATGACGAGCGGGTACAAAAAAATGTATGGAAGTATACCTACGCGATGCCAAGTAGACCGCAAGTTGTTGAGGATATATATGCAGAGGGAAATGAAGAGGAAACAGTACTGGATGCATTGTTTCTAGAAACCATTATTGAAAGTAGTGTCGTAGACCCTAGCTATAAAGAGTTTAATAAAATAAAGAAATTGATGGATATTAGAGTTGATCTTGGTATATATCAAGATGAAAACACACAAGACATTATTCGCGATATTCGTTCTGGAGTTAATGAGATTATCAGCGAAATACATTAAAAAAGTAAAAAAAACTTAGAAAATAATCTAAGTTTTTTTTGTGTGCAAAATACATGTAGACGATGACAAATGTTAGTGGCCATTAATGACAAAATACAATTATATAATTCCTTCAATACTTATATACTAAGATTATCTCAAGTGAATAGAAAGTATAGGAAGGTGTGAACCAAATGTCAGAACCGTTATTAAAAATGCGTAATATTCATAAACGATTTCCTGGCGTACATGCATTAAAAGGTGTCCAACTCGATATCATGGCCGGAGAGGTACATGCTTTATTAGGTGAAAATGGAGCTGGAAAATCAACATTAATCAAAGTATTAGCGGGAATTCATCAACCGGATGAAGGTGAAATAATTCATCGAGGTAAACCCTGTGAAATCAACAGTGTATTTGATTCACAAGCAAAAGGAATCAGTGTTATTCATCAAGAAATCTGTTTGGTTCCATATATGACTGTTTCGGAAAATTTTTATCTAGGTCGCGAAGAGGTCAAAGATTTTTCAAGAAAGGTTAATGCTAAGTCAATGGATGAACAGACGCAGGCATTATTGAATCAGCTTGGGTTAAATATCGATGCACAAGAAATTGTGGCATATCTTAGTATTGCACAACAACAAATGGTAGAAATTGCAAAAGCGCTACTGTTTGAATCAGAGATTATTATTATGGATGAGCCAACAGCCTCCTTAACCAACAAAGAAGTTGATATGCTTTTTGACACAATTGAAAAATTAAAGAAAAAGAATATAAGCATTATATATATTTCCCATCGCATGGAAGAAATTTTTCGTGTGTCTGATCGTGTTACAGTCATGCGAGATGGTGAATATATTGATACAGTCCAAACAAAAGAAACGACAAAAGAACACCTGATCAAATTAATGGTAGGAAGGGACTTAGAAAATTTATACTCAAAAACAAGACATATTGTGGGAAAGACAGTATTAGAGTTGAAAAATCTAAAAAACAAAAATGTATATCAGGCCAATATAAACGTTAAACAGGGAGAAATATTAGGAATCGCCGGATTAGTTGGTGCAGGTAGAACTGAGTTGGCTAGAATGATTTTTGGAATTGATGCGATTGATGAAGGAGAAATATTTGTTGAGGGCAAGTTGGTACAAATCCATAATCCATTGGATGCGATGAAGCATGGAATTGCACTAGTGCCGGAAAACAGAAAAGAAGAAGGATTGGTTTTAATCAATTCAGTCGGATTTAATATTAGCTTACCGGTTTTAGATCAAGTCATAGAAGGTATGTCCATTAACGAGAAGAAGGAAACTGAGTTGAATGACTACTACATTAAACATCTATCGATTAAGACGCCAAACACCCGGCAATTAGCAAACAATTTAAGCGGAGGTAATCAGCAAAAAATTGTTATTGCAAAGTGGTTAGCAACAAAACCAAAGGTATTGATACTCGATGAACCCACTCGTGGCGTTGATGTAGGAGCAAAAGCTGAAATATATTCTATAATCAATCGCTTAGCAGAAGAAGGCGTTGGAATCATTATGATTTCATCGGAGCTACCGGAAATTATTAATATGAGTGACCGTGTTATTGTTATGCGTGAGGGTCATATAATGGGTGAATTAGAACGAGATGAACTTGATCAAGAACAAATAATGCAACTCGCGACAGGAGGAATAAGTAAAAATGCAAGCTGAGGTAATTAAAAAAGAAAAAGAGTTTAACATATTCGATAAAATTATAAATGTCGTAAAAAAATATATTAAGGATAATGCCGGAATATTAGTCGGCTTTGTAACGCTTTGTGTGGTATTGTCAATAATTTCAGATGCTTTTTTTACCAAAGATAATATATTAAATGTGTTGAGACAAGCTTCTGTAAATGCAAACTTAGCAGTAGGAATGACACTAGCTCTCATTATTGGCGGTATCGATTTGTCAGTTGGATCCATATTAGGATTAAGTGGAACGGTAACAGCCGGACTTATAGCCATCAATAATATTCCTGTAGCGCCGGCTGTATTAATCGGATTAAGTTTAGGTACATTTTTAGGATTTGTTAATGGAAAAATTATTGCTAAAACAGGGATGCCACCATTTATTGTAACGTTGGCGATGATGCAAATAGCACGTGGAATCGCTTATGTATATACAGGTGGAATGCCCATACGAGTGATGCATGATCAGTTTAATTTTCTTGGCAATGGATATTTAGGATTTATGCCATTACCGATTATTTATTCATTAATATTAATGCTGGGTGTGGGATATGTTTTGTCAAAAACAAAATTGGGAAGACATATATATGCTCTTGGCGGCAATATAGATGCAGCAAGATTTTCCGGTATAAAAATAGGAAATATCCAGATTTTCGTGCATACACTTATCGGATTTTTAGCCGGATTTACAGGTATAGTTCTTTGTGCAAGAATGTATTCCGGTCAACCTTCAGTGGGAAGTGGTTATGAAATGGATGCAATAGCTGCAGCGGTATTAGGAGGAACAAGTTTTACAGGTGGGATTGGAAGAATAGGTGGAACGCTTATAGGTGTTTTAGTTATTGCAGTTTTAAATAACGGTCTAAACTTACTTAATGTAAATTCCTTTTGGCAACTTATAGTTAAAGGTGTAGTAATTCTAGTAGCTGTTTACTTTGACATGACGAAGAAAAAGAAAAGTTTGAATCAAAAAAATGCTTGATATTAATATGACATTAATATATAAAATGGCAACGAAACGTTGTACAATATGAAAATGGAGGGAAATTATGAAAACAAAAGTAGTCGCAGCATTCATGGTAGTATTATTAACAGTAGGATTGTTTGCAGGTTGTTCACAAGACAGTAAAGAACAGAGGCGGCGGGGAATAACGATGCCAAAACAGCTGAGGTGGCACAAACGGATGCAGAACAAACAGAACAAGATGTTGAGCAAGAAGACAAGACTTATACATTTGGTGCAACCTACATGACATTAAATAATCCTTTTTTTGTCGCATTAAACAATGGTATAAAAGATGTTGTTGAAGCCAATGACGACGTCTTAATTGCATTAGACCCTGCTTTGGATCCAAACAAACAAGTGAGTCAAATTGAAGATTTAATTGCACAGGGGGTTGATGCAATATTTGTTAATCCCGCAGACTGGAAAGGTATCCGCCCGGCCCTTGAGGCAGCAGAAAAAGCCGGAGTACCTATTATCAACGTCGATGCACCGGTATATGATACAGAATTAGTATCATCAATCATTGCATCTGATAATTACAATGCAGGCGTTATTTGTGCACAAGATATGATGAGTAAGTTGGATTCTGCTAAAATCGTCGTATTAGAACATCCAACCGCAAAATCAGCAATTGACCGTACACAAGGATTTATTGATACAATTGCAGGTATGGATCAATATGAAATCGTAGCACAACAATCATCTGAGGGGCAACTTGAACAAGCTATGCCGGTTATGGAGAACATTATTCAGGCTAATCCTGAAATAGATGTTGTAATGGCCTTGAATGATCCGACAGCTATGGGAGCATTGGCAGCTTTGCTATCAGCAAAAAGAGAAGAAGGTGTTTTAATCTACGGAGTAGATGGTGCGCCGGAAGCAAAACAGATGATACTAGATGGAAAAATGACGGCAACAGCTGCTCAGTCACCAATCACAATCGGTAAAACAGCAGCTGAAGTAGCGTATACCTTGCTAGAAGGCGGAGATGTAGAAAAAGAAATATTTGTTGATGTTATATTCATTGATGAAAATAATGTGGACGAATATGGAACCACTGCTTGGCAATAAATAGGTAAACATATTATTTAATGCCAAAAAAATAGGCTAGAATCTTTGGAAAATATCAAAGTATTCTAGTCTTTTTGGCGGATTTTTTGAATAGTGATTGGTTAATTTGGAAAAAGATGCTAAAATAGGTGTGGACGATATTATTTGAATACTAATATATAATGATAGTAACATTTGGAAAGGAAATAGTATGTTTAATCAGAAAATAGCGATAGATCTTGGAACCACAAATACTTTAGTATATGACTCAAAAAAGGGATTAGTATATAATGAACCGACAGTCATTGCTATTGACCGAAAAACGAAGCGTTGCTTAACAGCGGGACAAGAAGCGAAAGATATGGTGGGACGAACAACGGACAATATTGAAGCGATACATCCTCTTTCACAAGGCGTTATTTCAGACTTTGATTCAGCGCAAAAATTGATTGAGTTTCTATTTAAAAAAATTGGAATTAATCGAAAATCAAAACCACGCGTCATTATATGTGCGCCTAGTGGTGGATCTGAAGTCGAAAAAAAAGCCGTTGAAGACGTGGCTTATCAATCCGGTGCGGGAAAGGTCACGGTTGTCGATGAGCCAATTGCTGCAGCAATTGGAAGTGGCTTGAGCATAGGAGAACCAGTTGGGCGTATGCTTGTTGACATTGGAGGCGGAACGACCGATGTTGCGGTGATATCACTTGGAGGTATCGTTCTTAGTACATCATTGAAAGTAGCAGGCAATGATTTTGATGAAGCTATTATTCGATACATAAGAAATAGTTATAATCTTCTTATTGGCGACAAAACGGCCGAAAATCTAAAAGTGACAATTGGGTCCTTATATCCCGATGAAGAAAATAAAAAAATATCTATAACGGGCAGAGACTTAGTATCCGGATTGCCCAAAAGTATTGAAATAAGTAGAAATGAAACGGTCCAAGTATTTAAAACAGTAGCCGGTCAAATCATGGATTCTATTTTAGGTGTACTTGAGAAAACCCCTGGAGAGCTTGCATCAGATATATCCTTAGATGGGATTATGCTTACTGGAGGCGGAAGTATATTGACGGGGATGGACCAGTTCATAAATGAAAAAACGGGTGTGGAAATTGTGAAAGCAATAAATCCTTTAGCAAGCGTAGGCTTGGGATTAGACATTATTGCAAAGCAAGGCATAAAATAGAAAAAATAGATTCAAGGAAGGTGCATATGGAAAATCAATTTAAGGCATTAGGCGTATCCGATCAAATCATTGAGGGGATTACGAATATGGGATTCGAAGAGCCGACAATCGTTCAAAAAGAAAGTATTCCCTTTATACTAAATAAGAAGGACTTGATTGTACGGTCAAAAACAGGGAGTGGAAAAACCGGTGCATTTGGTATGCCGATTATCCAAAACATGAAGGTAGATTTAAAAGAAACACAAGCGCTTATATTATCACCGACGCGAGAGCTTGCAGTACAAGTAGATAAAGAGATCAGTTTGATTGCAAAATCTACCAAGGTTATCTCAACAGCGATATACGGACAGCATAATATGCAGACGGAAATTGAACAACTCAAAAAAGGTGCGCATATTGTAACTGGTACACCAGGACGCGTATTTGACCATATGGAACGTGGGACATTAAAGACAAAACATATTGATTTTTTGGTCTTAGATGAAGGTGACCGAATGCTTGATATGGGTTTTTACGATCAGATTGTTAAGATTATTAAACATCTTCCTACAAACCGTACAACCTTACTCTTTTCTGCCACAATGCCGGTTGAAATCCAAAAGATCTGTCGAAAGTATATGGATAATCCGATAACGATTGAATTAGAATCAGAGACAAAAACGGTTGACAGTATTGAGCAAATCTACTATCGTGTAGAAAAAAATGAAAAACGAAACCAGTTATCACGAATTCTTCGTTCTGAAAAGCCGACGGGGGTTATCGTCTTTTGTAATATGCGAAGAGAAGTTGATCGCGTGCAACAATATTTGGCAAAAGGCGGATTTAATGTGGAATCTTTACATGGTGCCATTAGTCAAAGTAAACGGTTGAAAACAATACAAAAATTAAAAAAAGGAAAAATTCAAGTTCTTGTAGCAACAGATGTTGCAGCAAGAGGGATACATGTTGATGAGCTAAGCCATGTGATTAATTATGATATACCGGTTGAAAAAGATAGCTATGTGCATCGAATCGGACGAACAGGACGAGCAGGCAATAGTGGAAAAGCTATATCCTTAGTCACTGCAGATGACCTTATGTCCTTGTATGAAATCGAAGAACATGTGGGAAGACTTATTGAAGAGCGGGAATTACCGGTTCACGCACCGGCTCTATCTAAACCGGCAAAAACAGCTTCATCGAATTCGATGGCTAAAACCAAGCAAAATAAAGAAGTTATTAATAAAATTCATCGTGTAGAAAAACATATCGAAAAACAGGTTGAGAAGTATGTACCTAAAATTTCGGTAGAAATTATTCATAAAAATAAACCTGAGCCAATCAAATCAGATTCGATGATTCAGGTTCCAAATAAAAAAACATCTTGGGTTCAACGGGTTAAGAATTTTTTTGGTTTATCTTAAACAGCTAGACAAATATTCGAAATATTAATGAAATCATATAAGCAATATAAGCCAACGTCATGAATATCCCTTCCGGACGTGTAATCTTTTTGCCGGTGTACATGATGGGAAGAATTACAATCATAGCAAGAGTAAGTATGCTTAGATCTAGGATGCTGGACTGGTCGATGACAATTGGGTTAATAACAGAGGAAACACCCAGAACAAGTAAGAGGTTAAAGATATTTGAACCGATGATATTGCCGACGGCAATATCATTTTCACCTTTTCGGGCAGCAACGACAGAAGTTATGAGCTCGGGTAATGAAGTCCCGATAGCTACGATGGTTAATCCAATGATAACTTCAGACAGTCCAAATGCTCTTGCAATTCCGACGGCTCCGGTTACGGTTAAGTCTGAACCCCAAATGATAGCGCCCATACCAATAAAGGTTAATAGGATGCTACGGGGAAGAGGCATTTCGGTAATTTCTTCGAAAGTACCGTCCTCTTTACCAAGAACGATAATCTCGATCATGGAGTAAAAGTAAATGGCAAATAGGATAAGGAGTAAAATTCCATCGATTCTGGAGATAATATTTGGTGTCTGATCAATAGAAAAATCAAGCGCCATAATAAGAACGGCTACCGTAGCAATAATTGCAAAAGGCATTTCTTTTAAGATGGTTTTTAGGCGTATTCTTATTGGCGTAATAGCAGCGGATAAGCCTAAAACAAATAAAATATTTAGGATATTTGATCCGATAACATTACCAAAGACAAGACCGTTCGATTGGTCGATAGCCGCATTAATGCTAACAGCAAGCTCGGGCGCACTCGTTCCAAAAGCGACTAAAGTCAAACCGATAACCATTGTAGAAATATTGAATCGCCTAGCAATCGAGGCGGCGCCATCAACAAAAAAATCAGCTCCCTTGATGAGTAATAAAAAACCAATAATAAGTAAAATAATATCCATAATGCTCTCTCCTTTAAATGTAAACATAAAAAAACTCTACAACTTTAAAAGCTGTAGAGTCTCACTAAACAAATCTCTGTCACCAAAGCCGGGATCTATTATCCGTAATGACGACGTTGGTACCCTCAGGCAAGTTACTCCCTCTAAACTACCCTTATTCTATATCATCTTTCGTCATTTTGCAAGAAAAAACAATATAATAATGTTTAGGTATGATTTCTGCGATACTCGGCAGGGCTCATACCTGTTTGTTTTTTAAAGACGTTTGAGAAATAAGCAGAGTTGCAATAATCTAAAACATAAGCGATGTCTGTAATTTTTAATGGAGAAAACTCTAAAAAATTCTTTGCAATTGCAATTTTTCGCTCTTGAATATATGCGCTAATAGAAATCCCGACTTCTTTATGAAAAAGGTTAGATAAATAATCGGCGGATAAATGGGTTAATTTGGCTAACTCTGTCACAGTGATTTTTGAGGTGGCATTTTCAGAAATATAACGAATGACTTTTGAAATTGATTGGGAGTAGTGAAGTGTTTTATTCTCATTGACCAAGCCAACAAACTCCTTGACCATTTCATATTCAAATGCTTCTAAATAGTTGTTATCTTGAAATGTTTCTATTTTTTTTATAAAAATATCACTTAAATCAAAAGCGTCTTCAGGTGTAACTCCGGCGCGAATAATTGCTCGAGTGAAAATCGTGCACGAAGCAATCATCGAATTCTTTGTGGAACGAAGTGAATTCGATGAGAGCGACGCTCGTTCTAATCCATTGATTTGAGTTAGAGTGGTTAAAGCTTCGGAAAGTAATCCTAAGCTGATTTCACTTAATAGTTTTGCTTCTAAAAAATACGGAGGATGTTTATATTCGATATCCATATTTTTAAGTTTTTCTTTGATTAGTGAACGATTCATTCAATCCCTCATTTCATATAAGATATATACAAATTATAACAGAATTACATAAGAAATAATATAGAAAAATGAATATAATTTAATACATAAGGATTGTTGAATGTAAAATAATCCTTGAAACAAAGAAAATCATAGTATCATATTGTTGGAAATACACAAAAAGCAATTATGTATAAAGGAGGATGTATTATGAAAAAAGTTTTATCGTTACTTATGGTTATGAGTTTGGTAGTCTTAGCATTTGCAGGATGTGGCGGAAAAGTTGAAGAATCGGTTGTTATTTACCAAAACAAAGTGGAAATTGGTGAACAACTTATGGCGTTTGCAACTGCATACGAAGAAGAAACAGGGATTAAAGTTGATGTGAAAACATCCGGTGGTGATTCACCATATGCAGAAAATCTAAAGGCTGAATTCCAATCCGACCGACAACCGGATATTTTTGTTATTGAAGGTATGGGTGGTTATAATACCTGGTCATCAAAACTTGAGCCATATGAAGATCAAGAGTGGATGGACTTAACAAGTCTTGAATTTATTGTTGACGGCGTTGTTTATGGATTCCCTGTTGCCGTTGAAGCATGGGGGATGGCCTATAATGAAGATTTACTAAGCCAAGCAGGAATTGATTCTGCAACATTAACATCTCAAGAGGCCTATCGTACTGCGTTTGAAAAAATCGACGGTATGAAAGATGAATTAGGTATTGATTCAGTTGTTGCCATGGCAGCCGGTCCGGATATGCGTTGGGTAACAGGATTACATAACTTTAACGGATATTTATCAGCTGGATTACCATATGGTGATACAACAGTACTCGACATGTTAAATAATGGGGAAGCAGATGTTGCCCGTTTAACTGAATATGCAGATTGGGTTGAATTGTTGTTTGAATATGCAGATGAAGCTGTATTAATAACTGGTAACTATGATGCACAAGTAGGTCAGTTTGGAACAGGAAAATCCGTATTTATTCATCAAGGAAACTGGATTGATCCGTGGTTGGTAGAAAATCAAATAGAGTTCCCTATGGGATTTGCTCCACATGCAAGTGTAAAAGGAGAACATAATGCAATCTTTATCGGTGCACCCTCATTCTACGTTATTAATAGTGACAGTGAGAATAAAGAAGCAGCGAATGCGTTTTTGAATTATATGGCAACAAGTCAAGCGGGACACGACTATATGGTTAATCAGGCAAAGATGGTGCCGGCATTTACCAATGTTACATTGACTCCGGATACACCCTTATCAGCAAGCGCGGCAGAATGGTTACAAAAACCGGAAGGTTCATATACTTGGTTGCAAAATGATATGCCGGATGGCTTCGGAATGAATACATTAGGACCGATTTATGAGAGCTTTGCAAAAGGCGATTTAACAAAAGAAGAGTTTATCGGTCAACTTGTACAACAGATTGAAGCGATACAATAATACTTTCGATTATTCCAAAAATATAAATAGGGATGTGGGATTTCTCACATCCCTTGAATCTATCATGTATCGATTACATTAGTATGACTCGTAAAGGAGTATAATATGAATAAATATACTAAGGATAAGGTTGTCTTTTGGGGCTTTCTGGCACCTGCGTTATTTGCTTTTAGTGTTGTTGTTATTATTCCGTTTATGATGGGAATTTATTATTCAATGACAGATTGGACAGCAGTAGCAGGCCTGGAAATCAATTGGATTGGGTTTGAAAACTATAAAAATATGCTTTCAAATAAAGCTTTTCAATATTCGTTTTTAAGAACATTTCTTTTTACATTTATTAGTGTTATTACAGTAAATGGTATTGCAATGATTTTAGCTATTCTAGTGACACGGGAAGTAAAATTCAAAACATTTTATCGAGCAGGTTTTTTTGTTCCCAATCTTATTGGCGGACTTGTGTTAGGTTATATTTGGCAATTTATTTTTAAAAGTGTTGTTCCGGCTATTGGTACATTAGTAGGCTCATCTGCATTAGAAGAAGTTTTGATATTGGCAGATCCCAACTTAGCTTTAATGGGCTTGATTATGGCATTTACATGGCAATATGCGGGATATATTATGATGATCTATGTGGCTGCGTTACTGAATGTGCCCCAAGAACTCATTGAAGCAAGCCAGATTGATGGTGCTAACTATTGGCATCGCTTCAAAAGTATTACTCTTCCTATGATAGCTCAAGCCTTTACAATTACGTCATTTCTCACACTGGTAAATTCATTTAAGCAATATGATATTATTGTTGCTTTAACCAATGGAGGACCGTCGGCAACTTTTAACGGTGAGATAGTAAACTCAACGGAATTGTTATCAATGCATATTTATAACGTGGCGTTTAAATTTAATAATATGGCCGAAGGACAAGCAAGAGCCATTGTATTTTTCTTGATTTTATCGGTAATGTCGATGGCACAAGTACATTATAATAAAAAGAAAGAGGTGGAAATATAATGTTTAAAAAACAAAGAGTTCTTAATATTGTATTGACAATAGTTACACTTATTATGTTTTTGTTTGCCATGTTTCCGTTCTTTATTGTTGTTATCAATGCAGCAAAAGCCTCTTTAGAGATAATAACAGATCCAATTGCATTACCAAATCGATGGGGACAATTGTTTAGGAATATGGCAGATATATGGAGTCGTCCAAGTATAGAATATTCAAAGAGCGTATTTTCATCAGTTGTAATTACAACAGGTTCGCTACTCACAATTTCTGTTTTTTCGGCAATGGCTGCTTGGGTTCTCGTTCGTACAAAAACAAAAATGTCCGGATTTATTTTCTTACTCTTTTTGAGTGGTTTAATCATTCCGTTTCAAGTGGTTATGTTTCCATTAGTTGCACTCTTTAGAATGATTTATGAAGCAATTGGACTTCGAATGCTTCGAACCTATCATGGTATGATTTTTGCTTATATTGGATTTGGAGCCCCCTTATCTGTATTTATGTTCCATGGATTTATTAAATCAGTGCCTTTAGAACTGGAAGAAGCATCGACGATTGACGGATGTACGAAACCACAAACATTTTTTAAAATTATACTCCCAATTCTAAAACCTATTTTTGTTACGGTCATTATATTAAATGGCATATGGATATGGAATGATTTCTTGTTGCCGTCATTGATTCTTGGAATCGGTCAAGATGTACAAACAATACCGCTAGCGATTGCAGCTTTTGCAGGATCTTTTGTAAAAAAATGGGATTTAATTATGACGGCTGTGTTAATGGCTGCGATTCCGATTATTATTGCATTCTTATTGGCGCAAAAACACATCATTAAAGGAATGGTATCAGGGTCGATTAAGTAAAGGAAGCTATAAATGTTTGAGATGAAGTTTGGAGAATGCTTATGAAGAATTCAAGGTTGACAAATGAACAGTTACTCGTTGATGAAAGTTTGCTATTTGTTGGTAACGGATATCTTGGCTTGCGTGGAAATTTTGAAGAAGGGTATCCGAATCATTTTCAAACAATACGCGGAACATATATCAATGGATTTTATGAAGATGTCGTGATTAACTATGGAGAAAGTGCCTATGGATTTCCCAAAACTGCCCAAAAGATGTTGAATATCATCGATGGTCAGACGATTGTTATACGCATTGATGATGATGAGTTTTCCTTGTTTGAAGGAGAAGTGTTATCTTTTGACAGAAAACTAGATATTTGGGAAGGTTATAATGAACGGAGCATTGATTGGGTTTCACCCAAAGGGCATCATCTCTTGATTAAGATTCGTAAGATGACATCGTTTGAACAGTTAGAACTTGCCATCATTGAATATGCAGTTACTTCGGTGAATTATTCAGGAGATATTTCGATTTTATCAACCCTTGATGGAAATGTATTTAATTTTGCGGATGAAGATGATCCGAGAGTTTCATCGGAACAAGCAAGATGGCTCTATGTAGACAATGTTGGTGTACGCGATAGAAATTTTGCACAGGTAACAAGCACAACAAAACAGTCCGGTTTGAAGGTGACAGCGACCATGGGGCATGATATTGATGTTGAATATGAAGTCAAAGAGAATATTATTGTTGCCTTCAAGCATGATTCGATTCAAAAAGAAGAGACGTTTACCTTTTCGAAATTTCTCGTTTATGTCGATAGCATCCGGTCAAAAGACCCTGAAAACGAAGGGTTACAAATTTTGAAAGAAGCAATTGAAAAATCAAGTCAATATTGGTTTGATATACAAAAAAGCCATTTGGAGAAATTTTGGAAAGTTGCTAAGATTGAAGTTGATGGCGATGCTTCGGTTGAAGAAGCACTAAATTATAGCGCATATCAGTTGTATGCATCTGCAGGAAGAGATGCCTTTTCAAATATTTCTGCTAAAGGATTGAGTGGAGAAGGCTATGAGGGACATTATTTCTGGGATACTGAGATTTATATGCTGCCATTTTTCATACTTACACATCCGGATATTGCAAAGAATTTATTATCGTTTAGATATCAAACATTGGATTTAGCTAGAGATCGAGCCTTAATGATGGGACATAAAAAAGGAGCTAAAATTCCATGGAGAACTATATCCGGAACAGAGTGCTCTGCATATTTTCCAGCCGGAAGTGCTCAATATCATATTAATGCAGATGTTGCATATGCCTATATTCAATATTATTTATTTTCAAAAGATATTGAGTTCATGAAACAAATAGGTTATGAAGTTATTCTAGAAACAGCTAGAATATGGTTGGAAATCGGTCACTTTGATGACAAAGGCCAATTTAAAATACCGGCTGTTACAGGTCCGGACGAATATACAGCTATTGTTAACAATAATTATTATACAAACTCTATGGCAAAATACCATATGTATTGGGTCTGTAAATTAACTAGGGAATTTGGCGAAACAGATACAGAGTGGTATCGTAAGATGCAAAAGCAACTTTCTATAGATGAAGCAGAAATATCTGAGATGGAAAGGGCATATAAACATATGTACTTGCCTTATTCAGAAGAACTTGGAATTTACTGGCAAGATGATACCTTTAAGGATAAAGCGGACTGGGATTTTGAGAATACGCCACAAAACAAGTATCCATTATTGTTGCATTATCATCCATTAACGATTTATAGATATCGTGTCTTAAAACAGGCAGATACGGTCTTAGCTTATTTTTTACTTGACCATGTTTCAGAAGAAATAATGAATCGGTCCTATGATTATTATGAACGGCTAACGACACACGATTCTAGTTTGTCACCGTGTGTACATAGCATTATGGCTGCAAAGTTACATAAAGCAGAAAAAGCCTATCAATTTTTCATGAAAACGATTCGCTTAGACCTAGATAATTTACATCATAATACAAAGGATGGTCTACATATTGCCAATGCTGGTGGTGCATATATGAGTATGATCTATGGCTTTGGTGGACTTCGGATCAAAGAAGAAGGCCTTCATCTTAATCCGATTATGCCAAAAGAGTGGAAACGTATATGTTTTAGAATATACTATCAGCAAGCATTAATTACAATTACAATGGCAGAAAAACTGACCATTGAAACAACAAAGCCGATTGAAATAGTTGTCAATCATAAGACATATACGATTGATGATGAAATTCATCTAGAATATGAAGTGACATCAAAGTAAAGAGGTGGTTCAATGAATCTAGAAGCAGTTAAAAAGTTAAAAGAAGAGTATTTGTCTGTATATGAAAACTATGGAGGAAATGAATCAACATTTAATGCTTTGTTTGATACCATTGTCAGCCGGATGAAGAATCGTCCTAAGGAGCTTCACCGTCTTGATCTTCGTGAACACGATTGGTTTATGAGTGAAAAAATGGTCGGCATGATGTTATATGTTGATTTGTTTGCAGATAATTTAATTGGATTAATGGATAAAATAGACTATTTAAAAGAATTAGGTATTACTTATGTACATCTTATGCCACTGCTTCTACCTCGAAAAGGGGAGAATGATGGGGGGTATGCTGTAGAAAACTACAAAGAGATTGATCCTTCTTTAGGGTCATTAAAAGATTTTACAAAAGTACTGAGTGCATTTCGGCATCACGGAATTGATGTATGTATTGATTATGTGCTAAATCATACGGCAGATACTCATGAGTGGGCTCTAAAAGCATTAGAAGGTGATGAAAAATATCAAGACATGTTTATCATGTATGATAACCGTGAAATTCCGGAGATATATGATCGATTTGTTCCTGAAGTTTTGCCGGATAAAAGCCCCGGAAACTTTACCTATATCGAAAAAATTGATAAATGGGTGTTTACATCCTTTAGTTCATTTCAGTGGGATTTAAACTTCAAAAATCCATACGTCTTTGAGCAAATGGTTGATATCATGCTCTTTATTGCCAATCTGGGTGTCAACATGATTCGTCTAGATGCTATCGCATTTATGTGGAAGGAACCGGGAACGACATGTAGAAATTTACCTCAAGTTCATGATTTGTTGCACTTGTTCCATTTGGTTAAGGAAATTGCATGTCCTTCTGTGGCATTACTTGGCGAAGCGATTGTTGAACCGGATGAGATTTTTAAATATTTTGGTAAATTTGAAAATGAAAAGCAACGGGTTGAATGTGGTGTTTTGTACAATGCAAATTTAATGGTAGATTTATTTAATAGTTTAGCAACCCGCGACGTTCGATTATTAGAATCCGATGCGCGACGCTATCATATTCCTAAAACGGGTTGTTTCATGAATTATATTCGATGCCACGATGATATCGGTTGGGGATTTAATGAAGATACAATTGCATATTTCGGGTTAGACCCTTATATGCATAAGCAGTTTTTGATTGATTTTTATTCGGGTCGCTTTGAAGGTAGCTTTGCAAAAGGAGAGATTTATCAATACAATCCAAAAAATCATGATGCGAGAACAAATGGTACTCTAGCTTCGCTACTTGGTTTAGAAAAAGCACATGAACGCAATGATGAACGGGAACGTCAGATAGCCCATTATCGAATTCGACTCATTATGGCATTGATTTTTTCTCAACCGGGTATTCCCTTGTTATATAGTGGCGATGAGATTGCCACATTAAATGATCAAAACTACAAGAAGGATTCTCATAAAACAGAAGAAGGGCGATGGGTTCATCGAGCAAAGTTTAATTGGGAACGGGTTAAAAAGAGAGAGGATTTACATACAAACGAAGGACTTGTTTTCCAATATATTAAACGGATAAGTATGATTCGTAAGATCCACCCAATTTTTAACAGTAAAGCGGAATATACAATTTTATCTCTTGGAAATACGCATGTTTATGGTTTTCTTAAGCAGTTAGAGAATCAAACGATGATCTGCTTGTTTAATTTCAGTGAAGATCATCAATATTTCTCGGCGGATATTCTTCGAAAGTATACGGATAAGACTATTCTAACAGATTTAATAACGGATAAAATAGTGACAATGAACGAAGACTTGCTTAAAATGTTTCCATACGAAAGTTTATGGTTAGTCTAAGGTTGCTCACGAAAATCGGTTGGAGAAATATTATAATAATTTTTAAATGCTTTGCTAAAGTAATTACTATTGCTATAACCTAAGCGATCGGAGATATCCTTAATAAAAATATCTTTGTTTTGTAGTAATTCTTTGGCTCGCTCCATTCGAATATTTAAAGCGAATTCGTAGATTCCATAATCATATTTTTTCTTAAATAACTTTGATAAATATTCTTTTGAGAAGTAATATTTATCACTAAACATGGAAATTGAAATATCATTGCAATAATTTTTTTCTAAATAATATTTAATCATTTCAACAACCTGATCTGCAGAGATGTTTTCATCACTGTATGACTGGGTTGTTTCTTTATTTGCGACGCCTTTTAGTATGGAACAAGCTTTTGTGATTGCATTTTCAACAGTTTCTTTTGTAATCGGTTTGAGGATATAATCAATTACACCATGTTTAATTGATTCTTGCGCATATTCAAATTCATCATAACCGCTGACAACAATAAATTGCGTCGATGGAAATTCATGAGCTGTTTTTTGTAAAAATGTCACACCATTCATTACAGGCATTTGCATGTCAACAAAGACAATATCCGGTTTGATTTCATACATTGATTGCATACCTTCTTGACCGTTGCTAGCGGTATAAGGCTGTTCGATATTGTGGATCGTCCATTCACCTAAAGCTATAATTGCTTTAATAACAGGTTTTTCATCATCAATGATCAGGGCTTTATACATGAGTATCCTCCTTTTGTATCGGAACAGTTAATGTCACGCGAGTGAATTTGTCATAAACACTTTCGACAGTTAAGTTTGCTTTGTTGTTATACATAAGTTGTAATCGGCTGTTCAAATTATTTAAACCGATGTTTGAATTTGAGTGTAATGGATATGCGGGTGAATTTAGTTGCTGAAGTAATTCATTTAAGTGATTCGCTGTAATTCCTTGACCATTATCGGTAACATGGATAACAAGATGATGATCAATAATGCTTGACTGGATTGTAATACGTATTGAAGAATGAGTTCCTTTCATACCGTGTATAATTGCATTTTCCACAAGCGTTTGAAGACTAATTTTGGGTACGTACATATTTAGAGTATCAGTAGCAAAGTCAATTGAAAACTCAAGATTGTCGTCAAAGCGAGCATGCTGCAGTAATAAGTAATCTTTGACATGTTTGATTTCTTGAGACAACAAACTAAAATCACTTCCTTTGATTGAATAACGTAACATTGAGGCTAATGCAGTAATCATATAGTTTATTTTAGATTGATTATTTATCACAGCCTCTGTAGATATGGCCTGCAAGGTATTATATAAAAAATGTGGATTAATTTGGGCTTCTAGTGCAATAAGTTGTGCAGTTTTTTCATTTAGCTCTGAAACGTAGGTTTTTTTAATCAAAGAATCGATTTCTTGAATCATAATATTATACTCATAGGATAAAGTTGCTATTTCTTTGCTTCCGCCAACATCAACAGGTACAGAAAAATTACCTGTTCCCACATCTTGCAATCGATTTGAAAGTGTTGAAAGCGGCTTAGTAACAAGATGAATAAAAATAATAACAAAAAGCGTTGTAAAAAATATGGCCAATGCAGCCAGTAAAAAGCTTATGTTTCGTGTCGTTGCCAATTTTTGTTCAATCTCTTGGAGGGGCTTAACTGCAACCAAGGTGTAATTATAGTTGCTTTTACTGTCTGAAACAATTAAAAAGTTTTCATTATTTACAGAAGTTTGATAATTTGCACTTGGGTTTTGCGCACTTAGAAAAGTTGAGTCCAAATGGGTTTGTAAAAATCCAAGTTTTGAGGGTTCATAGGCGTAAAGTAACTGAGTATTTTCGTTAAACAAATATATATTTTCATCTTGTGAGTGATAGCGATTGATCAGTGCGTCAATATATGAGGAATCTAAAGTAAGCTCAATAATGGCTAAAGGAGATTGGTCTTCAATATTTATGATTGTCCGATAGTAACGGATAAAACTTTCATTTTCCTTGGAAGATTTAATATATCGATAGTAGCGACCTTGAGTAAAGAGTGAATAGTCCGGCAAGAGGTCTTGGGGATTTCCGGTAAATGTAGATACACGGTGTTCAGTAGGGTCAATTGTATAATTTGTAAACTTATTTGATAAATATAGCTTATATGAAATAAGATCATTGCGGGAGTTATAATGACTTTTTAATATTGAACGTATATGGTTATCGTCTTCGTATGTTAACGTTTTTTTGGATTGAATTGTTTGCATAAAAGTGGCGTCATACCTTAACAATAAGGAATAACGATCGATTTCAGCAATATATGCGTCAATAGCTTGGTTTTCAAGGTCGACTAATTTTGAAAGTTGCTCTTGTTGTTGAGTAATTATTGTTTTTGAACTTTGGTAATAATTATAAAAGATGAGCATGATAATGACACAAGAAAATGTGGTAATGATAATCAAGGCAAGTTGAGACTTTAATGAAATTGTTTTGAATTTGTTGATTAACATGAAAATAATATTCATATATGCTCCTTTCTAACTTATTGTATAATACCATGAAAATATAGTAAATAGATAGTAGGATTTGTGCAATATATTACCAATGATTGTTCTTTTTATTACATTTATTAATCTAAGTGCACATATTATAATGGTATCAAGATAAATAATAAGTAATACTTTATAAGGAGGACCTTATGATTAAGTTGGGTCGCAAAAAGAAAAAAAAAATTGAAACGGTTATGTTTACAATACCGTCAATGATTTTGGTTTCGATAACGATATATATTCCTTTTCTTTTAAGTGGTTATTATGCTTTGACAGAATGGAATGGAATAGCTAAAGAACCGAAATTTATTGGAATAGATAATTTTGTGCGTTTATTTCAAGGGGATCAAAATTTTTTAAGTGCGTTAATCTTTACCGGTAGATATACATTATTATACATGGTGTTAACCAATGTGCTTGCGATTTCATTAGCAGTTGTATTGGTTAAAAAACTCCGAACAGCGAATTTACTTCGAGGAATATTTTTTATTCCTTATATAATGAGTATGACCATTGTCGGATTTATTTGGAAGTTTATTTTTTCCCAAGGATTTGCAGGGTTATATGATTTAACCGGATTCGGTATTTTAAATTATAGTTGGCTAGGGGATGTAAAACTTGTATTCTATTCAGTAGTTTTGGTCGGTGTTTGGCAATCGGTTGGATTCTATGTTGTTCTATATATTGCAGGTTTGCAAGCGATTCCAAAGGATGTATTAGAAGCGGCTACGGTTGATGGTGCTAATGCACGTGCCAAGTTTTTTCACGTAACTTTACCATTATTAGCACCATCGATTACAACATGTGTGTTAATGTCTTTGATTAATGCACTTAAAGTCTTCGACACAATTTTAGCATTAACTAAGGGAGGTCCAGCCGGTTCAACCTATAGTGTGACATTAGACATTTATCGAGAGGCTTTTCAAAACAATAATTATGGGTTTGGTTCAGCAAAAGCATTGATTTTCTTTGGAATTGTATTATTGCTAACGCAGATTGTTTTGAAGGGTTTCAAGCGAAAAGAGGTGGATATCTAATGAAGCATATAATAACGAAGAAAGTGAAGACGGTATTGCTTGAACTTGTAATGATTTTAATAGCAATTATTTATATTTATCCGGTGTTCCTTATGTTTATCAATTCATTAAAACCATTTGGTGAAGTTGTGCTTGATGTCATTGCATTGCCAAAGCAATTAGCCATACAAAATTATGTTGATGTCATGGATAAGATGAATTATCGTCAATTATTTTTAAATAACATTGTGATAACAGCGATTGGAATTAGTGGAATCATTCTTTTTTCAGCTTTGCCGGCATATATTTTGGACAGAAGACGAACAAAATATACAGCGTGGACACATTTGTTTATCATTACGCCAATGCTTATCCCGTTTCAGACAATTATGATTACTTTATTAAAGGTAATGAGTAGTATAGGACTATCAGGAAGTACATGGGGACTTGGAATTCAGTATTGGGGTTTTGGTATACCAATGGCAACGTTTATCTATTTTAATTTTATGAAGACGATACCAAAATCTTTGGATGAAAGTGCATTAATTGATGGAGCATCTACATTAAAAACTTTTATCAGTGTTATATTTCCTTTACTTAAATCAGTGAGTGCAACCGTTATCGTTTTGAATGTTATGTGGATATGGAACGACTTCTTGTTACCTTTATTAATGGTAAATAGTGATCAAAAAACAAAAACATTAGTATTATCCGCGTATACATTCGTTGGTCAGTTTAACACGCAATGGCACTATGCAATGACAGCTATGGTATTAGCTGTATTACCATCAATTATATTTTTTGTGCTTCTACAAAGATATATCGTAGATGGTGTAGTTGCCGGAGCGGTCAAAGGATAATTATTCAAGAAAAGGAGAGATTTGTTTATGAAAAAAAGTATGAGCGTACTATTGATTTTGCTTATGATGGCAACATTGTTTGCAGGATGCGGGAAAACGGATGAGGAGGGTCAGGACACAACAACAATGATAGACTCGAACACATCGGATTCAGACACAACAAATGAAACAGGTGGAGAAAGTAATAGTGAAACATCGGAAGAGGCAGAAGCGGAGATATATATGTTTATCTCAATGCCTGAATATGCAGAAGCAATTGAAACTTTAATCGCAGAATATAAAACGGTTAAGCCAAACGTGACAATTAACTATGAAACAACACAAAATGATTATCCGACACTTTTGAAAACAAAATTAAATTCTGGAGAGGCACCCGATATTTTTTCATCGACTTCAGGTAAAGAGATTGGTGTATATCTTGATTATTCAGTCAATCTTGCTAATCAACCATTAGCAGAAGCTATGTCAGATCCGGTTAAAAATGTTATGATGTCTGGTGATGAGGTGCATGGATTAAGTATTAAGGGGAATTTCTTTGGAATTGTATATAATAAAGGGATTTTTGAAGAAGTAGGAATTACAGAATTTCCACAAACGTTATCCGAATTAGAAAATGCAGCGATTAAAATTGAAGAGGCAGGTTATCAGGCATTCACTTCTGGTTTTGCAGAGTGGTGGGTCTTTAAACATGTATTCCAACACTATTTAGATGCTGCTCAACCGGAGGATGTTGAAGGTTTGGTCAATGCGTTTATCAATGGTGAGGCAAAGATGCAAGATTATCCTGAGTTATATAATGACTTCTTTAATTTTATAGATCTTGTAGTGAAGTATGGTGATGATAAGATTCTTGAATCCGACCTTAGTACTGAGATTGCGGCATTAGCTTCCGGCCAGACAGCGATGGTTGTTGGACAAGGGGCTTGGATTGAAGCGGATGTATTAAAAATTGATCCAAACATCTCAATTGGATTTGACGGATATCCCATAAATGATAATCCGGATGCATGTAAAGTTATTGCAGGTTCGGACCAAGCTGTCCGAATTTATAAAGATTCTGATGTTTTGGATGAAACATTAGACTTTGTAAACTGGTGGTATACATCAGATTATGGGAAAAGTTGGTTTTCAGATGTGGCCGGAGTCATTCCTCCGATAACTGAAGGTGTGGCACCTGACTTTGAAATTATTAAGCAAGGGAACGTACATGTAAATAATGAAGGTGCAGGAACACTTGGTGTCGTATATTCAACAGATAGTTTCCATCAAGCTTTTGGTGAAATCATGCAAGGGTATATAGCTGGTGTCAAAAACAAAGATCAAACTTGTCAAGAAATAGAAACAAAATGGGTAGAATTAGAAGGCAATAACTAATAAAAAAAGTGGAAAAGCAGAAAGTTAACATAAAAAGGTTAACTTTCTGCTTTTTTTCAGCTATAATAGGATATTGAATAAAAAAAACACGAGAAAGAGAGGTTTTAGTATAATGATAGGAACACGTGGACATGATATAGCAGACAAAGGATCGGCAGAAGAGTTGGCTTCTCGTCTTGAACTTCAAGGCTTTGAGTCGGTACAACTTGTTGCATATAAATCTATTGAAGGCGTTTCAGAAAAAGCCGGATATTTATCACCGGGTGCGGCATTTAAAATAGGTCAAGCATTTAAGAACCATAACATTCATATTGGACTTATTGGAAGTTATTTTAATCTTTTAGATGAAGATGTGGTGGAAGAAGGTATAGCACGATTTAAAGAATACCTTAAGTATGGTAAAGAACTCGGTGGCTATTTAGTGGGTACTGAAACAGGATCGTTCATGAAAAACTGGACGTATCATCCGGACAATCACTCAGAAGAAGCGTATCAGAAAGTACTTGAGATTTTTCGTGAACTTGTAGAAGTAGCTCAAAATCATGGAATGTGTGTTGGTATTGAAGGTGCGTATCATCATTCAATGGGCACACCAAAACAGATGAAGCGTTTGATTGATGAACTGGATTCTACAAATGTATTAGCGATTTTAGATCCTTATAATTTTTTGTGTATGGAAAATTATGAAAGCAGAAATGCGATTATTCAGGAAGCGTTTGAGTTATATGGAGATAAAATTGCAGTCTTTCACGCTAAAGACTTTATAGTTGAAGGAGACAAACTCGTTCAAGTACCCATTGGAGACGGCCTTATGGATTATGATTTTATCAAGCAAATGATTAATAAATATAGACCTGGATTAGATATCATCATTGAAGGACAGACGGATGCAGACCTTAAAAAAAGTCAAGAATTTTTAACGAATTTATTGGCTTAGGCGCTAAAAGCATAATTTAATTTGTAATAGGATTGTAAGACTATGTTCATTATCTAGTCTTACAATTTTTTTAATATTAGGTTATAATGTAAGGGATGTGTTTTGTTAAGGAGAATGAATGGAATATTTTGGCATAATTTATGGAATTATAAACGGACTGACTTTTTTCATATATGGTTTTGATAAAGTTAAAGCCATGAATAACAAGTACAGGATTCCGGAAAAGGTTTTATTAATGTGGGCTTTTTTTGGACCGATAGGAGGTTTTTTAGGTATGCAGCTTTTTCGACACAAGACAAAAAAGACAAAATTCAAGGTGACTGTCCCATTATTTTTATTTCTGCATATATTCATTTTTGTTTTTGCAAATCCAGTAAATGCAGTAGAATCAGAGCCTTCAGCATGGGCGATTGAAGAATTCAACGAAGCACAAGAAAAAGGCTATATAACGGAGAATTTATATCATAATCTTCAAGAAAATATTTCGCGTGAAGAATTTGTTGAGCTTATTGTAACCGCATTTGAAAAGATGTTTGGTCAATTAGATAGTGTCTCATTAGAAGAAAATACATTTAAAGATACAGAGAACATACATGCAGTTAAAGGCTATGTTTTAGGGCTGATACATGGAAATAGTGGGTATTTCTATCCGGATCAGAAAATAACCCGGGAAGAAATGATTGTTATTTTTATTCGATTAAGTGATGCGATTGAGTTGCGAGCTCAAGTAGAGTTATTATCAGAGAATCCGACAAAGTTTGAATTTACTGATAAAAATGAGATATCAGACTGGGCCGATCAAGCTATGAAAAAGGCAGTTGGCAATGGTTTAGTTCGTGGAACTGAGGGTGAAGATGGTGGTATCTACTTGAACCCCAAATCCTTAAGTACCAAAGAACAAGCGATTTTATTAAACTTACGTCTTTTTAAAAACTTTGAAAATAATAAAGACTTGAGTGAATATATTGATGACTTTGTTGAAGCCACTGAAGAAGAAAAAGTTGCAGAAGAGTCAATGAAAAAATCCATAGATTCTAAAGAAACAGTATCAGAGAAAATCGGTATTATTACTACGGATGTTTTGAACTTTCGATCATCGCCATCTTTGGAAAATGACGATAATAAAATCGGAAAACTGACCATGAATCAACGTGTAACCATCAAAGGGGAAGAAGGTGAATGGTATATAGTTCTTACCCAAAATGCGGTACAGGGATATGCATACAAAGAATTCGTTCGTATTTTAAATGATGAAGAAGTTAGTATGACGAAAAGTATTCATGAGAATTCAGATGCAGATGTAGACCAACTGATTGCATATGCAAAACAATTTATCGGAACACCCTATCGATATGGTGGAACGAGTTTAACCAAAGGACTTGATTGTTCTTCTTTTACACAACAAATATATGCGCCATTTGGTGTTTTATTAAATCGCTCATCAAGAGATCAATACTTGCAAGGAACCTATGTTGACAAGAATGAATTAATTCCTGGAGATTTATTGTTTTATGGTAAATCAGGACGTGTCTCTCATGTGGCAATATATATGGGTGGCGGGCAGTCTATTCATGCAACAACGACATCAGGTGTGCGAATAACACCGGCTTTTGGATGGATGAGTCAATTACCTTTTATCGGTGCTAAGCGTGTGTTATAAGAGGTATCATAAATCGTTATATTGAGAACCGAGATTATAAGTGGTTTGCCTTGACAATTCAAGGTAAACCACTTAAACTATGATTGAGTAAAGTGTTGAAGTGAAAGCCGAAAGCGGACTTTCTTAAAGTGAAAAAAGGAGAAAAAATATGGGTAAAACAATTGCACAAAAAATATTTGACGCACATCAAATTGACAAACCATTTGAAGATACAACCATTGTAAAATTAGATGCGGTTTTCTGCCACGAGATTACAACACCAATTGCGATTACAGATTTAATGGCGAGAGACATGGACCGTGTATTTGATCCAACAAAGATTAAAGCAGTTATTGATCATGTTACACCGGCCAAAGACTCTAAAACAGCAGAACAAGGAAAGATTTTACGTGATTGGGCAAAACGCCATCAGATTAAAGACTTTTTTGATATCGGTCGTAATGGTGTGTGTCATGCCATTTTCCCGGAAAAAGGATTTGTTCGTCCTGGATACACGATTATTATGGGAGATAGTCATACCTGTACTCATGGTGCGTTTGGAGCTTTTGCAGCAGGTGTTGGAACAACAGATCTTGAAGTTGGCATATTAAAAGGGGTATGTTCTTTTAAAGAACCAAAAACAATGAAGTT
The DNA here is from genome assembly GCA_964627665.1 of uncultured Eubacteriales bacterium. Taxonomy (GTDB): domain Bacteria; phylum Bacillota; class Clostridia; order Lachnospirales; family Vallitaleaceae; genus UBA1351. Next base: position 36,559 of record CAZVKG010000009.1, on the reverse strand, counting down.
TGAATTAACAGGACAATTACCCAAAGGCGTGTACGCCAAAGATGCTATTCTCTATATCATCAATCAAATCGGTGTAAACGGCGCAACAAACTGTGTAATGGAGTTTGCCGGAAATATTGTTGAAGAGATGTCTATGGAATCCCGTATGACCTTATGTAATATGGCAATTGAAGCTGGAGGAACGTCAGGTATCTGTTATCCGGATATAACAACGGTTGACTATTTATGGCCATTTATTCAAGATGAGTTTGATTCAAAGGAACAAGCATTGGAAGAATATAGCCAATGGACATCGGATGCTGATGCTAAATATGAAGCGGTTTATACATATGACTTATCTGACTTAGAGCCAATGGTTACCTTTGGATTTAAACCGGATCAAGTTAAGCCAGTGACTAAAATGGAAGGCACAAAAATCGATCAGGTATATATTGGTTCTTGTACGAACGGACGTATTGAAGACCTTCGTATTGCAGCTCAAGTATTAAAGGGCAAAACAATAAGTGATGATCTACGTGGTGTCTTATCCCCCGCAACACCGGCCATTTATCAAATGGCTTTAAAAGAAGGGCTTATCGATATTTTTATGGAAGCAGGGTTTTGTGTTACGAATCCGACCTGTGGTGCTTGTTTAGGAATGAGCAATGGTGTATTAGCTGAAGGGGAAGCGTGTGCATCAACGACAAACCGTAACTTTAACGGACGTATGGGACGCGGTGGAATGGTTCATCTGATGAGTCCAGCGACTGCAGCAGCTACAGCCATTGAAGGTGTTATTACCAATTCGACACTATTTGAAGGAGGGCAATAAGATGAAATCATTTAGCGGGAAAGTCTTGTTTTTAGACAGAAGTGACATTAATACGGATGAAATTATTCCGGCAAAATATTTAACAGAGATTACCAAAGAAGCCTTAAAGCCTTATCTTCTTGAAGATTTGAAGCTTGATGGATTTAATCCGAATTCAGATATTAAAGGAAAAAAAGTGGTAATCACACGTTCTAACTTTGGATGTGGTTCCTCTCGGGAGCATGCCCCTTGGGCGCTGGAGGTTAACGATATTAATGCTGTTTTCGCAGTGAATTTTGCGCGTATTTTCCGCCAAAATATGTACAACTGCGGAATGCTAGCAACAGAACTTAGCGAAGCGAATATTGATGATATGTTCGATACGTTTTCCGGAAAAGATACAGAAGCTTTTGTGGATATTGAAAAAGCAACATTGACATTAAAGGCTGAAAACATTCAGAAGGAATATGCCTTTAAGCTTGAGGGCTTTGACCGAGCGCTTGTAGAAGCTGAAGGCTGGGTCGGCTACGCAGATACTAATTACTAATTAGTAATTGACAACCATTATCATTTGCTTCATAATAGAATACAACAAGAAATTGATACGTATTTTAGAAAGGATGATGATCATGAGTTGTTGTCATGGTAAAGATCAATGTGAACATAAAGACTTACGGATACACAGTAAAGATATTAGTGAAGGAATAAATCGGACGCCGAATCGGGCAATGCTTCGAGCAGTCGGATTTCAGGATGAAGACTTCAAGAAACCAATGATTGGTATAGCAAGTACATGGAGTGAAGTGACACCTTGTAATATTCACATCGATCAAATAGCCCTTCGAGCAAAAGAAGGTGCTAGAGAAGCCGGTGGAGCTCCAATGATTTTCAACACAATTACGGTGGCTGACGGTATTGCTATGGGGCACGAAGGCATGCGCTATTCATTACCCAGTCGTGAGGTTATAGCGGATTCAATCGAGACCGTTGTAGGTGCCGAGCGTCTTGATGGGCTTGTAGCTATTGGTGGATGTGATAAAAATATGCCGGGATGCATGATAGGTATTGGTCGATTAAATATCCCGGCTGTTTTTGTATATGGAGGTACCATTCAGCCCGGAAAACTTGATGGTCAAGATATTGATATTGTTTCTGCATTTGAAGCTGTCGGACAATTTAATAAAGGTGAGATTGATGAAAAACGCTTGCATGAAATTGAATGTACTGCCTGTCCGGGAGCCGGTTCCTGTGGCGGTATGTATACAGCAAATACGATGGCATCGGCTATTGAAGCGATGGGAATGTCATTGCCTTTAAATGCATCAACATCAGCTATCGATAATAAAAAATCTGAAGAAGCCATTCGAGCCGGAAAACAAGTGGTGAAGTTATTAGAAATGGACATATATCCGAGGGATATCATGACAAAAAAAGCATTTGAAAATGCAATTACCGTTGTTATGGCACTCGGTGGATCAACTAATGCCTTTTTGCATCTATTAGGTATGGCTCATTCGGTTGATGTTGATTTATCCTATGATGATTTTGAACGTATTCGTAAACAGGTTCCACACTTGGCAGATTTAAAGCCCAGTGGCAAATATGTCATGCAAGACTTAAGTAATGTGGGTGGACTTCCCGGTGTTATGAAAATATTACTACGAAAAGGATTATTACACGGTGACTGCTTAACAGTGACCGGTAAGACCGTGGAAGAAAATCTGAATGATTTTCCGGACTTGGATGTGCATCAAGAAATCATTCGAGACTTTGATCACCCATTAAAACCGGAGGGCCCTTTATATGTTCTTAAAGGAAATCTAGCACCGGATGGTGCTGTATGTAAAATGTCAGGAGTCCCAGTCAAGACAATGACTGGACCTGCGAAAGTGTTTGATTCTGAAGAAGATGCAACCAAAGCTTTAATGGAAAATTCGATTGTTGAAAATGATGTCATTGTGATTCGTTATCAAGGGCCTAAAGGTGGACCGGGAATGCCGGAAATGTTATCTATTAGCGCCATTGTCATTGGTAAAGGATTAGGCGGAAAAGTAGCTATGCTTACGGATGGTCGATATTCAGGAGGTAGTCATGGACTCGTTATCGGTCATATTGCACCGGAAGCCCAAGTTGGAGGCCCTATTGCACTTATTCAGAATTATGATATGATTACTATAGATATTACAACAAATTCGATTCATGTGGATTTAACTGAAGAAGAATTTGAAAACAGACGAAAGCTGTGGAGTGAGCCACCTTATCGCTATCAACGTGGTGTCTTAAATAAGTATATTCGTCTTGTGACTTCAGCAGATCGTGGGGCGGTTACAGACTAAGAAAAGGATTCGGTGATATGGACAAAAAAGTGAAATTTAAGTATCGTAAAAAGGAAGGCAAATACATAGTAGAGTATTCACGTGTGAAAGATATCAAAGCAGAACGATTTGCTATCTTAAAACAAATAAATGAATCCCATGATATGTTTGTTATTTTAGATACGGAATTGTTAGGGACAGTTAATCCGGAGTTTGAACGTGAGAAATTGCCCTTAGCGACAAGAGAAGGGCAAAACAGTATTATGGGTCTATTTGTCAATAAAGATATTCCCAATAGTATGCGACATAAATATGTTGACCGCCAGAAAAAAATGTTTGGTGTACCAATGGGAAAAACTGAACGAGAAGAGGAAGTTAATCTTGCGTTTTACTTTGATAAAGGAAGATTAGATTATGATATCTTTGAGCAGCTTCTTTGTGTTTACGATTATATGATTGGCATTGAAAGCCTAGAACCGATCGAAGAACTTTTAGACAAATTTAGCCTTGGCGAATTTTCACGTATTCAAGATACAAAAGCATTTAAGTACGAGCTTGTTGATTCGCTTTATATGCGACACTTTTATACCAACTATGATTTAAATAAATAAGTACATATATAGGTGGGCACTTCAATTTCTGAAGTGCCTACTTTATTTTTATGATACTTTTTGGATTTCTTCTAGGAAGGCTTCGATGGGTTGGTTTCCGACTAATTCATGTTCGCCATTAATGACAATTTTTGGGACGCCGGAAACGTTATATTTATTGGAAAATTCATTAAATGTTTGTGCTTCAATCATTTCTGCTTGAATATTTTCATTCATGAGTGCCAATTTTTGCGCTTTTTGTACTGCGCCTGGGCAGTGTGGACAACTTAAGGTGATGAACACTTTGATATCAATCGGTTTATTGATTGCCATAATTGCTTTTGTCATATCTTCAGGCAATTGGCTTTCAGCTCCGGATACTTCAATTAATGCAGGAATGAAGGAATTGATTTCGTGACCGGCAGGTATTCCGTTAAATTTTATTCGCTTATAGTCGCCGTTTTGGTCAAGAAGAACGATACTTGGAACCATTTCGACACTAAATTTTTCTGCAAGCTCAGCGTCCTTATCAATATCATATTGAACGAGTTCTAGTTTATCACTTAAGGGAAGGAGTTCTTCCATAAATTCTTTGGTTTCTTTACAAGTAGCACAATCATTTTGATCAGTAAATAAAGCAATGGTTACCTTATTCTTAAGTTGAGTAAATACATCTCTCAATTGTTGTTCGATTTCATTATTTAACATTTTCATAATTACTTGTCCTTTCTTTTGCATTGAGTAAGTTGATATAATCATTAGCCGCTAAAGCAGTTTTAGCGCCATCGCTGGATGCAATTACAATCTGCTTGTATCCGACAGTGGTAACATCACCAGCTGCAAAAATCCCTTGAATATTTGTTTGCCCCTTTTCGTCAACAATGATTTCCCCAGCTTCATTCATTTCAACAAGATCAATGAAAAGTTGACTGTTGGGTTCAACACCGATTTCAATAAAAACACCGTCAGCAGTTAAGTCAAATTCCTGGTTTTCTTCTTTGTTAAGTACATGAATATGACTTAAAAAATCGTCGCCTTCTATACTTAAGATTTGTGTTTCAAGATGTATATCGATTTTATCATTTTGATATAGTTCGTCGACGAGAATTTGATCTGCTCTAAACTGACTACGATGAACAAGGGTTACATGGTTGGCGACTTTTGCTAAATCAAGCGCAGCTTCAACAGCTGAGTTACCACCACCTGCGATAATAACATTCTTGTTTTTATACAGTGGCGCATCACAGATTGCACAATAGGCAACGCCTCGTCCGGCAAGGCGATCTTCTCCGGGAACGCCGATTTTTCGGTGGTTTGTTCCGGTAGCAAGAAGAAGAGAGCGTCCTTTAATTACACGGCCATCTGTTAATACGACTTCATGATAAGATATTCCGGGAATTATTTCTTCTACTTCTGTGTATTCAGAAATAGGTACGTCTAATTCCAAGACATGGTTTTTAAAGTTTGTAACGAGTTCCTCGCCGGTTGCTGTTGTGGTACCTAAATAGTTTTCTACAGTTGAAGTATTGACAATTTGCCCACCTATTTGCTTGGTGATAATACCGGTTTCTAATCCTTTTCGCTTTGCATAAAGTGCAGCATTTAATCCGGCAGGGCCACCGCCGATGATTAAAAAATCATATAGAATATTCTCATTGACTTCAGGTACTTTTGGGCTAAATCCCTCAAAATTGAACTGAAAATTTGATGTCATATTATTGCCTCCTTTAATTACTTTAATAGTTTGCTTATGGTCGATTCGGAAAGATTCCCGAATAATTCTCCTAATTGTTTTAATGATAAAGTAGAGTGCTTTCTAAATAAGCGTATAAGTTCGTTACGTAATGATTTATTTTTTAATAACTCATCAAGCGTTAATCCTCGTTCAGTTGCTATTGTTTCAAGTTTATCTTTTGCCACATTTGTTGATCGAATACAATTTTCACAATCCTCAAAATGATGTGTAGATAACTCGCTTGTGATATTTATGTTTTCATAACAAACGGTAAAAGTACCATTTTGAAGTTGACAATGTCGTTTCGAAAGATCCGATTTTATCTTTGCTAGTTTGGAGTCGCTTTCGATTAATTCGCTTTTGTAACGGTCTTTATATAAGTGACCGTGGCATTGAGCATACATAGCATATGAAATATTGATACTCTTCATAATCTTGGAAATATCTCCGCCATTAACATCTAGAACAAGTTCGTAGGAGTTATCTGAACTTAAACAATATCCATGTAAGATAAAATCATATTTTGATTGACATGTTTTTATGATGTCCGCAAATTTTTGACGATCAGCGTCTGTTTGGAATAGGCAGCGATTGTCTCCACCATATTGACGAATATAATAGCGACCAAATTCATTTTTTTTTCGTGCTTGTCTTGCCATAATTTAGCTCCTAATGTTTTATTAACAACCATAAATACATCATACATGAAACTTGAATAAAATTCAAGTACCGTCCCCAAGAGTTTACAAATTGTTCACATTTTGGCTCTGTTTAATCGAATAGTGAAGGTCGTCATATTTGAAGTACTATGACAAACAATACGTCCATTATGATTTTCGATAATTGCCTTTGCAATAGATAAACCTAATCCATGGCTATCGGCATCTCGATTTCTTGAACGGTCAACACGATAGAATCTATCAAAGATATAGGGCAGATCAGCTGCTGGGATATCAGGACCGGTATTTGATACAGTAACAGTGATATGATGACCGATATGATCAACATTTAAATAAATTGAGCCGTTACTAGGTGTATATTTCAATGCATTATCCATTAGAATAAAGATTACTTGTGTCAAATGTTCTTTCACACCGGATACATGACACAAGGGTGTAATAATATAATCTAGTACAAGATGACGTTCATAAGCAGCAACTTCAAATCCAAGCATTGTTTTCTCAATCTCATGACTTAAATCGAAAATAGTCATTATATTGGGGGCAGTCTCCTTTGAATCTATCTGAGTTAGATAAAGTAAATCTTTGGTCAACTGAGTCATTCGTTCAACTTCAGATTTAATATAAGTAAGCCATTTTATATCTTCGGTATACGATAATGGTGCCTTGTTTTTATGATTAGATAAAAGTACATCAACGTTTGTTTGAATCACAGCAAGAGGCGTTTTTAGCTCATGGGAGGCATCGGAAATAAATTGCTTCTGTTTACTAAAAGCTGACTTAATGGGTTCGATTGATGTATTTGTCAAATAATTACTGATAAATATGCTGATAAGGAAAACAAAAAGGCTAACTACAATAAAAATATAAATAAGTTTTTGAAGGATATCATAGTGTGGGGTGGAATCTACAAACACAAACATGTTTCCATCAGGAAGGGAACGAATAATATAGCTCCAATGTCGATCTTGAAGAAATATTTTTCCATTATCATTGTCATTGTTTTGAGCTAAATTGATTGCTTGTCTATATAGGTCAGAATTAAAACTAATCTCGGAATGAATCTCTTGAATTTGATTTTCTGAGTCTGTTTGCAATACAAATGAAAGTGTGTGTCTAGACTCGTTATATGGGAGGGTTGGAGCTGCAAAATCAAGCCTTTTTGCAGCTGGTCGATTATTTGTTCCAACTTGCGATATCAGATGAAATCGTTCAATACGATATAGATCTTCTTGAATTGAGGAAAAAATACTTCTATAGGTGACAAAATATATGGTTGTGAATGATAACAACATTAGGACACTAATAATAACAAGGTTCATAATCAATAATTTTTGTTTGAGTTTTTTAAACATGAGTATTTGCCTCCAAAGAATAGCCTAGGCTACGTGTTGTTTTTATTGTACAAGAAGAATTCAAATAACTGAGCTTTTTGCGGAGAAATGAAATATAGACTTCGACATTATTGTGTTCGGCATCTGAATCAAATCCCCATAATTTTTCAATAATATATTCTTTAGAAGTAATGATTCCTTTTTGATGAATCAACAATTCGAGGAGATTAGCTTCTTTGAGGGTAAGTTTTATTTGTGTAGGGGCTTTTATTAAAAGTAATTGCTGTTGGTCAAGTAAAATATCCCCATAAGATAATTGATGACTAGAGATGAGAACATCTTTTCTTCGTAATAGGGCACGAATCCGTGCCATGAGTTCTTCGATGGCAAAAGGTTTTGATAGATAATCATCTGCACCATAGTCAAGACCTTTCACCTTATCTTCAATTCCATCTTTAGCTGTTAAGAGAAGAACCGGTGTCATGATTTTTTCTTGCCGCAATGCACTTAATAGTGTAAGACCATCTAAATTAGGGAGCATAATATCAAGGATAATAAGATCATAAATATTACTCAATGCATAGTCAAGACCGGTTTGTCCTTCAAAAATTAAATCTGTTATATAGTTATTTTTTTTTAATAACTGAGCAATAGCTTCAGCTAAGGCCATTTCATCTTCGATAATTAGTATTCTCATAAGATCACCTTTCAAGTATTAATGAAAACATTGTATCATATAACGCTTTAGTGAAGCTTAAATATTTTAAGTTCTATTTAAGGTTCATCAAGTAAACTTTAAATTGGAGGTGGTCGTCTTGGATATGTTAACATTAAAAAATATATCGAAAGTATTCAAAATGGGAAATGAAGAGGTTTGGGCTTTAAAGCAAATTGATTTAGCGATAAAAAAAGGTGAATTTATATCTGTTTTTGGAAAATCGGGTAGTGGAAAATCCACATTATTAAATATAATGGCTGGACTCGACAGACCGACGAATGGAGAAATTTATATTATGAATCAACCAATTCATGAAATGAAGGAAACACAAATCACATTATTGAGAAAAAGATATATTGGTTTTATTTTTCAGGCATATAATTTATTGACAAGTCATACTGCGTTAGAAAATGTTATGTTGCCCTTAACTTTTGCGAATATCAATGAAAAAGAACGACGAGAACGTGGTGAAGAAATGTTAAATGCAGTAGGGTTATATGATCGAAAAAATCATTTGCCTAAACAAATGAGTGGAGGGCAACAACAACGCGTCAGTATAGCTAGAGCTTTTGTTAATCAACCTCAAATAGTTTTTGCGGATGAACCAACAGGAAATTTGGATTCCAATACCAGTGACAGTATTATGCAATTAATGCTCGAAATGATTCAAAAGCACAATCAAACATTTGTCATGGTAACACATGATGATGATACATCAGAATATGCTAATCGAATCATACATATGAAGGATGGGAATATTGAGCATATTGAAGATAAAACGAAAATGGAGGAATATGTATGAAAAAAATAGTGATGATACTTGTAATGATCATAGGTTTAAATATCAGTAATGTTTATCCGGTTATTTATGCCCTAGAGGCAGGGATTGAAGGCACAGATACAGAAGAAACGGTAAAAGAAGAAACAGAAGAGCGGGATGGTACAATGGTTCAAATTATTGATGTGAACTATGCGACAGTAATCGAAGGTGAGGAATACGAATTACAAATCACAGTTGAAAACAATGATTCATATAAGTATGTTAATGCGTATTTCACATTGAATTATGGTAATTCTCCAATTCGCTCTATCAGCAGTGATAGCGTCAATTATGTTAAAAGTTTTATTAAAGGGAAAGAATTTGTTTTAACATACCCGATACGAGTAGAAGGAGGAAATGCAGGGCTACATACTGTTACATTGAATGTGACCGGTCGAGTTCCGGGAATAAAAGATGTCAATTTAGACAAAGAAATCAGTATTAGGGTTGAGGAATCATCATCAAATGTTGAATTTTATGGTTTGGAATCAACGAAATCTAAATTGTCTACCGGAGAAAAGATAGAGAAAATACTTGAAATATATGCAGACAATTTCAATCAGATTAATCAAGTTGAACTAAAAATTACGTCCCTATCCGAAGGAATTGCCATTGTCTCTAAGCCAGTCGTTCAAGATTTAACGTTTATAGATGGAAAGGAAGATGTCCCCATTGAACTTTTAGTTGCCGATAATTTGGAATCTGGAATATACAATTTGAACTTTATTGCGACATATACTGAAAAAGGAAAAGAGAACATTGAGTTTGAAAAAAGTTTTAGTGTTGCATTGCATGTCAATAATGGTGATGAAGAGACAGTTGGTTCAATGACGTTGACCCAGATCTCAGTGAGTGAATCAAATCTCAATGTTAATGAAAAATCTCAAATACATGCAGTGATAAAAAATGTCTCATCAGTTGTAATAGATGAAATCAGTGTTGTTTTGAAATATTCGGAGGCGGTTGTTCCTATAACGCAAGATACAATAATAATACATAACTTGTTACCAAATGAAGAACGTGAAATAGAATATACGGTTATGGCTACCGATGAAGCAGAGTCACGAAATTATTCCTTAGGTATATCAGCATCGAATGAAGACTATGTGGTGACGAGCTATACTGGGGTATATGTGTATAACCCGGATGATGAAGATGATGAGGATGATACAGAGTCAGCTCCTAAAATAATGGTTGATCAATATTCAATAAGTCAAGAAAAGCTCTATGCGGGTGATCAATTTACATTAAATATTACGGTTATGAATACAAATAGTGAACGTTCAATAAAAAATGTGAAAATTTCTTTGAATGAAAGTAACGATTCGGCTACTAAGGTTTTATTGCCAATAGGGACAAGCGGAAGTAAATTCATTGATTACTTAGCACCGAAAGAATCAAAAGATATTAGCCTAGAATATTCTATTCTTGATCAAGCAGAAGGGAATATTTATTCTTTAAATATTAATTACAATTATGAGGATGTAGATAATAATGGGTTTGAAGATCAGGAGATTATTTCAATACCGGTGTATCAGAAACAAAATCTCGAAGTCTCGGATGTACGATTTGGAAATATCTTAGAAAACGGATTTACTATTGAAACGGATTTTTATAATACCGGGAAAATTGATATTGATAATCTAATGGTAGATATTGAATTAGATGAATTAACGACAACAAATAGCAATTACTATGTCGGAACATTTGAAGCTGGACGGACAGATATTTACGATGTTGAAATTACGGGAAGTGTTCCTAATCAAATTACAGGAAAAATTATTTTCACCTATGATGATACATTTGGAAAAACAACAGAATATATTAAAGAGTTTACATTGAATAATGATACAATGCAGCGGATGGAAGGAGGAATAGGAGGTATCGAAAACTTTAGAGGGGAGATGCCGGCAACAGGTGGAAGTAATTCATCTATTACGCAATATGCATTTTTAGGAGGTGCTGCCTTAATTCTTGTTCTAGGAATAAGTGTTTTTTTTGTCAAGAAGCTTAAAAATAGAAAGGTGGAATAGATATGAATCTAAAGGATCTATTCAAAATGGCTTTATCAAATCTAAAACGGCATAAATCAAGAACATTTTTAACAGTTTTAGGAATTGTGATTGGAACAATATCTGTGATCATGATGGTTGCACTCGGGTTAGGAATGCAAGAAAATTTTTCGGAATCCATTGATAATATGGGAAGTATAGATATAATAACCGTAACAAAAGGTGACAATACAAATTCAACGACACGTTTAGCAGAAGATACATCAACAGACGTCCTTACTTCTTTAGACCTAGCATTATTTGCAGAAATCGAATATATAGAAGCCGTATCTCCGGTTATATCGAAGAATGTTAAACTAGTCTCCGGAAAATATGAAGCATTAAATACGCTAATTGGGATTGATATGGCCTTATTTAATGATCTGGGATTTGTGACGACGAAGAGTCAAGACGTTGTTGCAGAAAAACTGGGAATAGTTTTTGGACAAACGGCAGCTGAGAACTTTGAAGAAGTTGAGAAGAGCAATGTAACGGGAGCTAATACGAGTCAATTTGGTGAAGGAATGAGAGTAGGCCAAGGAAGAATGCCAAATGGAGGAATGATGGGAGGCATGCCTGGCAGAGACTTTGAAGTGAGAGAAGATGAAAGTTTAGACGTCGACGTTTTTTCGGAACGTATAACAATGTCTTTAGACACAAGTTATAGCCCGATGAATCAAACGTCAAGTACATCAGAAGTCTATCGTATTCAAGGAAATGGATTGCTAGAAGAAGGTGATAATACACGAGATCGTAATATGTATATTGATATTGAAACTTTAGTTGATCTTATAGAAGAGGCAGAAGGTGAGAGTATTGATGGATATGACAGTGCTTACTTGAAGATTAGTGATACAAGCTATATTGATATAGTTGTCAACTACCTAGAAAATTATGGATATGAGGCATCGACAATGGCTGAAATGGTTGAGACGATTCAATCAACAACAACAATGTTACAAATCGCATTAGGGGCTATTGGAGGAATATCGCTACTTGTTGCGGCGATTGGAATCATGAATACAATGATTATGGCTATAACTGAGCGTAAACGTGAAATCGGTGTAATGAAAGTAATTGGAGCGACAATTCAGGACATTAAGCGACTTTTTTTGCTAGAAGCGGCATTAATTGGATTCGTAGGGGGAGTTGTTGGAGTTGGCATTAGCTTTCTACTCACAGTAGTATTTACAAGTGACTTGTTCGGCAATATGGCAACAGGTGGTGGAGGTGGAGCGATGAGTATGAGTTTTAGTCTGCCGGAATGGTTAATTTTGGTTGGAGTGATCTTTACAACATTTGTAGGAATAGTATCAGGATATATACCCGCAAAAAAAGCTATGGCATGTTCAGCGCTTGAAGCTTTACAATCACAATAAAATAACCCTCGCATTTATGCGAGGGTTATAAAACAATAATTATTTAGAAAATTTCTGATAACGACGCTCAACTTCATCCCAGTTAATAATATTCCAAAAGGATTCAATATAATCCGGACGACGATTTTGATATTTTAGATAATAAGCATGTTCCCAAACATCTAATCCAAGAAGGACTTCTTTTCCTTCAGTTATTGGTGAATTTTGATTGGGAGTCGAAGTAACTTCTAATTGACCATCAGAATAGGTGAGCCAAGCCCAACCGGAACCAAATCGACTTGCTGCAGCTTTAGAAAATTCTTCTTTAAACGCTTCAAATGAACCAAATCCTTTATCAATAGCACTTTTAATTTCACCAGTTGGCTCCCCACCACCATTTGGTCCAATAACTTCCCAAAAAATCTTGTGATTATAGTAACCGCCACCATTATTGATAACGGCTGTTTGTATATCGCTTGGAAGCGAATCAATGGAAGTTAATAAATCTTCTATATTTTTATCTATATTCTTTCCTTCAAGAGCAGCATTCAACTTGCTGGTATAACCTGCATGGTGCTTGCTATGATGGATTTCCATAGTTTCTTTGTCAATGTGAGGTTCTAATGCATCATATGCATAAGTTAACTTAGGTAATTCAAATATCATAGTATTTCCTCCTTTTAAATATGTTTTAATTGAAAATGAAAATCAATATCATAAAAAAATCATACCATAGATGACTTCAAAAATCAAGGGTGTTTTCAACAGAAAGCTTCTTGCATAATGCCTCATCTACGAATAAAATAGAAGTCAGAAAAATATAAAGATGTTCCTTGGCGATTTTATATTGAAGGACACCCATATATATCGCATTAATGTTGAAAAATTGTTATTGTTCAACAAGAAGTTTAAGATATTGTTTGCTATATTAAGCAGTATCAACAAATGCAAGTGCGAACAATAATCATTACAGAAGCAAATGTCAATGACTTATATTGTATTTATAGGTTTAATAGTAAAAAAAACAAGAAATAAAATGAAAGAAATCTTGCAAATTAAAATAAAGCTTGAAATTGTTTGAAAACTATGATAAATTACTTTCATTAGCAAGACAAAACAACAGGCGAAGGAGTCTTAGAAGATAATCAGTGCAAACTGACTATGTTCTAAGGCTCTTTTTTTTCTTTTTAAAAAGAAGTTATTAAAAAAGAGCATATGCAACCAAATTTAAGTTATAGCAAAGATGTGAGAAAGGAAGAAATAATATGAGACAAATAGCGATTTATGGAAAAGGCGGTATCGGAAAATCAACAACGACACAAAATTTGACAGCAGCATTAGCAGAAATGGGAAAAGAGATTATGATTGTCGGATGTGACCCTAAAGCAGATTCGACACGATTAATTTTGAATGGATTAGCTCAACAAACAGTTCTTGATACGCTTCGAGAAGAAGGCGAAGATATTGAACTTGAAAACATTTTGAAGCTAGGATATGGCGGAATACGTTGTGTTGAATCAGGTGGACCGGAACCTGGTGTTGGATGTGCAGGTCGAGGAATTATTACATCCATCAATATGCTAGAGCAACTTGGAGCATATACAGATGACTTAGATTACGTTTTTTATGATGTTTTAGGTGATGTTGTTTGTGGAGGGTTTGCAATGCCAATCCGCGAAGGAAAGGCAGAAGAGATTTATATAGTTGCTTCCGGTGAGATGATGGCCATGTATGCTGCAAATAACATTGCAAAAGGAATTTTGAAATTCGCAGATTCAGGCGGAACAAGACTTGGTGGAATTATATGTAATTCTCGAAAAGTGGATAATGAATTCGAGATGTTAACCGCTTTTGCACAAGAATTAGGAACGCAATTGATTCACTTTGTTCCTAGAGATAATATTGTTCAACATGCTGAGATTAATAAGAAGACGGTTATCGATTATGATCCAACTGTGGGACAAGCAGATGAATACAGAACACTTGCTAGAGCAATTGATGAAAATGAGATGTTGGTGATTCCAAAACCAATGACGCAAGATCGTCTAGAAGAAATATTAATGGCACATGGATTACTTGGAGTATAGGAGGGATTATATATGAAAATGATAAGAGCAATTGTACGACCGGAGAAAGTTGGATATGTATTGGATGAACTTGCAGATGCAGGATATCCGGCGGTGACAAAAATCGATGTAGTCGGACGAGGAAAACAACGTGGTGTAAAAGTCGGAAACATCCATTATGATGAAATTCCCAAAGAACTTCTTATGATGGTTGTTCAGGATGAAACGGTTGAAGAGGTGGTTTCGATTCTTGCTAAAAGTGCAAAATCAACAGAAGGAACATTTGGAGATGGAAAGATTTTTGTATCACCGATTGAAGAGGCTTATACAATCAGCAGTGGATTAGCAGGATTATAGGAGGTGACTCAATGAAAGAAGTTATGGCAGTCATACGGATGAATAAAATCAATTCGACAAAAAAAATATTAGCAGAATCAGGATTTCCATCGGTTACATGCCGTAAGGTTAATGGACGTGGAAAAAAGAAAGTCAACTATGAACTTATAGAAGACCTTATTGGAGAAGAACCTATTGCAGAACCGGAAATACTTGAATCCATATCTGAGAATCATCGACTCGTCGCAAAACGATTATTGACAATGATTGTCGATGACAAAGACTATAAAAAAGTCGTAGATATCATTATTCAAGAAAATAAAACCGGAAATATGGGCGATGGTCGAATCTTTGTATCAACCATTGATGATGCAATACGTATACGTAATAATGATACTGGCGTCGAAGCAATATAGAAAGAGGTGAACAAGATGTCAGATAAAATGAAAAATGTCGTAAATGAAATAATGGATGTCTATCCGGCGAAGGTGATGAAAGGCAGAAAAAGCCATATGATCATCAAAGACGGTAGCGAGAAACAAGAAATCGCAGCAAACACGCGAACTATTCCGGGAATAATTACCAATCGAGGTTGTTGCTATGCAGGTTGTAAAGGTGTTGTTATCGGACCCATCGTAGATATGGTTCACATCGTTCACGGACCGGTAGGGTGCTCCTATTATGCATGGGGAACCCGTAGAAATAAAGGAAAAGCAAGAGAAGGCGGACAAAACTTTTTAGAATATGCATTTACAACAGATATACAAGAAAGTGATATTGTTTTTGGAGGTGTCAAAAAATTAGAAGCGGCCGTTGACGAAGCTGTTGAACTCTTTCATCCAAAAGCTATCTCAATTTCTGCAACATGTCCGGTAGGTCTAATTGGCGATGATATTAACGCAGTTGCAAAAGAGATGTCAGCAAAGCACGGTATAAAAATTCTTTCCTTTAACTGTGAAGGTTATAAGGGAGTCAGCCAGTCAGCAGGTCATCACATTGCAAACAACAAACTTATGACAGATGTTATAGGAACCAATGACAAACCGGTAAAAGAATATTCTTTAAATCTACTTGGTGAGTATAATATTGGTGGCGATGAATGGGAAATTACACGTGTTCTTCACAAAATTGGGTACAACATTGTATCAACGATGACAGGAAATGGTTCTATTGAAGAAATTGCAAATGCACACAAAGCAGATTTGAATGTTATTCAATGTCACAGATCGATTAACTACATTGCCGAAATGATTGAAACGAAATATGGTTTGCCATGGATCAAAGTTAATTTTATTGGAGTTGAATCATTTAGCCAATCGCTACGTGATATTGCCAAATACTTTGGTGATGAGACATTGATTCAAAGAACAGAAGAAGTTATTGCTGAAGAAACAGAACAAATTCGTGATGAAATGCAATTGATCAAAACAAAGCTTGACGGAAAAACAGCAGTTCTTTTCGTTGGAGGATCAAGAGCTCATCATTATCAAGGTCTTTTACGAGAAATCGGGATTGAGACATTGGTTGCCGGATACGAATTCGGTCATCGCGATGATTATGAAGGAAGAGATGTTATTCCTTATATTAAAGTCGATGCAGATAGTCGAAACATTGAAGAAATTAAAGTGGAAAAAGATGAGAAAAACTATTCAATGCGTATTCCAAAGTCACGTGTGGAAGAACTCAAAAAAGAACTTCCATGGGCAAGTTATGAAGGCTTAATTAAGGAAATGAAAGACGGTAGTTTAATCATTGATGACCTCAATCATGTTGAAACAGAAAAAATCATTGAGATTCTGAAACCGGAATTTTTTGGTTCAGGAGTTAAAGACAAATACATGATTCAAAAAATGGGTGTTTATTCAAAACAGCTACATTCATATGATTATTCAGGACCATATGCCGGATTTCAAGGTGCAATGAACTTTGCGAGAGATGTAGCAGCCGGAATATTAACCCCTGCATGGTCCTATATTAAAGCACCATGGAACTGTGAGCCGCTTCTAAACGGCAAACTGGAAGGAGTTGAAAAATATGCTTGATCAAACAAAAGGAAGCTATAAAAAAAGAACCGGTCTGAAAATTAATCCTGCAAAAACGTGTCAACCAATCGGAGCCATGTATGCAGCACTCGGGATACATAAGTGCTTACCTCATTCTCATGGATCTCAAGGATGTTGTTCATACCATCGAATGCATTTGACTCGCCATTACCGTGATCCCATTGTAGCATCAACGAGTTCATTTACTGAGGGGGCCTGTGTCTTTGGTGGAAAATCGAATCTGAAAAAAGGTTTAGAGAATGTATTTCACATCTATAATCCCGATGTTGTTGCGGTTAATACAACCTGCTTGTCAGAAACCATTGGTGATGATGTTGGTGAAATTATAAAGGCAACAGATGTTCCGGAAGGTAAAACCGTTATTTACGCAAATACGCCCTCCTATGTCGGATCCCATGTAACCGGATTTTCGAATATGTGTAAGGCAATGGTAACACATTTAGCTGAGAAAAAAGAAGGCAAAAAAGCAAAGGGCGTTAATATTTTACCGGGATATGTTGAGCCCAGCGATATGATGGAAATCAAACGCATGGCAACATTATTAAAAATTCCCTTTACAATGTTTCCGGATACAAGTGGTGTTGTGGCAACTCCGAATACAGGGAATTATGAAATGTATCCGGAAGGCGGAACACCTATAAAAGAAATAAAAAAATCGGGAAATGCCCTTGGAACGATTGCTCTTGGCGAATTTTCTTCAAAAGATGCCGCATATGAACTTGAAAAAAAATGTGACGTGCCGGCAACCATCCTAAAAGAGCCGATAGGTATCAAAGCAACCGATGAATTTATTATGAAAATGTTGGAACTTAATGGTGGAATTATTCCAAAAGAATTGGAATTTGAACGTGGTCAACTCGTTGATGTTATGGTTGATGTTCATAACCACTATCATGGAAAAAAAGTTGCTTTGTTTGGTGATCCGGACATACTTATTGCAATGACCGAGTTTGTCATTGACCTTGGAATGGTGCCGACACTTGTATTATCGGGAACACCGGGAAAAGCCTTTGTCAAAGCAATTCAAGACTTATTTGATGCAGCGAAGCTAGACGACAGTATTGTTCTTGGTGAAGAAGATTTGTTTTCTTTCCACCAAATCATCAAAGAAAATCCTGTAGATTTAATTATTGGAAATTCATATGGTAAATACATTGCCAGAGAAGAACAAATACCTTTAGTGCGAATGGGATGGCCAATTCTTGACCGAGTCGGTCACAGTTATTTCCCGGTTGTCGGATATAAAGGCGGATTAAGAATCATTGAAAAAATTACAACTGCATTATTAGACAAATATGATGCAACATGTCCGGAAGAAGATTTTGAATTAGTTATGTAATGGTCATGTAACATGTTTAGGAGGTGCACTATGGGTTCGAAAACAATTAGTACAAAAGCGAGAGAAACTCAAATTATGGTGAACCAACAATCGAGACAACAATCTATTGTATGTGATACCCATTCTGTCTCAGGAGTTGTAAGTCAAAGAGCCTGCGTTTACTGCGGTGCTAGGGTTGTCTTGAATCCGATAACGGATGCTGCACACATTGTTCATGGACCAATAGGTTGCGCCTCTTATACATGGGACATACGAGGAAGTCTTTCATCAGATTCTGAACGATATCGGATGAGTTTTTCTACAGACCTCAGAGAAAAAGATATTATTTTTGGGGGAGAGAAAAAATTGGCGATGGCCATTGATGAAATCGTCGAAAATGAAAATCCCAAGGTCATCTTTATCTATGCAACATGTGTTGTCGGTGTGATTGGTGATGATGTTAAAGCAGTTGCCAAACATGCAGAACAAAAATATGGTATTCGAGTAATCCCGGTAAACTCTTCCGGTTTTTCCGGAAGTAAAAAAGATGGCTATAAGGCAGCATGTCATGCCATACTAGAATTGATGGGGCCCGAAAAGGCAAAAGTAAAAATACCTCACAGTTTGAATTTTCTCGGAGATTTTAACTTGGCAGGGGAAGCATGGATTGTGAAAAATTATCTTGAAACGATTGGCCTTACATTAAATACAGTTATTACGGGTGATGCAAGTTGTGCGTCCCTAAAAAAAGCAAAGGAATCGGTGCTAAATGTTGTGCAATGTGCAGGATCCATGACATTTTTAGCAAAACATATGGAACAGCGTTATGACATTCCATTTGAGCATATTCGATTCTTAGGTATAAAAGATACTATACGTTCGTTACGAAAGATCGTATTTACTATTGGCAATCAAGAACATATTGAACGATTTGAAAACATGATAAAAGACAAAGAGCGAGAATACACACCGAAAATCGAAGCATATAAACATCGCTTAGTTGGAAAAAAAGTTGCTATTTATGTCGGTGGAGGATTCAAAGCGATTTCGCTCATTGAACAATTCAATGAACTCGGAATCGAAACAGTTTTAGTCGGAACCCAAACCGGATCCCAAGATGAATATAATCAATTTAAACAGTTAACGTCTGAAGGGACCGTCATACTTGATGATGCAAACCCGACGGAGCTTGAATATTTTATGAAACAGACCAAGGCAGATATATTAGTGGGTGGCGTTAAAGAACGTCCCTTAGCTTATAAAATGGGAGTGGCTTTTTTAGATCACAATCATGAACGAAAACATCCCTTGTGTGGATTTGAAGGCGCCTATAATTTTGCAAAAGAAGTTGATTTGACGGTGAATTCACCGGTATGGTCAATTGTTAAGCAAGGGGGAATATATCATGAGTGATTCATCTACACGTGAAAGAAATTATGTGAATATGCAAGTGAATCCGTGTAAAATGTGTATGCCTATGGGCGGCTCGCTTGCCTTAAAAGGAATCCGTGGTGCAATGACAATCATACATGGATCCCAAGGATGTTCAACCTATATACGACGTCACATGGCGGCTCATTTTAATGAACCGGTAGATATAGCTTCTTCATCACTATCTGAGGAAGGAACGGTTTATGGCGGAGCTAAAAATCTTAAAATAGGTATTGCCAATTTGGTTGAAATGTATAAACCGGAAGTCGTTGGGGTATTAACAACCTGTTTAGCAGAGACGATTGGTGATGACATTGAACGTATTATACGTGAAGTAAGAAAAATCGGTGATTTTTCAGACGTTGATTTGATTCCTATTCCGACACCCGGATATGCAGGTTCTCAAGCAGAAGGATATTTTTCAACGATTCGTGCTATAACAAAATATTACAGTGAAAAAAATATGCCGAGGAAAGAAGGCAGTCATCAAAAAGTAAATGTGGTCGTATCCAACGCCACATGTGAAGATATTCGTGAGCTAAAACGTGTCTTTAATATTATGGATATAGATGCAACACTCGTACCGGATATTTCGGATGTGCTTGATGCACCTTATATGGAAGAGTATCAAAAACTTTCAAGTGAAGGAACACCAAAAGAAGCATTCGAGCAAATGCGTTATGCAAAAGCGACAGTAGAGCTTGGTGATTTAGTGGATCGCAGGTATTCTACGGCAGCCTATCTTGAAGATAACTATGGAGTGAAATCCTATCGTTTGCCCTTACCCATCGGCATTAATAATACAGATAAAATGATGCGGGTACTGGCTGAGATTACGCAAGAAGAACTACCGGAAGCAATCAATAAGGAGCGCGGACGACTAATCGACGGAATGATTGATGCACATAAACACAGTGCATTAGGTGTAATTGCCGTTTTCGGGGATATGGACCTTGTGTATGGAATCAGCGCATTACTCATGGAAAATGGTATGAAAATACACCTTGCAGCAACAGGAACAGCACAGAAGAATTTTAAAGAGCAATTACAATCATTATCCGATTGCTATGACCAAAGTCTAACAATATTTCAGGATACTGATTTTGAAACGATACATGAAGCGATACATGATAGTGAGGTCAATTTAATGATTGGTCATTCAGACGGTAAGTTTATTTGGGAAAAAGAAGGCATTGATTTTATCCGCGTAGGATTCCCTGTGCATGACCATGTCGGAGCGCAACGTAAATTAATTATGGGATATCGAGGGAGCCTCTTCTTTTTAGATGAAATAGTCAATCACCTTTTAGACCAAAAACATATAAACTATCGAAAACGCATGTATGATGCATACTATTTGCAAAAGGAGGTAGCAGAATGAAAATGAAAGCACTTGAGCGAACGAAAACCCATCCGTGTTTTAATGCAGAGGCACATGAATTCGCACGTATACATTTACCGGTAGCACCTAAATGTAACATTCAATGTAATTATTGTCATCGAAAATACGACTGTAATAATGAATCAAGACCGGGAGTGACGTCGGATGTGCTAACACCAAAAGAAGCTCTTGCCCACTATAAAGAGTCAAAGAAAAAATTTCCGACTCTTTCAGTAGTAGGAATCGCCGGACCCGGAGATGCATTGGCCAATTGGGAAAAAACACGAGATACCTTGCAATATATCAGGGAGTATGATCCCAATGTGACCTTCTGTTTGTCAACAAATGGCCTTAAACTCACCAAGTATGCAGATGATTTAATTGACTTAGGTGTGACCCATATTACGGTGACCATTAATACAATCTATGAAGATGTTGCAGCTAAAATATATCGGCATGTACGCTATGAAGGAATGAAGTATTTCGGTGTAGAGGGAGCAAAACAATTATTAGCCAAGCAATGGGAGGCAGTCAAATATTTGCGTGATAAAGATGTTATGACGAAAGTCAATATTGTCTATCTTAAAGGAATTAATGATGATCATATTCAAGATGTTGTAAAACAGGCAGAGGCCTACGGAGCATCAGTGACGAATATTATGGCGCACATTCCGGTTAAGGAAACTCCATTTGAACAGCTTGAACAAGCAACACAAAATGAAATCAATGATGTGAGAAAAATGAATGCATCCATCATGCCTCAAATGATGCATTGTAACCAATGTCGAGCGGATGCAGTTGGTAAGCTTGGAGGCTGTCGTAACAAACAAATCGGTTAATTGAAAGGAGGAAATACTATGGAAAAACCAAAGCATCACATTTTTGTCTGTTCAAGTTCAAGACTTACAGGCGAGATTAAAGGGTTTTGTGCTCAAAATGAAGGGCTTGAGATCTTAGAAAATTTTGTTGAAGAGGTGCAAGATCGATCATTAGATGCAGATATTATGGTGACCAATACAGGTTGTCTAGGCTTGTGTTCAATGGGACCCATTGTCATGATTTATCCGGAACAGACCTGGTATGGAAAAGTTACTCCGGATGATGTAGAAGACATCATGGACGCACTTGAAGAGGGAAACCAAGTGGAGCGTTTAATCATCTAAAGGATGTGATTAAAATGGAACAAATAGGTCTAACAGTTATCGATACAACACTTCGAGATGGAGAACAATCGGCTGGCGTTGCCTTTACCCATCGTGAAAAAATAAAAATAACGCAGTTATTAGATGAATTGGGAGTTAATATTATAGAAGCGGGTATTCCGATTATGGGAATTAAAGAACAACGAGTGATACAAGCCATGTTGAACCTAGACCTAAATGCTGAGATTTTAACATGGAATCGCATGCATAAAAGTGACTTGCGAGCAACGTTTGAAACAGGCGCAAAACATGCCCATATTTCAGTTCCTGTATCGGATATCCATATTACAAAAAAGTTAGGAACAACACGAGAAAAGCTCAGGGAAGAACTAAAACGCATTCTTGATTTTGGTCATGACTTAGGTTTGGTTATATCTCTTGGAGCTGAAGATGCCTCCCGTGCAGACATGGATTTTTTAACAGATATATATGCCATCGGGATTAAAGAAGGTGTTAGGCGCATTCGATATGCCGATACAGTGAGTGTTTTAAATCCATTTAGCTCCAAAAAAAATATAGAATGCATTGTGGAAAAGCTTTCCTATAAATGTGATATGAAACGAGCAACGTTTTTAAATAGGGTTCATATTGATTTTCACGGACATAATGACTTTGGACTCGGTACAGCGAATGCATTAGGTGCCTTTAAAGGCGGAGCAGATGTCATTAGCTGTAGTGTAAATGGTCTTGGAGAAAGAGCCGGGAATACCCCGCTAGAGGAAATTGTTGTCGCATTACAAGTCATGGATCAAATTACATCAACAATTGATATCAAAAAAATCATGAAAGTCTCACAGATCGTTGAACGGTATTCGGGTCGGAAGAACCATAAAAGTAAGCCCATTGTGGGAGAATTGGTTTTTTCTCATGAGGCAGGTATTCATGTGGACGGATTATTAAAAGATCGAAGTCTTTATGAATATATGCAACCGGAATGGTTTGGGCGTCATCATAGTCTTGTTCTAGGAAAACATTCAGGAAAATATAAGCCGAAATTGAAGGAGACGATTAAAGATGAAAAATAAAAAGCTTATAGCTAGGTGTATCGCTTTATTTACGTCAATCTTTCTTTTGATGGGGTGCACAGTGAAGGCAGAAAAGGCTCAAATCAACATAGCAGTAGCAGCGAGTATGTTTGAAGCCATGGAAGACATAAAAAGTGTATATCAAGAAGAAAATCCTGACATAGACATCGTTCTTCAGTCCGGTTCCTCCGGATCATTGCGGCGCCAAATTGAACAAGGTGCTGATATTGATATTTTCATATCCGCTTCACTCATTCATATGGATCAACTAAAGGAAGAAGGATATCTGATAGATAATCAATATAAAACGCTTGTCACCAATGAACTTGTTTTGATTACACCTCAAGATAGTGGATGCATTGATTCAATTAGGGACTTGGCCAATAATACGTCAATCATTTTTGCAATGGGAGAACCAGATAGTGTTCCGGCAGGGACTTATGCTCAAGAAGTATTAAGCTACTATGGAATCGATCAACAGATGCCAAAAAAGACGGTTTTAGCAAAAGATGTGAAGGAAGTATTGACATGGGTTGCATTAGGTGAAGCTGATGCAGGTATGGTTTATAAGACCAATGCGCTTATTGAAAAAGGGGTGAAAATTGTTGAAACGGCGGATGCCAATTCTCATCAACCGATTTTTTATCCAATGGCGAGATTAAAAACAGCTGAAGCTAAAAAGGAAACGCTAGAATTCGAAGCATTCATGTTAAGCCAAGAAGCGCAACAGATATTTGCAACATATGGGTTTAGTGAAATAAGATAAGAGGTGAGGGTTATGGATTTTTCTCCATTTTGGATATCATTAAAAACAGCAATAACGGCTACATTGTTGACTGTTTTTATTGGAACATATATTGCCTATAAAATGGCATTTTATAAAGGTCCCGGAAAAGGGATTATTGATGGACTGCTGAATCTTCCATTGGTTCTGCCACCGACAGTTGTCGGCTTTTTTTTATTACTAATCTTTGGACGTCGTGGCATTCTAGGAAGTATGCTTTATGAGATGGGAATTCAAATTGTTTTTACATGGTGGGGCAATGTTATCGCTGCTTCAACAGTTGCTTTCCCCTTAATGTATAAAACAACACGAAGTGCCATTGAGCAGGTTGACCGATCTTATGTACAAGCAGCTAAAACCTTAGGTGCATCAGAAAAAAGAATCTTCTTTAAAATTCTACTTCCTTTGGCATGGCCTGGCGTTGCAGCAGGGAGTGTATTAGCCTTTGCAAGAGCCATGGGTGAATTTGGGGCAACATTAATGATTGCCGGAAGCATTATTGGTGAAACACGAACGATGCCGATTGCAATTTTCTTTGCATCCGAATCCGGCAATGATCAAGAGGCCTTGATTTGGGTGTTCATCATATGTATGTTATCAATAGGCATGATTTCATTAATGAATTATTGGCTAGAGTATAGTCAAAAGTATGTTCGAGAATAAAGGTGAAGTAGGTGATCTTATGGAACTGTCTGTACATATTCAAAAAAAATTTGATGCATTTAATTTAGCTGTGGATTTTGAGACCAATGAAAGTGTTGTTGGCTTTTTAGGTCCTTCAGGAGCCGGCAAGAGTATGACCTTGATGTGTATTGCGGGGCTAGAAAAACCCGATTCTGGCCAAATCATCATCAACCGTAAATGTGTCTATGATAGTCAAAAAAATATATGGATTCCACCGAGTCAAAGACATGTTGGATTTCTTTTTCAAAAGTATGCTCTCTTTCCCCATATGACTGTTGAAGAAAATGTGGCATTTGGAATTATGCATCTTAATAAAGAAGAACGCCGACAACGTGTTCATGACTATTTGCAAATCGTTCATATGGAAGATATGAAAAAAAGATATCCTTCAGAGCTCTCGGGAGGGCAACAACAACGCGTTGCAATTGCGCGAGCATTGATTTTGGAACCGGAAATATTGTTGCTCGATGAACCTTTCTCTGCCCTTGACCTACATTTACGAAGCCGCATGGAACATCAGTTGAAAAATTTGTTGGACAAATATGACGGACAATCCATTGTGGTTTCTCATGACATTCATGAATCCTACCGCCTGTGTCAGGAACTTGCAATTTTTTATGAAGGCCAGGTACTTGAATGTGGAAAAAAAGAAGCGATTTTTGAACACCCCAAACGTCTTGAAGTTGCGCAGATTACTGGGTGTAAAAACATAAGTTCAGTTGAACAATATAGGGAAGTAAACAAAGGATATGTTTACTGTAGGGATTGGAATTGCCATATAGAATTAGATAAGAGGCAAGAATCTAGATTAACGTCGATTGGTATACGAGCCCATCATATTCGTTGGGATAAAACCAAGGGTATGGGAAAAAACAGTTTTAAAATTCATATTGTTGACATTGCCCAATCGCCTTTTAGAGTCATGGTTTACTTTAAGATTGTAACAAAGCAAGGACTCTCGGAAACGACACTTCAGTGGGACATTTCAAATGAACGATGGAAGCATATACGCCCAATGATAGAGACAGTTTTTGTGTTTTTTCCGCAAGAGAAGCTCATTTTAATAGAATAAAGCCTCCAACATAGTGGAGGCTTAAAATAATTATCGTGTTTTTTCGTCAATATCGGGTTCATCATCAAAAGGTTCCGGAGGTTCGTTATAGTCGTCAATATAATCATCAGAGCCTTTATGACGTTCTTCATAAAGAACACGAATCTCATCATCTGACATGTCATCATAATTTTTAGGATCTTTGTCTTGAAGAGTTAACCATGCTATCATGTCAATTCTTCCGATTGGATTAGTATTATAGTTCATATAGTTCCTCCTTATAAAATGGTTTACCAATGAATTTGTAACGTTTATGTAAAAATGCTATTTTTTTTCTTTATCTTTAACCCAATTTTTCCCCATTTGCTTAAGTGGTTGATTGTAGTCGTCAAGGTAGTCATCCGATGTATTACGACGTTCTTCGTATAGAACACGAAGCTCATGATCAGACATATCATCGTAGTTTGTGGCATCGTCACCTTGAGTGTTTAACCAAGATAACATATCAGTTCTTCCAATAGGGTTATTTTCAATTGACATATAAATACCTCCTTATAAAAGACACGTGTTCATTGTTTGTTTACAATTACATTATATCATAATAGATAGATAGTGTAAAATTCTTCGATAACATGGAAAAATATTACTTTTTATTATATAATGAAAAGTATATTAAGAAAGAGGAGGTATTTAATATGGACAATCAAAATTTTAATCAGCTACAACATAATGAGGTGACTGTTGGCGAATGGCTAATTACCATGCTTATTATGCTCATTCCAATTGTAAACATTATTATGATGTTTGTATGGGCATTTGGAAGTGGAACGCAACCGAGTAAAGCGAATTATTTCAAGGCAGCATTAATTTTCTTACTAATAGCGATCATACTTCAAGTTATATTCTTTGTGATTTTCGGAGCGGCAATGTTTGCAGGCTTTTCAAATTATGGATACTAAATAAGGACATAAAAAACGGATGCAAATGCATCCGTTTTTTTTATTCCAATCAGATTCGAGAAAATGGTAATGAGAATCTATGTCAAAGTGCAAAGCAATAGACTATAATAGAATTAGATAAGAAATTTAAAGTTTCTGGAGGTGATTCTTTTGATTGAAAGTGTATATATTAGTACTGTATTTGTTGCAGGTTTGCTATCGTTTTTTAGTCCGTGCATACTACCTGTAATTCCCATATATATAGGATATTTTACCGAAGTAGAGTTGTCCAAACCGATTATTAAAGCTGGTGTATTTGTGGCCGGGTTATCGACAGCATTTATTTTACTGGGATTTGGAGCGGGTGCGATTGGCAGCGTTTTATATAGTGATTGGTTTATCCGTTTTGCAGGTCTTGTCGTCGTTATATTGGGATTGAATCAAATTGGCTTGTTAAAACTCAAGTTTCTAAATCGAGAGAAAAAAGTACATTTGAAACGAACAGGAAAGTCGGACATCATTGGAGCCTATCTTTTAGGATTTACATTTAGTTTTGGGTGGACACCTTGTATTGGACCTGTTCTTGTAGCGATTCTTGGTTTGTCAGCTAGTGAAGGAAGTGCACTTTATGGCGGCCTATTAATGTTCATATATTCGATAGGATTAATGATACCATTTTTAATAATAGCAGTTTTTTCAGACGTTCTTCTCAAACGTGTAAAAGGCTTATACAAACATCTAGAGAAAATCAAAATCGTAGGTGGTGTCTTAATTATTATCATGGGACTGGTTTTAATGACAGATAACTTAATGGTAATCGTTGGATGGTTTGAACGGTTGATGCAATAAGGAGGAAAAATAATGAAAACGAAATGCTTTAAATTAGTATCAGGTTTACTGATTGTAATAATGATTTTGGCAGCGTGTGGAGCAACGAACGATGACATGGAAAATAGTATCATGGCTCCGGATTTTGAGCTGATGGATCTAGAAGGCAATGTACATCGGTTGTCAGACCTTAAAGGAGAAAAAGTATATCTCAAATACTGGGCATCTTGGTGTTCCATATGTCTAGCAGGATTGTCTGAAGTCGATGAATTATCTGCAATGGAGACAGACTTTACTGTTTTTACCGTGATAACACCAGGTGAAAAAGGTGAAATGTCTAAAGAGGATTTTACAGAGTGGTTTAAGACACTTGAGTATGAAAACATCGTTGTCCTACTTGATGAAGATGGAGAATTGAGCAAAA
The DNA here is from genome assembly GCA_964627665.1 of uncultured Eubacteriales bacterium. GTDB lineage: Bacteria > Bacillota > Clostridia > Lachnospirales > Vallitaleaceae > UBA1351. The sequence continues at coordinate 8,637 of CAZVKG010000009.1, read as the reverse complement.
AGCTTAATGTTCGGGCGGTTCCGACGTCAGTATTTATTGGAACTGAAGGGGAACTTATCGAAGCATTACCGGGACATAAATCCAATGACGAAATTTTTGAAAAATTCGCAAGTTCGGATACGAATGCAACTATGAATACAACTATGAATACAGCTATGAATACGCAATCCAATATTAGCTATGCCTTAGGAAAAGATGAATCGATCCAGACCATTTATTTTGCAGGTGGATGCTTTTGGGGAGTTGAAGAATACTTTTCACGAATCGATGGTGTTCATGATGCTGTGAGTGGTTATGCGAATGGAACAACTGAAAATCCATCGTATGAAGATGTTATTTATAAGAATACAGGTCATGCAGAGACAGTTGAAGTCACCTATGATGAATCCAAGATATCTTTGGAGCAATTAATTGGATACTACTTAAAAATTATTGATCCGACAAGTGTGGACAAACAAGGAAATGATGTTGGAAATCAATACAGAACTGGTATATACTATAATAGAGAGATGGATGCTATTGTCATTGAGTCATTACTAGCTCTTGAACAGGAAAAATTTGAAAAACCGATAGCAGTAGAAAATCTTCCGCTCGATAATTTTTATGTAGCTGAAGAGTATCATCAAGACTACTTGAAAAAGAATCCAAATGGTTACTGTCATGTGGATATGAATAAACTTGAAGAAGAAGTAATCTTCATTGATCCAAATAACTATAGTAAAGCAAGTGATGAAGAATTAGAGGAAATGTTGACAGATATTCAATATCAGGTAACACAAAACAATTCAACAGAACGTGCTTTTTCGAATGAATATTATGACACTTATGAAAGCGGAATTTATGTAGATGTGGTAACGGGTGAGCCATTGTTTTCATCCAAGGATAAATATGATTCCGGATGTGGTTGGCCGAGCTTTACTAAGCCAATTGTTGAAGAAGTTGTTCATTATGATACAGATACTTCTTTTAATATGAAGCGTACGGAAGTGCGTTCACGGGTTGGAGACTCACATTTGGGCCATGTGTTTGAAGACGGTCCAATCGATAAAGGTGGATTAAGATATTGTATTAATTCTGCATCAATTCTATTTATTCTGTTAGAAGAGATGGAAGCAGAAGGTTATGGCGAATTAATTGCATTAGTAAAATAATGAGGTGACCTATGAAATTATTAGTAATTGATGATGAAGCTCTCATCCGAAAAGGTATCGTTTCACTGATTTCCTATGAAAAATTAGGTATTGCATTTATTTTTGAAGCGGATAATGGACAAAGCGGATTGGAAATCGTAAAAAAAGAAGAACCGGATATTATCTTATGTGATATAAATATGCCAAAGATCAATGGCCTTGACTTCTCAAAAGAAGTGAAGGCCAATTGGCCGTGGATTAAAATTGCTATAATTACCGGATATGATTATTTTGAGTATGCGAAAGAGGCCGTAAAAATCGGCGTGGAGGATTATGTCCTCAAGCCTGTATCTAAAGATGATGTACAGGAGGTTATCCAAAAACTTGTTCTTAAGATTGAAGAGGATAGAAAACTCAAAGAAATTTATAAAATCATTCAAAAAATGGATAAAAACAGTGATGAAGCCATTGGCTATAAACAACAGATTTCTACAATTATGGATGAATGTTTGTTTGATATTGATTTTTCCTTGAGCAACCTTGCAGAGCGCATGGGTTTAAATACGAGTTATTTGAGTACTCTTTTTAAAAAATTGTTCGGAATCCCTTTTAGTGATTACCTGCTTCATCAACGACTTGAAAAAAGTAAAATCTATTTACTGACCACAGAGCTTAAAAATTATGAAATTGCAGAAAAAGTGGGGATTGGTGACCCGAATTATTTCTCGACGCTATTCAAAAAACACTATGGTGATTCACCCAATAGATATAAGAAAAAAGTTCAGAAGGAAAAACGTGGGGTAGGTGATGAATAAATGAAAGCAAAAATTACACGGATATATTTGATTTTCGGAACCTTAAGTATTCTTCTTGTCGGATTTATCTTGTATTATTCGTTGACAAATGTTCTTGTAGAAGAATCGGTTATGTCAACAAAAACAGCAGTCAATCAAACAGGAAGATACCTTGAAGTTTATGTGGATAAGCTAAATGTTATCTCGAATACACTCGTAGACAATCAGGATGTCATCGAATACTTTAGTGGTGAAGATAATCTCGAAAATCAAGTTTATGAAGAAAGAATTCAGCAGCTTATTACAAGCATGATGAAGTCCGATGCAACGCTTCAATCAATTATCATCATCTCAAAAGACGGAAAGGTATTTTCGAATGAAGATAAACTAGATATGTCCATGTCAGAAGATATGATGCAAGAAAAATGGTACATGGAGGCGATTCACAATGATATGCCAACATTGACATCCGCTAGAATGCAGCCATTTTCAATGGATAATGATTTATGGGTTATATCTTTAAGTCAAGAAATTGTTAATGAAAATGGCGATAATATAGGTGTGGCTGTCATTGATGTACCTTATACAGCATTAGAAACATATCTTATGGATTTACATCTGGGCGAAGAAGGGTATGCCTATATTCTTAATGACAATCAAGATGTCGTTTTTCATCAAGACAAAGCATATTATGAGAATGAAAATCTAAAAGATTCTTTGGTTCAAATATTAAATACCCCAATTGGGTATCAAAAAGGTTCTTCAACCTTAAAGAATCATTATGTCATGAATAATACGGATTGGACATTAGTCGCAGTCTCTTCAGTAGATGCCTTGACAGTATTGCGAAGACAAGTTTTGGAAACCGTAATTTTTGGAATATCTATTATTTTAGTCGTGGTTCTAGTAACAAGTGTTATTCTTAAGCGGTTGACAGCAGAAATTCGAAGTAGGGAACAAGAAATCCATCACTATGAAATGAACGCAATGTATAGCCAGATTAATCCGCATTTTCTATACAATACACTGGATACCATTGTTTGGATGGCTGAATTCAATCAGAAAGAAGATGTCATTGAAATCACAAAAACATTGGCGCAATTTTTCCGACTTTCCCTTAATCAGGGAAAAGAAACAACGAGCCTGAAAAACGAAATCGAACATGTCAAACAATATTTGTTCATACAAAAGCAACGATATCAAGATAAATTGGATTATCGTATAACGATCGATGAAAAAGTACTCGAAGTCATCGTCCCTAAAATTATTCTTCAACCAATAGTTGAAAACTCAATCTATCACGGCGTTAAAGACATGGATGGTGGCGGCATAATAAACATCGATGTGATTGATGATGATGAGAATATATTCATCACCGTCACAGACAATGGCATTGGCTTTGAAGGTGATGACTTACCCCTTTCAACAAAAACTAAATTAGGTGGCGTCGGACTTAAAAATGTCGATCGACGCATCAAACTATTTTGCGGTGAATCCTATGGCCTAGAAATCCAATCACAAAAAAATCAAGGCACAAAAGTCACCCTAAAACTATCAAAATTAAAAGAAAATCAAATATCATAGAGAGGAACATTTGCATGTCTCTTTTCGTATGTATCAATCTTATCTTCCTTCAATAACGTTAACCCAATATCATCTAATCCTTTGAGTAACTTATTTTTTTGAAAGGAATTAATCTCAAAATGTGTTGAAAATCCGGCATTGTCACATACGGTTTGTTCTTCTAAATCCACCGTTAAGGTATATCCGGGAGTAGCATATGTTTTTTCAAAAAGTATGTCCATGATGTCATTATCTAATCGAATTGGCAAGATACCATTATTAAAACAATTGTTAAAAAAGATATCAGCAAAACTTGGCGCGATAATGACTTTAAATCCATAATCTTCTAAGGCCCAAGGAGCATGTTCTCGGGATGAGCCACATCCGAAGTTTGCTCTTGAAATCAAGATGGAAGCTCCATTATAACGTTCTTGATTAAAAACAGAGTCATCTATCGGCTGGTCGTTTTCATCATAGCGAAATTCATAAAAAAGAAATTGACCAAATCCACTGCGCTCAATACGCTTTAAAAATTGTTTTGGAATAATTGCATCGGTATCTATATTTGTACGATCAATAGGTAGAACAAGACCGGTTGTTTTAGTAAATGCTTTCATAATTATCCTCCTTTAGGCATCAAGTTGACTAAGATCTCTCACATCGACAAAATGGCCGGCAATAGCAGCAGCTGCGGCCATAGCGGGAGAGACTAAGTGTGTACGTCCGCCACGTCCTTGTCGCCCTTCAAAGTTACGATTTGATGTTGATGCACAGCGTTCTTTGGGTTGAAGATAATCCGGATTCATTGCAAGGCACATGCTACACCCGGATTCGCGCCACTCAAAACCTGCATCAATAAAGACTTGATCAAGACCTTCTGCTTCAGCAGCGAGTTTAACTTTTTGAGAACCGGGAACAACTAATGCGGTTACATTTTCTTTTACTTTTCGTCCTTTGGCAACGACAGCGGCCGCCCGTAAATCTTCAATACGGCCATTTGTACAGGAACCGATAAAGACAACATCAATTGGAATTTGATGCATTGGAGTTCCGGAAGTGAGTCCCATGTATTCTAAAGCCTTTTGACAGGAATGTTGTTCATCCGGTGTTTCAAAGTCAGAAGGATAAGGCACGGTATCATTAATGCTTGCACCCATCGATGGAGAAGTTCCCCATGTAACCTGTGGTTCAAGTTGATTTAGGTCAAATTCAATAAGACGATCATATACAGCGTCTGAATCTGAAACGAGTTCCTTCCATTCTTCTACGGCCAAATCAAAGGCTTCATCTTTTGGAGCATATTTTCGCCCTTTTAGGTAATTAAACGTTGTTTCATCCGGAGCGATAAGTCCGGCACGTGCACCTGCTTCAATGGCCATGTTACAAATGGTTAGACGTTCTTCCATTGTTGTTTTTTTAATCGCATCCCCGGTGAATTCCATTACATAACCAGTACCGAAATCTGTTCCATTTTGACTAATAATGCCGAGAATAATGTCTTTTGCAGTAATACCAAGAGGGAGCTCACCATTCAAGTGAATATTCATTGTTTTGGATTTGCTTTGTTGAAGGCATTGCGTTGCCATAACATGTTCGACTTCGCTCGTACCGATGCCAAAGGCAAGAGCACCAAACGCTCCATGGGTAGCTGTATGACTATCTCCGCATACAATTGTTTTGCCGGGAAGCGTTAAACCAAGTTCAGGACCGATAACATGAACAATCCCTTGATGCGGACTCTTAAGTCCGAAAAGTGTTACACCGAATTCTTCACAGTTGGCTTCTAAGGTTTCAATTTGCTTTTTCGAGATTGGGTCTTTAATATTGTAGCGATCTTTTGTCGGAACATTGTGATCCATCGTTGCAAAAGTTAATTCAGGTCTTCGAACCTTTCGATTTGCTAAACGTAATCCTTCAAAGGCTTGAGGTGAGGTGACTTCGTGCACAAGATGTAGATCAATATATATGATAGCGGGTTTTCCTTCTTCTTGATCGACGAGATGTTTTGCCCATATTTTTTCATAAAGTGTTTTTCCTGCCATATTCGTTCATCCTTTCTTTACATTGTATTAATTCCATTGTATAATAAAAAATGATATAAATAAAATGATAAAATATTATGTTTGACATAACTATAAGTTATAGATGGAGTGGTTTTATGACAACTGAACAGTATAAAGTTTTTTACAAAGTTGCAGAGCATGGAAGTATTTCAAAAGCGGCTAAAGTGCTCTTTGTTTCACAACCGGCAGTTACAAAGTCGGTCAAAACCTTAGAAAATGAACTGGATGTTCAACTATTTATCCGTAATCCTAAGGGAGTTACGCTGACGCGAGAAGGCGAGATACTATATGACTATGTTAAGGAAGCGTTTGAACAATTGGAACTTGGAGAGAAACGTATACGCCAGTTAAAAGGAAGAACCTATGGTAGTGTACGTATCGGTATTAGCAATATATTATGTAAGTATTTTTTCATTCCACATTTAAAAACATTTCATGAACGTTTTCCAAAACTAAAAATAGAAATCGTGAATCGCACAAGTCCTGAGACCTTGGAATTACTTGAATCTGGAAAAATAGATTGTGCCATTATCAGTGAAGTGGGAGATCGGCAACGATACAAATATCATGAATTGATGACAATTCAGGATACCTTCGTCGCTAAAATAAAACCACCAAAACAGACCCTATCAATCAAGGATTTAGAAGAATATCCCTTACTTCTTCTGGAAAAAAAGAATTCAACACGACAACATTATGATGAGCATTTTGTTGAGAATCAGGGAAATGTAAATGTAGATATTGAAATCAGTAGTATGGAGTTTTTAATTGAGTTTGCAAAAATAGGATTAGGAGTTTCAGCGGTGATTTATGATTTTGTTCAGAAAGAACTTGAAGAAAAAAGTCTTTACGAATGGAAAGTCGAACCACCCTTGCCACCACGAAGTGTTGGTCTACTTTATAAAAAAGGTGATTCCCTTTCCATTGCGTCAAAGACGTTTATTGATTTCATGACAAACCAAAAAATTATTTAGCAAGTTGATCGTAGGCTTCTAAGAATGAGAAAAGATCTTTTTGTGCGACATCGCATCCGTTTTCATTTGTTGATTCGATATTGATTGGGATAACCGGATCATGTAATGATAATCGGATAAGAACCCAACCTTTGATACCGTCGAAATCATAATTTACCCGCACACCCTCATAGTTGGGTGAGACAAGTGTGTAGTGAGGATTATCGGCTACATAAGATTTGAAATCGTCTAAAATCGTTTGACCATAGGTTTTAAAATCATCTTCTTTTATGGTCAGGCGGATTTCCACAGCGTCTTTTGGTTCTTCAAGTGTGGTAATTAAATCAGAGATGTTCTTGTTTTCTTTGCGTAGTTGGGCTAAGATAATTAGTATCTTTGTGACGATATAGGCGCCATCATCTAAGAAGTAATTATCCTTAAATGCCCCGTGTCCGGAAGTCTCAATCGCTAAATGACTGGGAGTTCCTTCATTGTTTAATCGTATGGATTCATCAATAACATTTTTGTAGCCCCGTTTAAAACGATGATGATGTCCGCCTAATTCAGTGATGAATTTTTCTAAACCGTCAGAGGTAACCGAGTCAGTTACAATTGTAGACCCGGGATGCTCAGATAATGTAATGGCACTCATGAGTGCAATAAGTTTGTTGCGATTAATGGCTTGACCGTCATGATCAATAACTGCAGCACGGTCAACATCGGTATCAAAGATAATTCCAAGATCTGCATTTGTTTTTAATGTTGCATGGATGATGGAGTTAATGGCATCGGTATCTTCCGGGTTTGGAATATGATTTGGAAAGTTTCCGTCCGGATCTAAAAATTGACTTCCGGAGGTATCGGCACCAAGAGGACGTAAGACATGATCGGAAAAAAAACCACCGGCACCATTACCTGCGTCAACAATAATATGCATATTTTTGAGGGGCTGATTGTAGTCATCTGCGTTTACACCGTCACGAATCATTTGAACAATGTGTTGGCTATAGTGCTTAACAAGATCAAATTCCTCTACAGTTGATAAATCTTCAATGTAGTCTGTGGAAACAATCGATGATAATAATGTGTGGATATCCGTTTTGTTTAAACCACCTTCACGGGTAAAGAATTTCATACCGTTTTTATTAAAAGGAAGATGACTGGCCGTCAGCATGATGCCACCGTCAAATTGACTTTCTTCAAATACGGTACTCATAAAAACAGAAGGTGTAGATGTGATGCCGCAATCATATGGTGTAACACCACAAGAGGCTAATCCGCTAAAAATACCATTTTTCAAGCTTTTAGCACTAAGTCTGGAATCACAGCCAACAGAAATCTTTAGTGCATCTGTCGGTTTATTTAATTTGACGGATAACCATTTCGCAAAGGAAATAGCAATATGATAAGTTTCAAGGTGCGTTAGATTAACAGATTCGCCGGGAACGCCCTCAAGAGCAACACCGCGAACATCTGAACCATTTTGAAGCTTTAAATAAGATGACATAATAACCTCCATGGATTTATAAATTTATAGGTTGTTTTCTTAAATGATTATAGCATAGAAAGGAGCAAAATTAAATGATTATACTAATAACTGGGGGGACCCGCAGTGGAAAAAGTAGCTATGGTGAAGAGCGGTTGAATATGGAAGAAGATATTTTGTATTTGGCAACGGCAACTATAACGGATGAAGAAATGAAACGTCGTGTGGAACATCATCAAAAACGTCGAGGAGATAAATATCAAACGCTTGAAGGATATAAAGATATGGATAAATCTATTCAAATGTCTTCTTGCCAGCATACGATTCTCGATTGTGTGGGAACAACGATTACAAACATACTGTTTGAACGATGTTCTGATTTGGATCATATAAATCAAGAAGAGGCAGAAATGATTGAAAAAGAAATTCTTCATTATTTTGAAAACATTATGGAATCAATGAAAAAAAAATCCGGAAAGCAAGTGGTTATAACAAATGAAGTGGGAATGTCTCTTGTTTCAGAATATCGATTGGGACGAGTTTTTACAGATATTCTTGGTCGTGTGAATCAATATATTGCTAGACAAGCAGATGAAGTTGTCCTTATGGTGAGCGGGATTCCGGTGAATATAAGTCGAAAGTCCTAAT
>CAZVKG010000008.1:0-77123 GCA_964627665.1 uncultured Eubacteriales bacterium | reverse complement strand
TTATTGGTTGTGGCCTCGTAGGCTCATCGACAGCGTTTTGCCTTGTAACCCAAGGTGTCTGTGATGAGATCATTATGATTGATATTAGTCCGGAACGAGCGCTTGGAGAAGTGATGGATTTGAATGATACAATCAGTTATTTAGATAGAAATGTAAAGGTAAAGGTTGGCCAATACAGTGATTGCAAAGATGTAGATATTGTTGTCATTACGGCAGGGGCTCCACCAAAACCAGGACAGACACGCTTAGATATGACTGAGATTAGTGCATCGATTATGCATTCAATTGTACCTGAGGTTATGGCTAGCGGATTTGATGGTGTTTTCATCGTGGTATCTAATCCTGTAGACATTATGGCATATCTGGTTTATCAACTTTCAGGATTGCCAAAGAATCAGGTTATAGGAACCGGAACATCTATTGATACGGCAAGACTGACAAATTTTATAGCGGAACGGATTGGTATTGATCCGCGCAATGTTCAAGCCTATGCTATGGGAGAACATGGGGATTCATTGATGGTTCCTTGGTCATCGGTAACAATAGCCGGTAAGGCATTTCATGATGTCATACAAGACAATCCGGATATGTTGCACGACTTAGATTTGCAAGATCTTGTCTATCAAACAACTCGAGAAGGATGGGAGATTTATAACCGAAAGGGAACGACATATTATGGTGTGGCATCAGCATGTGTACGAATTATTAAGTGTGTCCTGTATGATGAAAACAGAATCATCCCTGTCTCGGCCCTGTTAGAAGGTGAATATGGTGAAACGGATGTGTATGCAGGAGTTCCTTGTATATTGAACAAATCCGGAGCTAGCGATATTCTTGAAATCCATATGAATGAAGAAGAGCAGCAAGCCTTTAAAAAGTCTGCAGACCAAATGCGTGAATATATTCAACGCATCTCATAAGAGGAGATGAAGCCGTATGGCAAAAATGTTGTCGAATAATGAAATCAATAAATTCATGCGTGCAGTTCGTTCGATGAAAAGTGAGGATATGACCGCAACAGAACTGGATTACGAAGAAGTCCGTCAAGCACTTATCCAGTCTCCGGAACTTTTAGAATTACTTGATATGTCTATGGAGGACACTGCCCTAAAACTAGATGGTCGCAAGCAATATTATTTAGAGGATGATCTTGGACGAGTTTATATTGATGATAAAAATGCACCATTAATGTTAATTGCTTTAAGTGCCGGACATTATGAGCCTCTAAGTTTTAAGAAAAAGATGCGTTCACTTTTTAAGCAATTAAATGACTGGATAAGAAATCAAGCTCATAAAAAGCGCCATAAACGTCTAACGATTGCTTCAATTAAGTATACCGTTAAAAATATTGATCAAGTATATTTGAATATGCGAAGTGATATTCTTAAGCTGGGTGAACACTATTCACCTAAGTTGATTGAGTTGCTTCTGTTACTTCCGGATCTTTTGGTATATCTCGTTAAGTTTGTTGCATCTGAACAAGTATCCATTAAGACAAAAACCAAGCTTCTTGCAGCAATTATGTATATTGTTGTCCCCTTTGATGTTTTGCCAGAAGGACTCATGGGACCCCTTGGCTATGTCGATGACGTGTATCTAGCATTGCATATTTGTGTTACGGTACTTTTTGATTCGGAGATTTCAAAAGAAATGCTTCGAAATTATTGGCCGGGAGATGTACAACAGATTACAAAGCTGCATGGATATTATCATGATCTGAGCTTAATCTTAGGAAAAGATATCAAGGGCATTATCAAACGCTTCATCAAGAGAGGACATAAGTAATGGAAACTTTTCGTTTTTCGTGGAAATACTTCATCATTGGCTTAGGACTACTAGGCCTTGAGATTATCATAGCACTTTTTGTACATGATGACTTCGTTAGACCCTATGTTGGCGATGTATTGATTATGTTTTTAATGTACAGCTTTATTAAGGCTTTTACGGGTAGACCGACACGAAGGTTACCCTATTATCTTTTTACTTTTGCTGTTTTTATTGAGTTGTTGCAACTATTTCAACTTACTCATTTGCTTGGATTGCAAGAAAATATTCTTGTCACAACAATTTTGGGTAGTGTGTTTGATTTTCGAGATATCATAAGTTACTTTATAGGGATGCTATTCCTCATAGGATATGAGCAGGCCCTACGTAAAGATATTTCTTACTTATAATGTATGGAGTGCGATTGTTGCAGTATTGAGCAAGACGTACAAGCAATACGTGCAAAACATATTCGTAGTCGAGGATTTAATCCCTTTTCTAAAGGGTTGGGATTTTTGACTCAACGCGCCTATATAGGACCATTAGAAGAAAAAGCGCAAAAGGATGTGCGTGTTTGGGAGACTTGCATTCAATAATGAATAGAAAAAAACAGTAGGACTATTGTACTGTTTCGGCACATGCTTTATAATAGATTTTGAAGCTTTGTAATCTGTTGAGAGAGTGTGGTTAGGACTGTGCGAAAAATGGAAAAAGCTAAACCGAGTCGTTTGGATTATAAGATAAATGAAGACAATATATCTGCGCTAAGAACGATTGTTATTGTGATTTTGATCGTTGTGACAATTCAAACAATTGTTTATTTAAGCTTTGCACAAATTTCATTTGGCTTAGATATTATTGGAGTAAAAATAGCCCTTATTTTCTTGGGAGGAATATTGTTGTTTTCTTTTGCTAAGATAAAGACAACAAGTTCTTTTTTTAAGAAATATTCAGAAATTTATGTGGGTTCTATTGTTTTTGTGATTATAACGATGTCCATTATTAATACGTTTTTTGCACAAGATATTAGTTCAGACATTAGTATTTATATTTTGGTTTTGTTTTCGGTCATTGGTGCAGTTAGGATTCGTCCAAAAACTATTAGTCTTATTCTTGTAACAAGTTATGGGATATTTTTTGTGGGAATGCCTTTCTTTCAATTAAATACATCCTTTCTTGTGCCTCATCTTATTAACGGACTGATTATTAATATTATTGCATTTTTTATCTCACGGATGCTATATCGTTATGCAGTCGCATATGTTTATGATAAAGCAGAAATTGAAAAAAAGAACGAAGAGCTAAAATTCTTATCAGAGAGAGATGATTTAACAGGTCTTTATAATCAGCGTATGATCAATCATTATATAGAGAAATATATAAAAGAAGTTGAGTTATCGGGGCATAATCTGTTTTTAGGAGTTATTGATTTAGATGGATTCAAAAAAATCAATGATAATTACGGACATGCGTATGGAGACAAAGTGTTGTGTCGTATTGCAAACATAATTCAAGAAAATATGAAAAAAGCGGAGTTCTTGGGACGCTATGGTGGAGATGAATTTGTTCTTATGTTTAAAGGTATTGAGATAGACGAAGTCAGTGAAATAATGGAAAAGGTATTAATAGAACTAAATAAAGTGGAGTTTAAAAGAGATAAGCTTACATTTAGCTGTGGAGTTGCAAAATGGCAAGGAGAATCAAAAAGAGATTTGTTTTGTAAAGCAGATGAATATATGTATCAAATCAAAAATACGGGTAAGAATGGTGTCTTAACAATAGGATGATTATTGACACTTAATCATAAAAATGCTAAAATTATAAAAAATGAAAACAGGAGAAAATAATGCAAATAGAGCGTAGAAGAAGTATACAATTAGACAGAAGCCCTCTTGCAGCAGCCGGAATTGTACATGGCTATGCAAACTTACGGGAGTAGTCTGTCCATTTTTCTTCGCGATCATAGTATCCAAGTGAACCTAAGGCAGACTGTTTCCTAAGAATGGGCAGGCTGTTTTTTTGTACGCAAAATAATATAATTATTTGAAGAAAGAGGTATTATAATGATCGATATTACAATAAATTCAATTGGAAAAACATACTTTGGTAATCCTGTTTTCACAGATGTTTCATTAGAAGTAAAAGAAGGCGAATGTGTTGGCTTGCTCGGTGATAACGGAACCGGTAAAACAACAATTTTTAAAATGGTTATAGGGGAAGAACAACAAGATTATGGGGATATATTTATCCGTAGTGGTCTTAAGATTGGCTATTTTCGACAACAAGTGATGACCTACCATAATAAAACGGTCACAGGTGTTTTATATGAAGCGTTTGAAGATGTATTGGCTATTCAAACCGCCATGCAAGGTGTTCAGAAGCAACTGGAAAAGGAGCAAGATATTGAAGAAAATATTCAAAAGTTAGGTCGTTTACAAGTTCAATATGAAGCAATGAATGGCTACGATATGGATGAAAAAATGTCTAAAATCAAGGTAGGTATGAAATTGGAAGACCTTCTTGAACAGGACTATAACACCTTAAGTGGTGGTGAACAAATGCGTGTGGCATTAGCCAAGTTGCTATTGGAAAATCCGGATGTTTTGCTATTGGATGAGCCGACCAATCATCTTGATATTGAAACTAGTCAATGGCTAGAAGCCTATCTAAAAGCATACAAAGGGTCCATATTAATTGTCTCCCATGACCGATATTTTTTGGATCAAGTTATGGAAAAAGCGTATGAGATTAAGAGTGGGAAAACAGAGGTGTATTATGGGAACTACTCGGATTATCTTGTGGAGCGAAAAGAACGCCATGACAATCAGTTAAAACACTATGAAGTGCATCAAAAGAAAAAGAAACAACTTGAAGATGCGGCAAAGCAGATGCGAATATGGGCGAATCAAGGGGATAATGAAAAGATGTACAAAAGAGCACAGGCCATGGAAAAACGTATTGAACGCATGGATAAGATAGATAAGCCTGTTGAAGATACCAACCACATGAAATTGGCCTTTGATAAGGGTGTCAGAGCAGGTAAACGAATGCTAAATCTTGAAGACTATACCGTAAAAATAGGGGAGCGTGTCTTAATTCAAGACGGAAACTTGCAAATCACTGCCGGTGAACGTATTGGACTTATCGGTGATAATGGCTGTGGGAAGACGACCTTGATTAAAGGACTCATCGATTCAGATCGAGTCAATCCAAGCGCAAGAATCGGATATCTTGAGCAAAATATTACCTTTGAAACCGAAGAAATGACGACACTAGAAACATTGCGACACTACCATCCCATGGAGGAGACAGCCCTTCGCAGAACATTAGCCAAGTACGAGTTTAAAGGTGAAGATGTCTTTAAGAGAGTCACGACATTATCCGGTGGTGAACGGGTTCGATTAATGCTATGCATTCTTGTTCTTTCAAAGGTGAATTTTATGTTGCTCGATGAACCGACCAACCACATCGATATTAAGACAAAAGAAGTCTTAGAAAAAGCTCTATCCGATTTTGAGGGAACCTTGATGTTTATTAGCCATGATCGGTATTTTTTAAATCAATTGGCAGATAGAATCGTTGAGATTCGAGATCAAAAACTCATCTCATATGTTGGCAACTATGAGTATTATAAGCAAGAGCGCCAAAAAGAAAAAATCGCTAAGACGAATACGGAAAATCAGAGAAGTGAATTAAAAAGTGGTCAAAAAAAAGAAATTTATGACCAACCTAAAAAACAAAAAGGAAATCCGTGGAAAATTAAAGAGCTTGAAGAAAATATTGTGGATAAAGAGGAAGAAATCAACAAGCTAAAAGAGTCATTGGAAAATGTTGGAGCCAATTATGAAAAAGTCATAAGCATTAACGCACAATTAAATGAGGCCCAAGAGCAATTAGAGACAATGATGGAAACCTATTTTGAAGCGATTGAATAAAACAATGTAAAGTAACAAGGGGGTGTATATATTGAAAATTGGCGAATTTGCAAAAGCTAACAAGACGACCATTGATACAATTAGGCATTATATGGAGATGTCTATACTTAATCCGGATAAAAACGGGAATTATTATGATTTTGATGATCATGCTCAAAAGGATTATGAAACGATTGTTGCTTTAAAGGAACTGGGATTTTCCATAAGTGAAATACAAACTTTGATGCTATTTGAGCGCATTGGCAAGTATACTGGGTATAATCAACGTAAAACCTATAAAGCCTTTTACAAGAATAAATTAGGATGGATTCATGGTGAGTTAAATCGTTTGAAGACAATGCAAGAAAAATTAGAAGATGCCATTGATGCTTTGCCTGATCATAATGAAGAAGATTCACGTGTGGCTGGGGCGCCATTAGATGCCTTATCTTTGTTGTTTTGCAAAAAATGTCAGCAAGCCTATAGGTTGATTGATGGCCATGTGGATCAAGGTGAAGTACTTAATGGAATAATGACCTGTTCTTGTGGTGAACGATTAGTCATACATGAAGGTATTGTTTATGGAGAAGGGGCATTAAATTCAAGTGAAGCTTTTGTCTTTGATGATACATTTATCGAGGACTATGTGCAGACAACCCACATTGATTATTTGAAAAACTTACATCTAACATTACAGTGGGCTAGAAAGCATAGTATTTTTGAGAATCCGGATAAAGGAAGCGTTTTAGAACTCGGTTCCGGGCGTGGCTTTTTTCTGAGAAATATGATTGAGATGATACCTAAGCAATCAGTATATATTGCGGTTGATCATAACCCCAATGCCCATCAGTGGCTTAAGAAAGATTTGGCTACTGCCGGAGAGAATCTAAAGATTCTCTACTTGTGTTGCGATTTTAAAGCGATTCCATTGCAAGATCATTCGATTGACTACTTAATCGATGCAACCGGAAGCACAAACTATGCTTTTGACCATTGTGATTTTTTATTAGATTCAATTATGCATCTTTTGAAACAAACCTGTTTATATCAAGGGCATTTCCTCTTCTTCGAAAACTTTTCTCTAAATACCTTGATTCCAAAGGATAGGAGACAGTGGTTTCAGAAGGAAGGGATTCAACACGAACTTTCAAAGTTAGGGTTTAAATGTATGCGTAATTATGAGACCCAACTCATCTCGGAAGGGGGTCCCGGAGAGGATTTTTTTGTGGAAGGGGAAAAAATCTATAATTATTTATATATAGGAAAACTTTAAATTGCTCTTGTCGTTGGGTGGACACCACATAGTATACTTTCTCTATAGTAGTTGAAAGGAGAATGTATATGAGTGACGTGTCAATGAATCTGCAGAAAAGAAATGCGGAGATGAAGAATATATTTTTGTTTTTATGGGGGAAAACAGTTTCCATGCTTGGAACATCTGTCTACGGCTTTGCGATTAGTCTATATGTGTTATCAATAACCGGATCAGCATTAAGTTATGCCATTACTATTATGATCAATATTTTACCGCTGATTATAATCAGCCCGATTGCAGGAGTATTTGCAGACAGACTTCCTAAAAAGCTCTTTATTATCGGCATGGATTTAGCAAATGGTCTATTGTTCTTATCCTTGTTTTATATCAGTCGTTATGAACCCTTAAGTTTAGTGCAAATTTATGTTTCGAGTTTTTTTCTAAGTGTATTTACAAGTTTTTATGATATCAGTATGGAAGCGGCTAAACCCAATATTACATTCCCGGAGTCGAGAATAAAAGTAAATTCCTTAAGTAAGCTTATTGATTCCGCATCAGCGATTTTGGGTCCCATTCTTGGTGGAGTGATGATTGCCTTAGTTGATATACGCTTATTTATCTTAATAAATGGTATTTCTTTTGTTATGTCCGCGCTATCGGAAGGGTTTATTAACTATGAATTTTATCTTGAAAATAATCGACGTGAAGATGATGACAAAAAAATGTTTGTTCAACATGTGAAAGAAGGTATACGCTATATATATGCCTCAAGTCTCTTAAAAGAAGCTTTTTTATTGTTTCTTGTATTAAATTTTTTACTGGGATTCTCCATGAATGTGCCTTTGCCATATATTGTTAATGAAATTTTGTTGTTACCTTCAAGACTCTACGGTATAATTAATGCAATGATTTCTATTGGACTAATTATAGGGGCGCTTACAGTTGAAAAGTTGATGCGTCGTATACCCTATATGACAATCTTAGCATATACAATGGTTGCTATTGCTATATTGGTATCGCTCTTGGGCATACCTGTATTGTTGCAGGCGTATATGAATGAGCAAATGCATACCATATATTTTTCAATTATATGCTTGCTTATTGGTATGGGAATGTCCTATGTAGATATCCCGATTATTACCATTATGCAAAATGAAATACCTTGGCATATACGAGGTGTTGTTTTTGGAGTTAGTATGAGTACTGTCAAGCTAGTCCTTCCGATGGCACTACTTTTGTCAGGAGCCTTAGTAAGCTATATTCCGATTACTGTCTTGCCAATCATCGGTGCAATAGTTACATTAGTCATATTTTTTGGATTTAGGAGGAAAGAAGATGAACTATCAGTGGATTGATCAATACCTTTTAGAAAAAAGTGGCATAGTCAAAGATTATAAAGAAGAATGGAACTGGCATCGATATTTACTGAATAAAAAGATGGTTGCAGCTATTTGTAAAGACAAAGAAAATAAAGACATTATTACCATAAAATGTGAGCCTTTGTTTGGGGAACAACTGCGTTCCCAATACGAAGATATTGTCGAAGGATACTACATGAATAAGGTGCATTGGAATTCAGTCTACTTGGATGGAAATGTTCCCAATGACCTTGTAAAAGCAATGATCGATCAATCTTATGACTTGATTTTTAGTGACTTAAGTAAAAAGATGCAAAAAGAAATATTGGATAGTGACAAAAGAGAGGACTAAGATGAAATCTTTTGGAAAAGAAAGGCGACAGGATTCAAGGAATCGATATATGCTATGGTGCTTGCTTTTAGTTATAATGAGCCTAAATGTTTCGGGATGTGATGAAAATAAGCAAATTGTTTCAACGGATTTCGATATTAATACGGTTATTCAAGATACGGCTTTTGAAGAACTGGACTTTCCTGCGGGCTATGATTTAAAAAAGTTTGATGGTATGACAATGAATTTTATTGTTGAAAATAATCTCTATGCAAATATTTTGTTACACGAATCTGATGAATTCTCAAAAGTCACAGGTATAAATATTAACATTCTAAATGTAGACTATGATACCCTGTTCCAAAAATTGAATATTGATTTTATATCACGAAGTGGTAAATATCAAGTTGTTTATGTGGACCCCTATCAAACATTGAATCGCTTTTCGGATTATCTTGAACCTCTTAATCAATACAATTATTCAAATGAATATCCCACTGTCGAAGGCTTTCCGGATGATTTTTTTGACTTTCAAGTTGAAGTGGTTTCCCATTTTTCGGATGAGAGTAATACCTTTGCGATTCCGTTCGATACAACGACAATGATTTTGTTTTATCGAAAAGATGTTTTTGAAAACTATGGCCAACAATTTTTGGAAGAGAAGGGGTATGATTGGACACCGGGCAAGTCGGAGTTTACATGGGAACGATATATCGAAGTGTCAAAATGGATTGATGAAAATGTAGCGGATGAAGTTGTCAAGCATGGAAGTGGTCATATGGCTCAAGAACATAATTCGATTTTTTGTGATTTTTCCAATGTTTTATCAGCCTACGGCGGAAAATATTTTGAAGACGATGGCATTACAACAATCGGATTAAATTCTTTTCGAAATATAGCGGTCAAAGACCCAAACTTCATTGAAGCCCTAAGGGTATATAAAGAAGTTGTTAATGCATCGGCACCGGAGAGTAAAAACTGGAATTGGACGGATTCGGCAGAGGCATTTCGCAATGGTGAGATTGCCATGATGCCAAATTGGGATGAAAACTCGAGTTACTTAGAAGACATTAATAATTCAAGCGTTGCAGGTAATGTAGGATACTCTATTCTTCCGTGGGGACCCAGTGGAAGTGCTAATATATATGGTGGGTCAGGTATCGGCATCAATAAATATATCTCCGAGGATGAAAAAGAAGCGGCATGGCTATTTATCACATGGGCAACATCAAAACGCATGCAAGAAAAAGTGTTTACACATATAGAAGGTGGTAATTTACCGGTTCGGCAATCCCACTATTACGATTTGGGTTATGCAAAAGAAGATAATGATTCATTTACTTTATTACCTAAAAAAAGAAATATTAGCTCTAGGGATGAACAAGTATATGCAGTTTTAGAATCTTGGATGGATAAAAATATTTATTTAAGACCTAAACTACGAAATTTTTATGGAGTGGAAACTGTTTTAAACAGTGCTTTACATAGGATGATTGAAGATGATATGGATCCTGAATACATAAGCTACCATATTTATAACCAACTCCAATTGATTAAATTGAAGGAGAGTGGTTATAATGAATAGTCAAAGAGGTAGCTTTAACTTAAGAATGAAGCTTGGCTTAATGGCAATCTTTCTGATTCTAATTCCTTTTCTAGTGATTTCAATCACCTATTCAAAGACAGTGAGAGAAGTTATTAGAAACACATATACAAATACAGCCATACAATCGGTGAATGAAACAAGTGAAAATCTGAGCTTTGTTCTAAATGATGTTGAAGAATTTTCTTCAGTCATCATCAGTAATAATGAGTTGCTGACCATGCTTAGAAATAAAGAACAATATAGTCGGGATGACTTTTTGAATGTCATGAGAACCTTTCTTACATCAAGGGATGATATAGAGGCTCTTGATATGGTGATTGGAAACCAAGTCTACTCAATTGGAGCTAAGAAAAAAGCCGTTATAACGACAGAGGGTCATGTACCTGAAAAGGGCAATGGTAAACCGAATTGGATTCAAACAAGAAATTATACGATTGAAATTCTATCTGGCGAGTTTCACAAATATTATTTTTCCTTGTCGAGACGACTTATTGATTATAATACATTAGAAGATTATGGATATATGACCATCTACCTTGAAGAAAGCAATATCGAAGAAATATACGCGAACTTATTGGAGGATAATGTTGGTGAGACTTTTGTCATTGCTAGAGACGGAACAATGATTAGTCATAGTGATAAGAAGAAAATAGGAAGTACGATTCGCCATAACCCTTATGCGGATGAAATAATCGATAGTTCCGTGACTAGTGGCTATCTTCAATATAAACGTGGTGTTGATATTATGGCGATTTATTCGACCTTAAAAACCAATGATTGGAAAGTCGTTCATATTATTCCGACGAATTATTTGTATCAAGAATTAAATCAACTTCAAAAGAATCTGCTTTTAGGTGGAGTTGTTTATGCCATTGCTATTATCATATTTATTATGTTTTTCTCTTTTCGTTATACAGAGCCCATGATGAAAATGATGCGAACCATGAAGCTCGTTGAGCGTGGGGACTTTAGCGTTCGAACAGAAATTATGAGTCGTGATGAAGTGGGACAACTTGGTGAAAGTCTGAATAATATGATTGGAGAAATGGAATTTCTAATTGACAGACTGATTAAAGAAGAACAATATAAAAGAGAAGTTGAGCTTGAAGCACTTCATGCCCAGATTAATCCTCATTTTTTATATAATACTTTAAATACAATAAAATGGATGGCGAAGATACAAGGTAACGTTAGCGTGAGCAAGGCAATTACAGCCTTGGTAAAATTACTAAGAACAAGTACAAACTTAGGTAGAGATATGATTACCTTAGGTGAAGAAATCGAATATGTTAAGAACTATATGTTGATTCAACGATTGAGATTTAATGATAGTGTCAAGATAAATTATCAACTTCAAGAGGGGATTGATAATTATTTGATTCCAAAGCTTATATTACAACCGATTGTAGAAAATGCTATTATTTATGGTGCGGTAGAAAATGAGCAGGATATAACCATTACCATAAAAGCGGAAGCTATTGAATCAGACTTAATGATTAGTATAGAAGATGATGGTCCGGGAATAGAAGACGATGTTCTCAAGCAGATTTTCAAAACGAATAATGACCGGCATCGGTTTAGTAAAGTGGGATTAAATAATGTGAATCAACGGATTAAATTATACTGTGGAAGTGACTATCACCTTGAAATAAAAACTTTGATAGGACAAGGGACAACAGTAATTGTTCGAATTCCAATGTTAAGTTAGGAGTATGTTATGTATAAAGTTTTAATTGTGGATGATGAAGCACTTGTCAGAGCCGGATTAAAAACGACGATTGATTGGGAAAATCTAGGTTTTGTGGTTATAGCCGATGCGGCCAATGGTGAACTTGGATTTGAAGAATATCTTAAAAGCGAGCCGGATGTTGTATTTACAGATATAAGAATGCCAAAAAAGGATGGAATCTGGCTTGTTCAAAAAATTAAAGAGCATAATGCAGAAGTGAAGATTTTAGTTTTGACATGCTATGATGAATTTTCGTATGCACGCGAAGCTTTAAAAGCAGGAGCGGACGACTATATATTGAAGTCGGAGGTTGAAGACGAAGAGCTTGTAGAGATTATGAAAAAAATAAAAACTTCATTAGATTATTCAACAAGAACCGGAGCCGATGGATACGAAATGAATGTGAATCATACGAGTATTAGGACGCATTTGTTTGATTATTACATTCAGTGTGGTTTTTGTGAAAATAGTGAAACGTTTGAGATGGGTCAGAAGATTGGATATACATTAGACAATAAGAAAACTGCTTTTGTATATATAAATATTCCGAGTTCCTTTGTCCATCTTACTCAAGTGCTTCTTAACTTATTTTTTCAGTATCTTGATGAAAAAAAGATTGACTATCTATATCGTGAGACGGAATTGGGCTATCGTGTGTTGCTTTCATCAGATGCACTAGAAGAAGATGATATTAAAAAAGCGTTGCTTAATCTAAATAAAAGTAGTATTCAATATTTTGATAAAGCCTTGCAATTTGTATATACACCCGTTTATGATGAAGTGGAAGGGTTAAAAAAGTATTATGAATCTTTCAGTCAGTCAACATCAATTTTCTTCTATGTATTGTTGACACATTTTTACATCGTACGTTCAGATGAGGTTCAGATAAAAGAAATTGAGATCACAGACGTCGTGAAAAAATATCGGAAAGAATTTGTTGCCATTGTTAATGATGGCGATATGGAAGAAGCTAAACTTCTTTTATCTGAGATTAAAGAAGAAGCCAAAGGGCAAAAATATAAACCCAAAAGTATTCGAATCGTGTTTTCGAATCTAATCAATGAGTTGTTCGAACATTTTAAGGGAGCTCTTGTTGAGGATAGTCAATTGAAACGTCACGAGACCTATCATGAAGAAATGATGCAAAGTAAGACATTAGATGAGTTGATTCAGCGCTATACAAAATTTTTGATTGTGCTGATGAATGTTGTCAATAAAAGTAATATTGGGCATTCAAAGCTTTTAATTCAAAGAGTTTTGGATTATATTGAAGAGCATTACGTCGAAGGGGTATCTTTGGAAAATGTAGCATCGTATATGAATTTGTCGAAGCATTATCTTTCGACCCTATTTAAGAAAGAAACAGGAGAAAATATGACGACCTATATTAACCGTAAAAAAATCGAACGGGCAAAGGTGCTTCTAATGAACCCGGAATATAGAATTCAAGATGTTGTGGAAAAGGTCGGATTTTCGAATCAGCAGTATTTCAGTAAGATGTTTAAACGAATCACAGGAATGACAGTGATGGAATATAAGGAAAAACGACGGGATAAATAATTATTTTGACGGAGCTATTGTGCGAGCATATAAATTGCTTGAACAATAGCTCTTTTTTTATTGTCGTTTTTTGGTGGAAATATTAATAATGGACAAAAAAAGATTAAAAAAAGACAAAGAAATAAAAAAATAACGCTTAATGGTGATTGTGTAAGCAATAATTTATAAAAAGTGAATAAAGATGTTTCTTACATTCAAGTGATAATGGATATAAAATGTACATGAAAGATAAATAATTTATGCAATTGTAGGTTAACAGAATAACTGACAAATACGGGGATAAATGAAGAACACCCGGGAAACGTCGGGATATACTGATTTTACTAGGGATAAAGTGGGATGGTGTGAGAAGCGGTTGACAAATATTTTGAGAACGTCATAGAAAAAAGAAAAATTAAATTATTTTATAAAAATAGAGCAGAAAAGCACTGGAAGCCTTGTAGCGACAGGGATAAGGTGCTTTTTAAACTGCTCTTTTTTTATTATACCAAATTATTAAAGAATGTGAAAGGTACAAAGCGTGCGAACGTTGCGTTACTAAGCGTGCGTAAAATATTCATGCGTTATTAAATATGATATAAAAGCGCATGAATAAAGCAATACGAAACAAACAAACGAATATACGCGCGTTACCTTTTGTTGCGAAAAAATGTAAAATGATTTTTTCTTTACTCAATTTCAATTCTGCAAATTGGAAAAAAAATATAATCATGCAGAATTGAAGTAAAATCAATGGCTCAGCTATGTTTTTATGAAAAAAGTTTAGCATAAAGCAATTCTGCAAAAAAAGATATATAAATCTATCAAAATTGTAAAAAATTATACAGCCCTATTATTAGCTGTCTTTTCTTTGTCTTTTCCATTCTTCGAGCCTGATGACATTTTTTTCTGTAACAATCTATCATATTTCCAACATACGTTATCGTATATATCATCTTGTTCTATAGTGTTTAGTTTTCTGTATTTTAAAAGTAAGTCATGTTCTTGATCATTAAGCCTTCCAATTTCTCCGCTTAGTCTCTTAATATCTTTATCAAAAATCGGTTCTAAGCCTGATCTGTATTTTTCTAATAATTCTTTTTCATCTTCAGAAAGAGATGAATTTGAGTCGTTACTATATTCGCTACCGGATATGATCCAATCAATTGAAACTCCAAAAACATCTTTAATGGATAATAATGTATCAAAAGAAGGTTTATTTTTATTACTCTCTATTTCACTTAATCGACTTTGTCCTAATTTTATTTTGTTGCAAAACTCTTTTTGATTTAAATTTTGATCTAATCTAATAGATTTGATTCTACTTCCTACAGTGTCCATTTAATCCCTCCTATATACGTTAACGGATAATAATATATCCGAAAACAGCAAATATTCATTGACAATATACGATATCGTATATATAATGTATTTAGATAGATAAGTACATCAAAATTTTATCACACTATCAAAACAAAAGCGACAATTCTGCAACATTTTCTTGCATGTTGCAACGAAATCATATCTTTCTAAATACGTGTTCCCATCTAATGCACGAATTAGCAACATAAAAACTATTTGAAAAAATGAAAGGAGTGGTATTTTGAAACACGGAAAAAGACCGACACGAGCACAAAAAATCAGAATCAAGTCACATGGACTCAATCCTGATCATTGGTTAATCGTAAAAGACTGTAGAGAGTGTTTTCAGATTGTTCATAGAACATCCGGTGAATCAAGAAAATTAATACAAGGTAGAGAAGTGGTAGATAAATGTATTACTGAAAATTACAATGTGGTTATTCGTATGAAAACGACCACAGGTAAAGCTAAGTTAACAATGAATGATGATGATCAGACGGCGACGGTAACGATAAAAGATACTTCAGGTAACGACCACATTGTAGAGATTGATTATGTTCAAATACTCGATGCAATGAAGACAAAAGCAGAATTAGTGGAGTTCATAAGTGAAGACTTAGGAAGCAAAGGCGAGAAATGTATTGCTGCTTCGGAGGTATAAAGACGGCAAGAGAGTCACCTCCTATGTCATTGTATTTTTAGTATTGCAGTTAGGACAAATGGCATAATTCTTGATGCCTACCCTGTAGAGTGGGGTTTGGCAGTTGATACAGTGATGATTACTTATTGATTGGTTCTTTGAACTACTACTTTGAGATTCTTCTGTGGTGGCAGGAATCTCAACATCAAATTTAACCGTATGTTTTTTCATAGTGCTCTTGCCGTCATAAAAATTATAACATACGGTATAAAAATTTAACATTATCGAAAGGAGGATGCTTGATGCATAGCAAAAGAAAACTGACACCCTTTGGTGTTGTCGTGAAGAAAAGACTTATTGAAAAAGGTATGACTCAAGTACAGCTTGCTGAAATGGTTGGCACGAGCAACAAGTACCTCAACCTGATCCTATATGGTGACCGATCGGGTGATAAATACATTGACAGCATAGCAAAAGTACTCGGTTTGGACCTTGAAAATTTTAAACAAACAGCGTAGAAGGAGGTCATGCATGAAAAATGTTAACGTTTTTTTAAAGGAGATCAAAGAGCTGAAAGCCGGAATGGAAAAAAGCACGGAGATTTCAAAAGATTCACAATTGATCATACTTGAGAGGAAGCAAAAAGAGCTCAAACGAAAATCGGAGCAGATCAGTAATGAGATTGAACATGAAGTTGAAGATTTCTTTGGATATCTCAACCTGAAACAGGCAAGCATTGAAACACTAAGCACCATGAGCATTTTTGTGGAAGAAGAACTTAAGAAAATTGAAAGACAAATTGAGACAATCAAAGTGACGCGAAGTGAATAACCGGAGGAGTTTGATGAAAAAATGGCAAAAGAAAAAAGAGCATCCATGGACAAGACGAATACTCTTTTCAAAAGCCGTGATGAAAACTTTCATCTCCTTCATTTTACTCGAAAAAAGTCACCTTGTAAAGTACAAAGGGGTGAAAAGAATTGACTGAAATATTTGTCACATTAGAGGAAGCTGCTGAATTAGAAAATATTAGTTACAAAGGTATGTCATCAAGATTACAGCGAAATCCTCAAAGTTATAAGACGAAAAATGAACCTGGCATCAACGGAGGAAAAGACAGAGTTTTAGTTGCCCTTTCCTCTCTCTCTAAAAAGGCTAGGCGTGGACACAAAGAACAAAAGAACATCGATGGGAGGGATGTTGTGAATGATCAAAATATAAGTGAAAATGCACCGTGGTATATCGACATAGATTTGAACTGGTACATTGAAAAATTCAAAAAGCAATATTACAAAGCCGTTGAGCTCGGACGTCAAATACAAGAATTTCTTGATTATAACGAGGGCGATCGTACGACCTATGCGGATGAATACGCGGAACAACTGGGCATAAGTCAACGGACTTTATACAGATACTCTCAAGCCTATCTTGAAGCCACAGCATGGGCCATAAAACGTCAAAAGGAAGATGGGCATAATTATGATTTTTTTAAAGTCCTGTCACTTTGTCGTAAACCCAAGCAATGCTTCACCTTCCCATCACTTAGTGGGGAAGTTAAAGCCTTCATTGAAAATGTATGGTTCGATAAAACCTTTGCAGCAAATAACGGAACCGTTGAAATGCTCTATGAGAAACTTGAAGAAGTTGCTGAGCTTAGATCGTGGGAATATCCGTCTTATCAGACAGTGACGCGCTATATCAATTACTTGATGAATGAAGCCAGAGCCAAAAATGCTCATTTGCTTGCCTCCAAAGGTTCCAAGGAATATAAGAACAGAGTCATGATCAAAGGAACAAGAAATACAAAAGCATTACCGGTGATGGGATTAGTTCAGGGTGATGAACATACCTTTGACTGCTGGGTGGCATATACCCATCCAAACGGCAAGGTAAAAGCGATAAAGCCAAAGTTAGTTGCATGGGTTGATACAAGAAGTCGTGTCATCATAGGCGATGTTATCTGTGTCAATGCAAATTCGCAGATATTAAAACAATCTCTCCTTAAGATGCTCTATAGTGACCCGGGAGGGGTTCCACAGTGGTTGTTGATAGATAATGGTAAGGATTATACGTCAAAAACCATGACAGGCAGAAGTAGAAAAGAACGCTATAACATTGATCTTTCCTTTGATAGTGAAACAAAAGGTTTTTATCGAAGCATCGGTATTGAGGATGATTTTAGAAGTATTCCATATCAACCTTGGAGTAAAGGTCAAATCGAGCGCTTTTTTGGAACAGTATGTGATCGATTCACGAAATGGGTGACATCCTATACAGGAACGCTAACCGGATCGTTGACCGATGCCAAGGTAAAAAAAGATGTCAATGGAATGTTAGAGCGTGGTGAATTATTAACCATGGAAGACTTTTACAAGGAATGGTCTAAATGGCTACATGAAAAATACCATCAACGAAAACATAGAAGCCTCAAAGAACAAAAAGAGATATACCAAAAACCCATGGAACTTTTTATGAATGCAGAAGAAAAGTATTACAAACCTGCACCGCCAAAATCATATGCAACTATGCTAATGATGAAGGCAGAACGCGTTCATGTCTATAACATTGGAATTAAGCGTTTCGGGTATGAATATCGCTCACAAGAGCTTGGAGATTATGTGGGAGAAAAGGTAGATATTAAATATGATCCGGAAGATGTAACCAAGCTATATGTCTACACAACAAAAGGTGAAAAGATATGTGAAGCAGTTGCGCAAGAATTATTAATGATTGCACCGAGAGTTCCACAAAAAGCCCTTGAAGAACATATTAAGATGCAAAATACACAGTTTAAGACCGACCGACTTCGTAATGATTATTACACAACGCCTTATGGATTGCGCGAAGACCTTGAGCAAAGAATTGAAGGGCATGTGAATGCAGACTGTGATGTTGTCGGCATTGAATCTTTCTATATTAAAGGTCAAGGCAAGGAAAGTAACGTGGTTACCTTACCACAGGATAAACAATATGTGAAAGACATCAAAAACAAGAAAATAAAGGTGCAACAAGAAACGGACAACGAATTTTTCAACAAGAAGGCTCAGAGTGCACTCAATAAATTGAGAGAACTGGGTTAAATTTAAGAAAGTGAGGATGAAACGATGGAAGTAGTAGCGACGATTTATACACAAGAAGTAAGAACATTAGCACAAAGAGTGAATGAATACTTAACAAGTAACAAAAAGACAAAGGCCCAATTGGCAGCGGAACTGAATTATTCAAGGACAACAATATCAAGATTTTTGTCAGGAAAGTATGACAGTGACACAACAGAGATTGAAGCAAAGCTTGAAGAATATTTAAGAAATAATACGGACTCACCTGAAAGTAATAGTAACAATGAATCAACAGGCGTTCGAAAAGTGACAAAAAGAAAAGGATTTTTCGAAAGCAAGGACGCGTTAAATGTTATAGGTGTATGTAGCTCCTGTCAAGAAGATATGGGATTAGGAATCGTTGTAGGAAAGTCAGGCTTTGGAAAAACAAATGCATTAAAATATTATGCACGAATGCCTCGTGTAGCCTACATTGAATGTGATGATACCATGTCGGCTCGTGACTTGGTAGAAGCCATTGAGAGATCTCTTGGAATACCACAAACCTATGGAACCATTTGGAAAAGAGTCAACGGGATTCGAGAGTTTTTCAATGTTAACCATGGCTATTTACTGATTATAGACGAAGCTGACAAATTGATCAGTAAGTACACGCAAAAGAAAATGGAAATCCTCAGAGGTATCTTTGATCAGTCAGATGTCGGAATGGTGATAGCCGGTGAACCAAGACTTGAGGCACAGATAAAAAGTTATCTTGCACGTTTTGCGAATCGAGTTGATTTCTATGCTTCGCTCAAAGGCTTACATTCAAGCGAAGTTGAGAAATATCTCTCGGACTATAGCATTGAAAAAGATGCTATGAGTGAGTTGGTGTCTAGAGCATGTAACAATCAAACAGGTTGTTTTAGATTATTGGACCGGACTTTAAATAACGTGATCCGAATCATGAATGAGAATGAAAAAGATGTGATCACGCTTAAGATCATTTCACAAGCCAGTAACATGATGATGCTTTAGATTCAAAATAATTGTCAAAAGCCATCAGATAAACTGATGGCTCATGGATGATGTTAAATGACACTGTAGTGACGATACTCCCCCGTTGGAGAAATAAGGACGGACAGATGATATTTTCTATCGGAGTTTAAGATTGGAGTCGAATACTCACTAGAAATACTGTCCTTTTCCACATCACGAGAAATTAATTTCCAAGAGATTGGCTTGGAATGACGGGAAATTGTCATAGGGAATCACCTCCCTTCTGAGCATAAAAGCTACAGTGTCATTTTAACATAGATAACCGATAACGCTATACGATGATAAGACGAATTGCAGGAGGTTCATATGGAACAGGTGTTAAGTCTAAAAGATGTTATAACATGTGCAATCAATAAAATAGAAGTAGGAGAAACAAAAAAAGAAGCTGTTCAAGAAATCACTTCCTATGTGGAAAATAATTACATTAATAAAGCGATGATTCAGGACCTAATAAACTTACCACTAGATGATGTAGAGGTACTTCATCAGGAAGGTTTTGATTTTGGAGTAAATGGTGGCGAATTAAACGGAATAGTTTTAAAGAAGGAGGAACAGAACAATGGCGAGAAAACGTATTGAAAACAAACCATCAATTAAGAGTTGGGAAGAAGTCAACGAAGCATTAAAGGAAATTGCAGAAGGCGAGATTCTTATTGAAGACATTGAAGGTGAAATGAACAGACAGATTAACGGGATCAAGAAATCTTCACAGCTTGAAGCAAAACCACACCAAGATAGGATTGATAAGCTTGGCAAGGATATCAAGGAATTTGTAACAGAACATCGAGATGAAATCGAAGGAAAAACAAAAGTACTCAATTTTGGGAAAACCGGATTTCGTTTAAGCACAACAATCAGCATTCCTAGAGCCAAAGAAAAAGTAGCGGCTATTATTAAGAGTTTGAAAATTCGAAAGATGACAGATTGCATCAAGGTTGAAGAGAAGATCAATAAAGAAGTCCTTAAAAAATATAGTGAGGATGAGATCATTAAAGTGGGTGCAAAGCTTAGAAAACAAGACGTCTTTTGGTACGAAACGGCAAGAGAAAAAATCCGCGAATCAAATTAATGGGAGGTCTGTTATGGGATACAACAACCGGGGGCGTTTATACGCTCCCAATTATAGTATAAAGACCATTTGGGGCATTGCAAAGTCACCTGAACTTCTTTTAAACAAAGAGGACTTATATTCAATCATATACGTAGAAACAGGAAAAGACAGCATGAGAAAGCTCAGTCAAAATGAAATCAATAAAGTTTGTGCGGCCTTACTTAAGATGAAAGATTCGGCCAAAGGAAAGCCCAAAAGTAACAGAACAGATGTCGGAGGAAATAAACGAACACAGGCGCAACGGCAAAAAATCTATAGGCTTACTGAAGAACTTGGATGGAACGACAACAACGCTAGGATTAATGGATTTGTCAAGAAGATGTTTGGTGTTGAAAGGCTTGAATGGCTTGATAAATATCAGTGTAACAGGCTCATTGAAATGCTGAAGAGTATGGTTGAGAGAGAAGTCGTTAAAAAGGCAGGTGACTCAGTTGGCAACTAAAAAGAAATACAAGAAGATGACCAATAAGGAAAAGCAACATGCCAAAGAATTCCGTAAGGAACTAAGAGAAAAAGGCATCATCCCTCCTATCAAGCCAAAACTCAACCGCAACAACTTTGCCAAAGAGGTTATTGAGGAATGGGAAAAGGATGGAGATATTTTCTACCTTCCAAGAGCTTTGGGGTGTATTATTCCAAGCGGTGCAATAAAAACCAAAATAACACCTGAGCAGATTGGAGCTCTCAAGGTCATGAAGCTTGCTTTGGAATACAAGAAGTTTGAAGAAGAAGTCAAGGCTCGTGGCGAAACAAGTTACAAAGCAATGGAGTTTTATGAGAAGGTTATTGCTCCGATCATAAACTTATAAAGGAGGTACTGATGGAAAAAACTTCAGAACAAAAGTGTTCAAATTGTAGATATAGAAAACGTGGACAGTTAAGATATCCGTGTTCAACAGGTTCATATCAACTGAAATTTAGTAAGCGGTGCTTTGAATGGAAACCTACTGTTTACGATAGAATCGTTGAAATAGTTAAGTGGTCTATTTCAAAAGGAGGGAAATCATGAATGCTATAAAATTTAAAGTTGATATGTTGGTGGAATTAGATGACATAAAAAACGAATTAAAAAAGCGTGATGTAGCAGTAAATAAAACAAATATAAATAGGTTCATTAAGCTGATTCAACAAGGACAATTTTCATTGAAATCAGAGTTCTATGAAGATGTTCCCAAGGATAGAGAAACATTATTAATATACGGATTCACATTTGATAAAAGGGAGAAATTAAAATGAAAAAAGTGACTATTGACCCCGGACACGCTCCGGGAAATGTAAACAAAGGACCGACTGGTTACTATGAATATGCAGGAATGTGGAAGTTGTCAAACTATCTTAAAGCGGCGCTTGAAAGATGTGGCGTTGAAGTTAAGCTCACAAGGTCTGAAAATGAAGACCCAAGTCTCCAAGATCGTGGAGCTTGCAGTAAAGGAACTGATATATTTATCAGCGAACATTCCAACGCTGCAAACAGTCAAGCTCGTGGTGCAGAATGTTTTTACTCAGTAAGAAATCCAAGTGACAGGCAATGGGCAGCTAAAATTTCAGAAGCAGTATCGTCCTTGATGAACAATCCCAACAGAGGGGCAAAGACCAAAGAGTCAACAACTTCAAAAGGTTATGACTATTATGGTGTTATACGAGCAGCCGTTTCAGTTGAAACACCTCATGTGTTCTTGGTTGAAAGCGGATTCCATGACAATTCAGTGGATGAAGCGTTTTTAAAAATTGACAGTAACCTTGAGAAAATTGCTGAAGCAAAAGCAAAAGTATTGTGTGAACTTCTTGAAGTAGAATATATCAAGCCGGGTTCTTCAATACCTACAAAATCAGATGATCAACAAGAGAAACTCACGCTAATCATGGGAACGACTCAAGCAACCGCCAGTCAAATGGTATCATATGCACTCAAAGGAAATCCGAATCCAAAGCTTCCAAACTGTACGATTGAAGAATTAGCTCAGTTATTTATTCAAGAAGCTGAAATTGAAGGCATTCGAGCGGATGGAGCTTGGGCACAGACGCTCAAGGAAACAGGATATTTCAAATATGGTGGTATTGTTCTTCCTGAACAGAATAATTATTCAGGTATAGGAGCGCTCAACAACAATGCTCAAGGTGATGCTGCAAGGTTTGAAAGTCCACGCATTGGAGTAAGAGCTCAGATGCAGCACTTGAAAGCCTATGGAAGTACTGAAAATCTCAAGCTTGTATGTGTTGACCCACGATTCCATCTTGTAAAACGAGGAGCATCTAAATACTTTGAATGGCTTGGTTATAAAGATAATCCAAATGGTGCAGGTTGGGCTTGGCCCGGTAGTGGATACGGGTATGGTATCATTAAGATACTAAATGAAATTCTTAAAGAACCCAAAGACGAGCCAAAAGAAGATAACAGCAATATTCCTCAATGGCAAAGCGATGGATTAAAAAAACTGGTAGATAATGGGGTTATTGATACGCCTGAGTATTGGAAAGACAAGCTCGGTGAACAGCCCACTCTTGGCGAAATAATGGGCATACTAGCAAACATGATTTAAGAAACATAATCAAAACGCATAAGGAGGTGGACATTATAGACGGGCTAATCAATGAACTGACACCGGAGATGATTCCTGATGGTATTTATAGAGAGATTGCTGAAGAAATAGGAATAAAAAATTTTGTTAAACTTTCTGAATTAATTGGTGGGACAACTTTCTACATTCCAAAATCAGACACTTTTTTAAGACCAGTCAGGGATTTGAAAATCAAAGAAGAGTTTAATGGGTACAATCATGCGGACTTAGGGAAAAAGTATAACCTAAGTGAACGTTGGATAAGGAATATATGTGGAGAAGGCCATGTAAAAGGACAATGCTCATTATTTGACTTTGAAGATGAAGAAAAGGCCATGAAATGAAGTGTTTTTCAGAATCATTACATCTATAGCTTACCTATGAAAGAGGTTAAGATAAGTATTAAGAACAGAGTTCTTAATACTTATTTTTTTTGAAAAAAATGAAGGAGGCGAAGGTATGGAGACAACACAACAGTTCTTGACACAAATCGCAATGAACGTTGCTCTTGCAGGTGTTGCTTTATTAGCGGCATATGCGACAAATGCGATGCATAAGCTAACGGAAAAAGTCAAAGCTGAAACGATGCGCATAAAAAGTGATGAACAACGCAAGCTTTTAAACGATGCACTGGATGATGTAGATATTCTTACAAAAAAAACAGTCGCACAGATTGAGCAAACGACAGCAAAGACCCTTAGAGAAGCTGTAAAAGAAGGAATACGTGATAAGCGAGAACTTGAGGCCTTATCTATTCAAGCTTTTAACGAAATTGCCGAAGCGTTGAAGCCTGAGAGTAAAGCAATGATTGAGGAAAACTTTGGTGATTTCTCAAAATATTTGACAAAGGTCATTGAGGAAAAAGTACTTGAACTCAAGAGTGAAAGTCAATAGGGGTTAGCATATGGAATTAAGTTGGATACTTCAATCGATTACAGCATTGGCTGTTGGTGCAATAGCATATTTCTTAAAAGGGACAATGGCTGATATAAAAGAAGGCATAAAAAAGAATGACAAAGAAATTGAGAGTTTAAGAAATGATCTCAATGATTTAAAGAGTGATTTACCTTTTGTGTATGTATTACGAGAGGACTTCATTCGGACACTGAATAATGTTGACAGCAAGATGGGAAATATAGACAGCAAGATAGACAAAGTCTTATTACAGTTTAAAGGGAGAGCGAGGGGAAATGATGATGGATGAGCGTACAGAAGTGGAAATTAGACTCAACAAAGCGATTAGAGGATATATTATTCGTGCCTTAGTTAAGGGGCATCAAAATTCTTTGTTGCTTAGGCAGATCACAAATGCGCTTGTGGCAGATGGCTTAATAGTTTCGCCGGACATATCAAAACATCTTGATTATTTATCGGAAGCCGAGTATATCGTTTTTGTAGATAAATCGGTAAATGCTTATAATGCTTACCGCAAAGATGCCGTGATTAAGCTGACAAGAAAGGGCGTTGATTTAGTTGAAGGTACGATAGATGATCTAGGAGTTGATGTCTGATGGGAAAAGAAAGGTCAAGGACGAGAATTAACTCAAAAATAGATGCTTTGCCAGATGAAATTAGAGAGCAAATCGATGACATGATTATTGATACAAATAATACCTATCAAGAGATTGCTGACTGGGTTACTGGTCAGGGCTATGAAGTAAGTAAAAGTAGTGTTGGAAGATATGCGATAAGAACAACAGGTGCTACACAACGATTAATTGAAGCACAAAAGCAAACAGAAGCACTCGTTGGAGTAATTAAAAAAAATCCGGATATCGATTATACAGACGCAGGACTCATGATGCTTATGGATGGACTTGTCAAAAAGCTTTCAACGGCTGAAGAAGAGTTTGATAACATGCCTTTAGATAAAGCCGGGCGACTTATTACAGCGATTAGTCGTACTAAGGCTTATAAAGACAGAGTTAAACAAGACATGAAAAAGAAAGTTGAACTTGCCTTTCAAGAACTTGAAAACCAATTGATGACAGCGATTAAATCAGATCGAACTTTAGCAAAAGAATTAAAATCTGTGCTTGAAAGAGCCAAAGAAAAGATGATGCAAGATGATTAAATTGGATGAATATTTAGATCAACTAAATGAAGAAGATGCTGAATTACTGGAAGACCAAGAGTATCAAAAAAAACTTTTTGCAAATTATGTTATTAGAAATGACGAGCATTATTTGATGCGAATGCAATTGCAAAAAGAATTTGAGGCCGGAGAAAAGTTGACAGGACCTAAAGGATTAAGAAAGCGCTTAGCTGCTTTTGATCTTGGATACTTTGGGAGAGCATACCTTCCACATTACTTTTTAAGAGAATCTCCAAAATTTCATGAGAAATTAGATGAGATTTGGACAAAAGGCGTGATGAAAGGGTTAAATCCAATAACGGACAAGAACAAGATTTCAAGATCTAAAGGATGTAAAAGAGCAACGGCAGCTCCTCGTGGTCATGCAAAATCAACCAATTTCACATTTAAAGATACCTTACATGCAATCGTCTTTGAGTATAAACATTATCCGATTATCTTATCCGATAGTACAGAACAAGCAGAAGGATTTTTGACAGATATTAAGACAGAGCTTGAAGAAAACAAATATATCATCGAAGACTTCGGAAACCTTAAAGGAAAAGTCTGGAAAGCTGGCGTGATATTGACGTCAACCAATATTAAAATCGAAGCGATTGGCTCAGGAAAGAAAATACGTGGACGAAGACACCGAAATTGGAGACCGGACCTTTTGGTTCTTGATGATATTGAGAATGACGAAAATGTAAATACACCGGAGCAAAGAAAAAAACTTACGAACTGGTTCTATAAAGCAGTGTCAAAAGCCGGGGATACATATACGGATATTGTGTATATCGGAACTATCCTACACTATGATTCACTACTTTCCAAGGTGCTCAAGAATCCTGAATACCATTCGGTAAAATATCGAGGAGTTATTAGTTTTTCTGATAAAGATGATTTATGGAGTGCTTGGGAAGCTATTTACACTGATCTAGAAAACGATCACAGGCAAGAAGATGCAAAAATGTTCTTTGATGCCAACAAGAAAGAAATGCTTGAAGGAACGGAAGTCTTGTGGGAAGCAAAGCTCTCTTACTATGACTTAATGATTATAAAAATATCTGAAGGTGAAGCTTCATTTAACAGTGAGATTCAAAATGATCCTATTGACCCGGACTCATGTGCTTTTAACGAAGAATGGTTTGATTTTTATGATGAGACATCGGTTGATTTTAAAGATTCAAGGTTCATTTTTGTTGGGGCGAATGATCCATCACTTGGAAAAAATAAAAAAAGTGATACATCTTCAATTATTATTATTGCGAAAGATACTCAAAGTGGATATATGTATGTGCTTGAAGCATCCATTGAGAAAAGAAAGCCGGATGCAATTATCGATGATTCGATTGAGACGTCTAAACGGTTAAAAAGGGACTACAAAAAGCCCCTGTTCCTATTTGGAGTTGAGACAGTTCAGTTCCAGCATTTTTTCAAGGATGTCATGGTCAAGAAGAGTGCTGAAGTCGGTGAATATTTACCGATAGAAGAAATCAACAGTGTATTAAATAAGAACATGAGAATTGAGTCATTGCAACCGTTGATTAAAAACAAATATATTAAGTTTAATGCAAAACATAAAACATTACTTCAACAGCTAAAAGAATACCCTATGGGAAAAAATGATGATGGTCCGGATGGACTTGAGATGGCTGTTCGACTAGCACTGAAAATTAAAGGAAACACAAAAGTTGATTATAAGTCAGTACTCAGTCGAGCAATGAAGTTCAAGCGAGGAGCATTTTAGGAGGTGAGCAGTGTTGAAAGATGAAAAAAAAGGAAAGAAGGCACCTAAGCTTTATGAAATTGCTGTGGCTCAGGTTCAGGATAAA
Organism: uncultured Eubacteriales bacterium; assembly: GCA_964627665.1. Classification (GTDB taxonomy): domain Bacteria; phylum Bacillota; class Clostridia; order Lachnospirales; family Vallitaleaceae; genus UBA1351. The sequence continues at coordinate 49,950 of CAZVKG010000008.1, read as the reverse complement.
TACTCAACCTATCCTTCAAATGGATTAACACCAATCCGCCTTGCTCAAATATTTAGGGAAGCAGATTCAGGAGATGTCATGAGACAGATGGAACTCTTTGAAGAAATGGAAGAGAAAGACCCACATCTATTCTCACAGCTTCAAACGAGAAAAAATTCCGTTACAGGTCTTGATTATGAGATTATTCCGTTTTCGACGGATCAGAAAGATAAAGATATTGCCGAATTTGTAAAGCAAGAAATTGAGAGCCTTGAAAGTTTTGAGGATGTTCTTTTAGATTTACTTGATGCCATTGGAAAAGGCATAGCCATGAGTGAAATCATATGGGGATATGATGAAGGTAAAGTCACAATTAAAGATATACGATGGCGTCATCAAAAGAAATTCTTTTGGGATGAAAATGATACGCTGAAGGTCATTACAAAGGACTATCCTGCCGGCATAGAAATTCCTGAAAATAAGTTCATCATTCATAGCTATAAGGCAAGGTCAGGACATCCTTCACGAGCAGGCGTTCTTCGTGTAGTGGCTTGGATGTACTTATTCAAGAACTATGACATCAAGGATTGGGTCAGCTTTTGTGAAGTATTTGGGATGCCTCTTAGACTTGGAAAATATAATCCTTCAGCAAGTGAAGAAGATAAACTTGCGCTTATGAGAGCATTGGTTCAGATTGGTACAGATGCAGCAGGCATTATACCGGATGGAACTGAAATTGAGTTTAAAGAAAGTTCAAAGACATCCTCAATCAACGTGTATGAATCCCTTGCAAGATATTGTGATGAGCAAACATCAAAAGCAGTTCTTGGTCAAACGTTGACATCTGATTCAGGGGGAGGGTCATTTGCACAAAGTAAAACGCATAATGAAGTAAGGCATGATTTGACCTTAGCCGATTGCAAGGGCATATCAGCAACACTTCGAAGAGATTTGATTCGTCCGCTTGTTCTTTTTAACTTTGGAGAAGACAGACGAATTCCATATATTAGATTTGATGCGGAAGAAGCAGGTGATTTAAAAGAAACAGCAGACATCTATCAAAAACTTATCTGTGATATTGGTTTAAAGATACCCACTTCGCATTTGTACAAAAAGTTTAGCGTTCCAAAGCCTGAAGATGGAGAAGAAGTGGCAACACCTCCAAAGGATAACGCGCCTTTACCATTAAAGGCAGATATGAAACTGATTGCCAACAAGGAAACAGATCAAGCAAACACAATTAGCAAGGAATATCAAAACCGCATTGACAGATTTGCTGATGAAGCAACAGCTCAAAGCTCCAAGATATTTGTCAAAATGTTTGAGCCGATCATGAAACTGTTAGAGGGTGCAGAAAATCTTGAAGAACTGAAACAACAGCTCGAAAATGAAAAATTTGTTGAAACGCTCTACAAGGAAATGGATGCTGGCGACCTCGAAGAGCTTTTACAAAAAGCTATGTTCTACTCGGACATGATTGGAAGGATGAAGGAAAATGAAAGAGCTGTTTGATCTTCTTACAAAAGATATAGTCTTTGAGGAAGCTGTGAACTATTTCAAAGATAAGATTCCATTGAAGCCTTCAGAATTCTATAAGTTGGCTGAAGAATACAAAGCGCTTGCATTTACAGTTTCAGGATATACCTCAGCACAAGTGATTTATAAGTTTCATGATGAAATTCTAAAGGCTATTGAAAACGGGACGACCATGAGGGACTTCAAGAACAACATGAATGAGTTCTTAGAATCAAAAGGATATGAAGGAATCACGAATTTTCAAGCGGACAACATATTCAGGACGAACATGCAAACGGCCTATCAGGTGGGTCATTATAAGCAAATGACATCTTCAGAAGTCATGAAGCTTAGACCCTATTGGCAATACGATGCAGTGAATGACAAGCATACAAGACCTTCTCATCTTGCTATGGATGGACGTGTATTTAGGGCAGATGATCCTATATGGGATATATGGTATCCACCGAATGGATTTCGGTGTAGGTGTGGAATTATAACCTTGTCGGAAAGGCAAGTTAAAGAAAGAGGGCTTAGAGTTGAACAAGGTGCACCTCGAGCAGCTGAAGTAGGAGGAAAATTTGTAAATGTAATGCCTGATCCGAAGTTTTCGAAAAACCCTGCAAAAAATTCATTTGAACCTGAACTTAAGAATTATCCAAAATCAATTGAAAAAGCATTCGAAAAAAGGGAAATGTCGACAAAAGGGAAAAAATGATTTTAACGTCTAATAGGATGGTTTATACCCCTATCTAAGATGTTTATACCTGAAAGCGAAAACACTAGCGTTATAACGCGTGCTAACGGCGTTATAAGTTAGGTTAAAAACATAAAGGGTGGTGGATGTGTGAAAAAAAGATTTGTTTTAAATATGAGCTCTTCCGAAATTCAAGGAGCTCCTGAAGTGGTTAAACTTTTAAAGCTTGGAAAAATCAAGTCGCAAAAGGGTGATTTCTATGTAGATCAAGAAAGCTTTCAAAGGATAAGAAATACCTTTAAGAATCGGGCTATTGATATAGTCATAGATTATGAACATCAGACACTTGAAGATGTTCAAGCTCCTGCCGGGGGTTGGATAAAAGATATCATCCTTCAAGACGGAGCAATTGCAGCAAAAGTTGAGTGGACACCAAAAGCTCAAGAGTATCTGAAGAACAAAGAATATAGATATCTCTCTCCTGTAGTCCTTGTCAGAAAAAGTGACAATAAGGCTGTTGTGCTTCACTCGGTAGCGTTAACAAACACACCTGCAATAGATGGGATGTTTGCAATAATAAATTCAATAAATATTGATGAAGATGAAATTGAAGGAGGAAACAACATGGATTTAAAGAAATTAGCAGAGCTTCTAGGACTTCCTGAAGATGCAACCGAAGAGCAAATCATGCAGGCTATTCAAATGGTTGTTGGTGAGCTTGGCAAATTGCAAGAGCAGCTTAAAAAGAAAGATGGTTCTGAAGGTGAAACGGAGGTTGTTGCCAACAAGGTGATCATGGGCCTTTTAGGCTTAGACAACAATGATGCGAAAACAGAAGATGTGGCGGCTGCTATTGTGGCCCTTAAGAATCCGGCAAACTATGTTCCTGTTACTGAGTTTAATAAACTTAAAGAAAGGCTTGATAAAAAGGACAGTGATGAGGTGGTTACCTTAGCTTTAAAAGCAGGTAAAATATCAGCGGCTCAAAAAGACTGGGCTGAAGAATACGCCTTAAAAGATCCTGAAGGGTTCAAACGATTTGTTGAAAAAGCTCCGCAAACCGTGCCAATGGGTGAAATCGAACATGATGATGTTAAAAAGTCAGATGGTAGAGTCGAAGAGACCACAATGGCGGTTTGCAAAATGCTTGGTGTAAGTAAGGAAGACGTTGAGAAATACGGAAAGGAGGAAAACTAATATGTTAAGCGCAGGAAGAAACACGATTGAAATTCAAGACGGTAAGACACTTATATTGCCGGTTAAGGCAAATGCAAAAATTTTTGAAGGTTCTCTAGTTGCGTTGGATGCACTAGGATACGCTATCGCAGGAAACACAGCTGAAGGATTGATTGCAGCAGGGAGATCGGAAGAATTTATTGACAACACTGGTGGTGTAGATGGAGCTGTTTCAGTTAAGGTACGCCGTGGTGTCTTTAAATACAACAATGATGACACCGATCCTGTCACAGCTCAAGACATCAAAAAAGAATGCTACATCCTTGACGATGAGACAGTCACAATGTTGGCAGTCGGCACATCAGTGGCAGGTAAAGTAATCGGATTAGATAATGACGAAGTACTCGTCGAAATTCTTTAATAGGGAGGAACAATATTATGATAGTAAATCAGCAAGCATTACAAGGTATTACAACTGGATTTAAGACGATTTTCAATAAGGTTTTTGGTGAAACAAAAACTCTTTGGGATAAGGTTGCAACCAAGGTTCCCTCCGAAACAGGTGAAGAAAGTTATAACTGGCTGGGTAAAATTCCTCGGATGAGAGAATGGATTGGGGATAGAGAGATTCAAAATCTCAGTGGTTCTGACTACACAATCAAGAACAAGGACTTTGAACTAACAATCGGCGTTGACCGTAATGACATCGAAGATGACAAAATCGGTGTATATACTCCGGTCATTCAAGATATGGCCCAAAGTACAGCAACGTTCCCGGATGATCTTGTCTTTGGACTTTTAAAAGATGGGTTTACAAACAAGTGCTATGATGGGCAACCGTTCTTTTCAGATGCCCATAAAGTAGGTAAAAAAAATATTAGCAACAAAGGGACAGCGAAGCTTTCAGTAACGTCCTATGCAGCGGCAAGAAGTAGTGTTATGTCTTTAGTTGATGAAAATGGGAAATCATTGAAACTTATTCCTAATGTACTTGTTGTTGCTCCTGCTGAAGAAGCGACAGCTCGAAAAATTCTTTATGCTGATCAGATTGATGGTTCGACAAATATTTACAAAGATACAGCAGAGCTACTAGTTGTTCCTGATCTTGCAGGCAGTGATACCGCTTGGTATTTAATGTGTACGAACAAGGCTTTGAAACCAATAATTTATCAGGAAAGAAAAGCGCCGAAGTTTAATGCACTAATCAAAGACACCGATGAGAATGTATTCATGCGAAAACAACATCTTTATGGTGTTGATGGCAGAGCAAATGCAGGATATGGATTTTGGCAAATGGCGTATGGTTCAACGGGCACAACTACTGAGTAAAGGAATGAGGCAATATGAGTTATTGCACGATTGAAGAAGTCAGAGGAATGATTAAGTCGGATGCACTTAATATGATCATCGGCGATGAATACATTGAAGATGAGCTTGAGCGTGAAGCAAAAATTGTTCCTTTAGTAGAAGAAGCAATTGGGGATGCAGATGGGGAAATTGATGGATACCTTGCTAAGAGGTATCCGGTCCCTGTCTCTCCGACACCCAAAGTTATAAATAAGTTTAGCAAGGACATTGCAGTATATAATCTTTTTTCAAGAGCCGGAATTGATGAAGGAGAAAAGGAAAAAAACTTTCTCAATAGATACAAAGCTGCTGTGAGATTTTTAGAAAATGTAGCCAAAGGAGTTATTGACATAGGTGCTTCGGACAATACGAAAAGGGCGGCTACAGGATTTCAAGTCAATTCGAATCCAAGATTGTTTTCAAGAAACTCAATGAAAGGAATGTAATCATGTATAGCATTAGACTTGATGGAGATGTAAGAAGGCTTATGAAAAAGTTGAAAGACTTAGAGCGTGTCGAATTTAAGGGGGCAAGCCTTACTTTGGCAGAAACGCTTAGGGCTTCAACAAGGGAAAGATTTAAGCAGCAAAAAGATCCTGATGGTAAACCTTGGACAAAATCAATAAGAGCTGTGCGTGAAGGTGGATCAACACTCACTAAAAGCGCAGATCTAAAAAATTCTATTAAGTCAACGGCTGATGGTTCAGGCTTTGCAGTAGGTACAAATAAAATTTATGGACCGACGCACCAATTTGGAGAAGATGGGCGAAAAATAACCATCAGAGCAAGGACATCAAAAGGTCTTGTATTCAAAATAGGTGACAGATGGATTCGCAAAAAACAAGTAACCGTCAATGTCAATATTCCTCAACGTCCTTTCCTAGGAATTTCAGAAGAAGATATGCTTGAAATTAAAGGCGTTCTTGAGGAAATCGTATCGGAGGACTAATCAATGATTGGACAATGTAAAGAGTATTTGATTCAAAAGCTCAAAGATGCAGGCATCAAGTCAACAGTATATACAAGTTTGAAAAAACTTGAAAAATCCAGTGAAAGTCATATTGGAGCAGTTATGTTTGAAGCAGATAAATTTACTCGAAGCGGCTCAAAAACTATATATGTAGACCAAGGGGGCGACAAGCGAAAGAGAGTAAAGGTACTTGAAAGAAAAACAAGCTTCATTGTGGTGATTGGTGAATATAGTGAGGATAAGTGTGAAACAATCTTTGAAGAGTTCGTTGGTCTTTTGGATAGAGGAATATTGATAGACGGAAACTATACACCACTTGAATTAGAGGATGCAGATTGGGTGGATCAGAATGATAGCGTGTTAAAAGCAAAGATTGCAGTTCAGTTAAAAGTTACTTTTGAAGGTGGCGTATATAAAGATTCGCTATTTGCAACTATGAGTGAGATTGAACAAACACTTGAGGAGGAAGGAAATGGAACAGAATAAAACAAAAAAAGATACATCTTCTCCTGAGTTAATCAGTATTGAAGAGTTAAAGAAAAAGTATAAAACATCGGATATGGTGTTTAGTGGTATTAAAGCTTTAGAAAATTGGCGAACAGGAAAAGTGATTTCAGAAGCAGATTATCAAAAAGCATTGGATGAATTCATGAAAGCACCGATGAGCGGAAAGAAGGTGGCAAAAAATGTTAAGAGACGTTAGTACAATCATCACGGATGGCGGTCTTGGCGCAGATACTATCAAAGGTGAAGGCATTCACTTCAAGATTGGTGTCTCTCCAATCGTATCAGATGTCCCCATTGTAATTACTGGAAGTATGGATGCAAAGAAAATTAAGGAAAAACTCGGTCTATCTCCACTTGCTGATGCCTGCATGGATAGTGTTGAAAATGGAGCAAACATGATATATTGCTTGCCTGTTGCAGCTTCAGTCGCAGGAACAATCGGTGACGTTGAAAAGTCCGGTACAGGTCTTGGAAGTCTAACGGTTACCGGACAACCAAATAATGCTTATGACATCATTATTAAATTTACGGGTGCAGGTGGTTTTAATCAGGCGGTACTTCGATATTCAATTGATGGCGGTTATTCATATTCTGAAGAAGTAACTCTTGCAATTAACGGAGAACTAAACATCCCTTCAACTGGTTTAACCTTTACATTTACTGAAGACGGAGTGACGCCAGAAGATTCTTATATAATTGATGATGTTTATAAAGTGGTCACGGAATCACCTGAAATGACAAATCAAGAGGTTTTAACAGCAATTGATAAGCTTAGGACAACCAACTATTCATTTGAATACGTTCATATTGTTGGAGAATCAACCAAAGCTTTATGGGCAGCTGTTTCAACAGAAGTTGAAAACTTTATAACACTTTATAAAAAACCTCTCTTTTTTATTCTTGAAGCAAGAAATATTAACCAAGATGAGACACTGGACGAATATGCTCAGTATCTTATTAGTGAAAGAACAGGGCTTCAAAACTATGATATTCAGATTGTAACAGCAAGATCACTTTATACAAGGATGGATGGAACAATTAAAGATATCAACAATGCAGGAATTGTATGTGGGCTATATTCAAAGTCAAAGGTGCAGCAGTCCATTGGAGAAGTGAAAAGTTTCAGCATCCCTGAGAATAAAATGCTTGAACTCCTTCCAAAGGGAATCGAAGACTATATCGGTTTGCTTGATCAAACGAAGTATCTTACCTTTAGAAAGTATGAAGGAATTGAAGGTTGCTATGTCACCAATGCTCGGATGATGTGTCCTGACGGATCAGATTATAGATATGCAGAAAATATCAGGGTAAAGAATAAAATCATGCGAGAGACAAGAAAGCAAGCTCTCCAAGAACTACAAAGCGATATTGATATGACAGATGTTCAAGGCAGTTTGGAAACGATTGCTAAGTTTATTCAGACACCACTTGATACAATGGCACGAAACAAGGAAATCTCTTCAGCAAGAATTGTTGTTCCTGAAGATCAAGATATCCTTGCAACGGAAAAGCTAAGCGTGATCATTCGTTTTATTCCAATTGGTCACGTAAGAGAAATTGAAATTGATCTTGGAATGGAAAATCCATTTAGAACACAGCAATAGGGAGGAATAAAAATGGCCATAATTAATGGAAAAAGCTATGACTGGGCTGATGTTGCAGTGAAACTCCCGGGGCTTGATATAGAAGTTCAGGAAATTTCATATGACGATGAGCTTGAAAAAGAAGTTGTCTACGGAAAAGGCAACAGACCAAGAGGATATGGAACAGGAAACTATAAATCAGAAGGCAAGCTTAGTCTTTTAAAAGATGATTTTGATGACTTAGTTGCATATTGCAAGCGAAGAAATGTCGCTTTATATAAACTTGTGATTCCTAAGGTTATAGTAAGCTATGCAAATGAAACACAAAAGACCAAGACAGATGAACTAAGCACAGTTATTCTAACAAAAACGAGCCAAAAAAACGCTCAAGGTGATAAGTCGATTAAAGTCGATGTTGACTTCATCATAGTAAATGGAATCACTAGAGATGGATTGAAACCTATTTAAGCAAAATTGTTTTCAAAATAACTGACAAAAATTGATTAAGTTGGAGGATTAAAAAGATGGACGATAATAAAAAAGTAGAAGCAATAAAGGGTAAAGATGCGCTTGAAGGTTACAAAGAAAAGTATGGCAAGTTATATCAGGTCAATGCAAATATTGAACCGGATGACACGACAACGATTGAACTTGAATACTATTTTAAAAAGCCTGCAACGGCATCCTATGACCGATATGTGAAGAGTACATCGCAAAGCCCTACAAAGGCACTCAAAGCCTTTGTTATGGATAATATTATTGAGGAACAATCAAAGCAGCTTGAAAGTGATCTTGAAGAATATCCGGCTTTATGTTTAGGGCTTGGTGAAAAGTTGTTGCATATGTTAGGACTTTCAAAAGATGTAAATTTAAAAATGCTTTAGAAGAAAAGCTCCGGGAGATAAAGAGTAACTTTATTGAAGCAGGTTCGCTTGAAATATATAGATACTTGCCTCCTAATCTTCTAAAGAAAAACGTTGGAGAAATGGATATTGATGAATTTTTAGGAGCCCTTGCACAGGCAAGATATGTTCAAGAACTTGAACAAAACATAATGGCAAGAGCGATTTCAGAGGTCTTTTCAGACTAAAAGAACCGGCCTCTTTTAAAAGGTCGGTTCTTTCTTAGTAATCCAACTTTTGTATAAAATTGTTGCGTTTCTTACCGAGCGTAATAACTTTTCTCCATCCTTGTCTTTGTGTTTGCCAATTGAATGTTGACAAGCGATCCACCAATAATAAGGAATGATATAAATGAATAATGGTACAAATATAACGAAGGATATTACAGCTCCGGCACATAAAGCGAAAATGAGGATTCCAAGTGCAAACCATAGACCTGATAACATAATAAAGACCTCCTTTTCTTTAAATATATCATAAAAATAAGATTTTTAACAGGGGGTGAAAAATAGTATGGGCTTAGATTCGATTTTTAAATTAAGTGTTATTGTAAACATGATAGATAATCTTACTGGGCCAATGGCGAGAGTCAATACTTCGGTGGACGGTTCGGTTGATAAAATACAACAACTTGATAAAACATTTGGAAACATGACCAAAACTGGTCTTGGAATGACAGCAGTTGGGGCGACAATTACAGATGCTGTTCTATCTCCGGTTGAAGCGACATTTGAAACACGAAGGGCACTTGGTGAGTTATCATCTGTTGGAATTGAAGACCTTGAAGCGTTAGAGGATGCGGCAAAAGACTTTTCGGATACATGGGCAGGAACAACAAAAGCTGATTTTATTACAGCAGCCTATGACATAAAATCAGGAATCTCATCTTTGACGGATGAAGCCGTTGCAGATTTTACAGAGCTTGCAGGGATTACAGCAAAAGGTACAAAGTCAAGTATTGGTGAAATGACCGATCTCTTTGCTACTGGATATGGTATATATAAGGATTACTATAAAGATATGAGCGACTTGGAGTTTGGAGAGATGTTTTCGGCTGGGATTGCAAAATCAGTTCAGCAGTTTAAAACAGACGGATCCCAAATGGCTGCTTCAATCCAATCATTGGGTGCTTCAGCAACCTCGGCGAACGTTCCGTTTGAAGAACAATTGTCAATTCTAGGAATGCTTCAAGCGACCATGTCAGGGAGTGAAGCCGGAACCAAGTATAGAGCGTTTTTAAAAACAGCTGCTAAGGCAGGAGAAGACCTTGAGCTCAGCTTTACCGATGCAAACGATCAGCTCTTGTCTATGCCGGAAATACTTGAACAGCTTCGAGGAAAATTCGGAGATACAATGGATGCAGCTGAAAAAATGGAATTACAAAAAGCCTTTGGAACAGATGAGGCTGTTGCCATGATTGACCTTTTATATAATAAAACAGGAGATTTGCAAGGTAACATTACAACGCTTTACGATGAAATGGGTAATGGAGTTGGCGTGGCAAAAGAAATGGCAGATGCGATTAATCAGACAGAAGGTGAACAATATGATGTCTTAGGTCAAAAAATCGGAAATGTCAAAGAGAAAATAGGAACGTTGCTTTTGCCAACGGTTAACGAATTTATTGATAAAGGTAGTGAAGTGGTTGATAAAGTCAGTGAATGGGTTGACCAGAACGAAGGACTTGTCAGAGGGATTACATTAACGCTATTAACAATAGGTGTTATATTAACAGCAATGGGCGCTTTTGTTACCGTTGGTGGTGGTGTTGGGCTCATTATATCAAAAACAATTACGCTAACGAGTGGATTGTTTAGAGGCATAAAATTGCTTAAAGGTGGATTTGATACTTTAAGAATTGTATCTATGTATGCCGGTGATGGATTAAAAGTATTTGGCAGTGGCGTCCTAAAGGGTGTTGCTTCAGCCAAGAGTTTTGTCATTGGCATGGCAGGTATGGCGAAACAGGCTATCATCACAGGTGTTACAGCGCTTCCGGGCTTGATTGCATCCGTATGGTCGTTCACAGCTGCTTTACTTGCGAATCCTGTTACATGGATAGTTATTGGAATTGTTGCTCTTGTAGCTGCTATTATTCTATTATGGCAAAATTGGGACTCGGTGACTGCTTGGCTTTCAAATGCTTGGAATGGATTTGTGAATGGCGTTAAAGCCGGATTTGATTGGGTGAAAAACCTGTTTGCAGGAATGCCGACATGGTTACAAGTTGCCATTGCAGCATTTATGCCATTCATAGGAATTCCAATGCTGATCATTAATAATTGGGATTCGATTTCAGAATTCTTTAGAAACCTTTGGGCAGGCATCACAGGGGCATTTAAAAATGGTATTCAAACAATAAAAGACTTTATATCAGGAAGCTTGAAATGGTTTAAAGAGTCAGGTTCAAAAATAATGAATACCTTCACGGAAGGAATAAAAAGTGCTGTATCAGCTCCAATTGATGCGGTCAAAGGTGGCCTTTCGAAAATCAGAAAACTCCTTCCTTTCTCAGATGCTAAAGAAGGTCCACTTTCAACACTTACATTATCAGGAAAAAGAGTTTTTGAAACCATTACTTCAGGTATGGTTCAGACGCAAAATCTTCCGGCAGAGGTAACAGAGGATGCATTCTCAGATGTGAATTTAGCTGCTAATCCTAAAGAGGATAACATAGTATCAGAACGTTCAGGAATTATTTCTAAGAGTGAAATCAAGAAAGTCAATCTACGGGAAATCAACAGGGAAAGAACGGAAAGTTCACAGAGTACAAAAGAAAAAAACAATGGAACAGTAATTCAAAACCTCGTGATAAACGTAGATTTCAGTAAACTCAAAGAGCTTCCAATGCTCTTTAAATTAGTGAAAGAAATTGAAGATTATAATAATGCTAATGGCAATGATACTGAGCCTGATTTTGCATAAGGGGGGAGAAAATTGATTTACTTTGATGAAAGTACAATAAAAATTGGAGGTGTCATTCTCCCCGGACTTTTTAAAAGCATTGAAATTAAAGGTGATGCTCTTATTGAAGAACAGGAGATTGAAGGTAGAAGTTCAAAATCAAAGCAAGCGATTGGATACGAAGATTCAAAAGTCAACGTTGAATTAATTTTGCATGAAGGGCCACTCTTGACAAAGCGTCAGAAGCTTGAACAAATTCAAAATATTTTCAAGAAGCAAGGCCAGTCAAAACCGATAGTTTATGAGATAGTCAATGAGCATACAGCTGCAAGAGGCATCTCTAAAGTTCTTTTTAAGAATCTGACAACTAAAGAGCAAAGCAAGAAAGATGAACTCACAGTAATGATTGAGTTTTGGGAATATATTCCTATTACGATAACGGCAACCAATAAAACAAAAGAAACGATTGAAACTGCAAAAAAACCAACAGTATCATCAACGTTGACAGATGAATATAAAAGTTATCTTAATTCAGATCGTGGATCGGCACCAAAAATAAAAGATAAAACCAATAAATCACCTGCAACCGATAGTATTGGAGCACAACTATATAGAGGAAAACTGAAACAAATGCCCTACTAAGCGAGGTGAGACAATGGAAACAAACGAGTTATTTTATCCTGAAATTAGTGTAAATGTTGGAAACTATGGCTTTCAAAAAGGTATTGAGATTGAAGCCTATTCCTCAAAAGATTCATATTTTGATTGGGCAAAGATAAAGTTTACTCAGCAGTTTAATGAGAAGATCACGCTGGGTAAGAAAGACAAGGGTTTGATTGAACTTGGATATGATGGAGTATTTGACGAGGTATTTGAAGGATATGTTGTCAATCCAATGAGCGAAGGCAGTTACTCAAATGAGATTGTTCTTAAGGATGACATGATACTTCTTGAGGAGACGTATATCACCAATACTTTCCTTGATGCAACGCCTCAAGAAATCTTGATATTCTGTCTGAACAAAGCAGGAATCACAGACATAAAGATATCTTCAAAGGTGTTCCAAAAGAAAAAAGTTGTCCCCGTGTTCAAAAAAAACGTCATATCAGTCATTGAGGAGATTCACAACCTTTGGAAAGTCAAAGAGCAGTTTTACTTCTCAGGTGGTGTGTTCTACTGGGGAGAGAAGCCGGAACAAAAGAAAATCTATGAGTTTGAGTATGGTGTGAATATCATATCTCTTGAGAGGTCTGGTGGTGTTTGGGAATTAGAGACAGTTTCAATGCCGTTTATAAAACATTCACAAAAAATTATTCTGAGACACCCTAAAATCTCAGGAACTTTTGAAACGAAAAAGGTTGTGTTTACAACAAATAATGCAGGATTCATTAGAACAGCTATCTATTTTTAAGGAGGGAGATTCATGCTCGAACAAATGATCATTAAGGGTGCTAACAAACTGATCGAAACAAAATATCAGCACATTAAGCTTCCTTCAGTAGTTTATTCAAAGGTCACAAAGGTTCAGGATGCTACAGGGTATTATGTGTATAATCTCAAAATACTTGACGAAAACAAGGAAATTGACACAAGATTCCCTGAAATTCCAAAAGTAAAATCAACAGTGGCTCTTGAATATGGAGATATTTGTACGGTGGTTCTTCTTTATGGACAACTAAACATTCACATTGTCGGGAAGGTGATATGATGGCAGGATTATTTGACGCAGATATAAAACTTGATGAGAATTGGCAACTCACGGCGGCTGCAAGTGGCGAGGCGCCAATCGCTTCAAATACGGAGTGTCTCATTCAAGATATAAGGCTTGAAGCTATGTCTCAGGAAGGAGAGCTCTTTTATGATCAAGATTGGGGATGGTCCCTTATTGACTTCATACAGGTGCAGGAGGATGACCTTATCAAGCTAGAAATTGACCAACGAATCAAAACGAAACTTTCAAGACGTGAAGAGATTGACAGTGAAACGATTGTAACACAACTCACTTTTGAGGATGACAAAATCTCAATCAAAGTGGCTTTCAAATTTATTAATGACTCCACTCAGTACAATTTGAATATTGCACTAGACAGAGTCAATGTTGAGGTGGTGATGATCTAATGATTGATGATAAGATACTGGATGAAATTCTTCCGATTCCTGATCGAGAGGAATATCTGAACACTCTTGAACAAGAGCTCAAAGATGAAGGCTTTGCTATTACAAACTTTAGTTCAGGCGGTATATTCTACACACTATTAATGATTCTTATTCAGATTCGTATTGAGCTTGTGAAGCTCTTGAGGGGCGTTGTAAACAATATGTTTGTCTCTCATGCTCAAGATGTATGGATGGAACTGAAGGCAGCTGACTTCTCAAAGAAAAGAAAGCAGCCGACAAAGACCCAAGGATATGTCACTCTTGAAAGAGATGCTCCGGGGGATGCCGTGAAGATTGCCAAGGGTGATGTCTTCAAGACTGATCAGGATATCAATGGCGAGGAGCTCCGCTTCTTAGTCCTTCAGGATACAATTCTTCAGAAGGATTCACTGAGTCAAACGGTACTCGTTGAAGCTGAGAAGGAAGGCTCAAAGTACAACGTTCCTCAAAATCAGATCAAGAAATCACTCACTCACATTGAAGGGGTTGACAGAATATTCAATGCTTCTGATTGGCTCGTTCAGGAAGGCAGTGACATTGAAGATATTGAGGGATTAAGAACACGGACATTGAACTCATGGGCAGAGCTTTCAACCTTCCCTATCCGAGATAAGTACAAGAATGTTTGTGAGGCGGTTGAAGGTGTTCTGTTCGTGAGAGTTGATGACCTTCATCCTCGAGGACAAGGCACGGTTGATATTATTGTGACATCCACGGCAGGCGAAGCGACTCAGAGCTTGCTTGATAAGGTTGAAGCTGAGGCAAACACAATCAAAGGCCCTTATGATAACTTGCTTGTGAAGTCTTCTGAAACAGTTGCTCAGGATGTTGAAATTGTGGTTTATATTGACGAAGATGCAAGTGACGAAGGCGTTCAGGAAAAAGCTGAAGCAATTATCATTGACCTACTCAAGATATCGAAAGACAGGGAGCTCAACAAGCTTTACAGGGATGATGTTGTTTATTATCTCAAAAAAGATATTCAAGTCTACAAGAAGTCCAATATCATTCAGCCTGCTACTGATGTCATCTTGAGCAATGACAAGGTGATTATCCTTGGAACGCTCACAATAACGGTTGAGAGGGTGTAAAGATATGTTTGATAAATTTCAAGATTATATGTATTACCTTCTTTATGGCCCAATCAAGAAAGTTACAAAGCTCAAGAATCAGTTTTATATACTCTTCAAGGTATTTGGTAAGGTGTTTGATCAGACGAAACAGGATATCTTCAGAGTCCGTGAAGAGTCTATGATAATCAGTGCCAGTGAGAAGCTTCTTGAAGAGCATGGACGTGACAGAGTGATGCAAAGGCTCAAGGGTGAGAGCGTTGAGAACTTCAGAACACGGCTTTCAATGAAAAACATTATTGCTGAGAAGGCAGGAACAAAGGAAGGAATGCTCTTGGCTCTCAAAGCTCTTGGATATGATCAATCAACTATTGATCCGTTTTATCTCCATGATCCTGAAAGGTGGGCAGAGTTCACAATCTACTTATCATCTAAACAACAAAGTAGCGTGAATGATATCACGATTATTGATAAGGAGATCATGAAGGTTAAGCCTGCAAGTGGAAAGCCTTCCTATGGAATAGGCTCAGAGAGTCAAGTGTCCATAAAGACTGAAGGAAACTACTACCCTTTTGATTATCCAATATGCAATATCTTGATGTGTGGAACATGGCCTGAAGCTCAGACAATGGGAAAAGCGTTTGATTTGCTTCTGAGTGCTGATACAGAGTTCAAGACCTTTGACATTGAGGATTATCGTTGTAACACATTTTATGCGGAGGAGGAAAATTGATGATAACTACACAAGGGATTGAGGAGATTGCTCAATCAATTATAGACAGAATGGATCATGGCAGCTATGACCTTGAAGGCGTGACCAATACAACAACGATTTACAAGACTTCTATCCAGGGTGACACGGTCATGATTTACTTATACCTTGAAGATGGGGTGAGCGGAGACTTGAGCAACTTCAAGCTCGTATCAACCACAGGCAACGACTTTGCAATCAAGCCTGAAATAATCAATAAGCCGGATACAAAAGGCTTGCTTGTAAGATTCAAATTCCAAGTAAAGGAGGAAACACTTTATGTCGTATGAAAAGACTATTTGGGTTGATCATATTGTTGACCCTGAGACTGGCGAAGTCATTCAGCAAGGAACACGGTTCACTGAAGCGAGAGCCAATAAGATGGAGCAAGGCATATTTGACAATGATGCGCGATCAATAGGAAATAAGGAAAAGCTTGATAATTCTTTCTATGCTGACCTTGGGGCTTATTATGGGAATACAAAGCTAATTGATGATTTTCAGGATATAGGCGGGAGGTCGGTTGGATCAGAAGATACTATAAATATAAAAATTGGTAGTAAATCATTAAAAGTTGAAGAAGTAAATAATATTAGCGGTAGTATAATATCAGATTTTAATAATCTACCTACATTTAATCTTGGAACTTTTAATAATGGTTCACCTTCCTCAATAGATGATTATTTAGTTTTGGTAGTATATGTAAGTGATGCTTCCATGGTTGCTAATATAGGTTTTGGTTTATCTCCTGAATCGATTTATAATGTGTCTAATAATACAAATAAAACGATATCAGCTGGGATATTAACAGGGTGGAACTATTTTAAAATAAGGAAAAATGAGGTTATTGGAACTGCTGATATAAATTCAGATATGAAGTCTACTAGGATGTTTTGGACTTCAATTAGCAATGCGCAAGGTGCTTATGTATCATTCCAATTGCTTCAGTTAGTAAAAAAAGACCCACTCGATAATTATCCTAATCCATTCCAACACAACGGGATGAGGGATTTTATTATTAACTCAGGTGAATGGTATTTGGGTAAAGAGTTTGGAAAAATTGTGCTTAGAGAATTAACGGTAGAATCTGATGACATAAATGACATAAACGCATTAGAAGGGGTAAATATATATAGGGATTTTATATCACATGCTGAATTTGAAGTGTATACAGGCGGTAGAACAACAAGAATATGCTGGTATGAAGACGACCAAAATTATTTTATTGCTCATCTGTATGACAATGCTGCTAGGCTATATGTGCTTGAAAACGGAATTAATACAGAAAATCATGTTGACCCATTAGAATTTGTGAAAGGTGATCTAATAAGGTTTATATTGCACAAAAAGAATAATGATATAACTTTACATATCTATAAAAATGGAGCGTTAGTATCGCAAATAAAAGGTCAAACTTCTTTGCTAAACTTAAAATTAGCAATCTACACTTTGCAGTATAGAACGGATACCTTAAAGTCTTTATCAATATCCGAAATATCCCACGTTCACCATGCAAATGTTGCAGAAGTGGCGAAGAGTTTAGCAAAGCAACCGTATTGCGAATTAAAATTGTCAAGTGCTCAATCTATCCAAAGTGGATCTACTGCAAAAAATATTGCATGGGATACGGTTGTTAGTGATGATTTTGATATGTTCGATATAAATGACCCTGATGCAATTATTATTAATGAAAGCGGTGATTACGAAATGTACTGCACTGTTATGTTTGATTCAAATGCTACAGGAATAAGAAGTGCGTCAATATCTATTGAAGGAGTTGAAGGCGTCTCGTTTGATAGGCGAAATGCTGTTAACGGTTCTAATACACTTATTACAATCCCAGCAAATAAGTACTTAACGAAAGGGCAAAAAATAGTAGTACAAGTATATCAAACAAGCGGTGTAGCATTAGATATAACTGCCGGAATTTCAAGAATAGTGGTTAGAAAGGTTGGATAGAAAGGGGTATATGAATGTTAAAACTAACTTATAGTAAAGAAAATATCAACGTGAACAAGCTTCATAGTGAACTTGGTCAGCTGTCAGACTCCTATTCATTGACACATAATGATGTGGAATTTAATCTGATATTCCCTGATCTTAAGAAGACAGAAACGGACATCCTTGATAAAACTGACAACATCATTGGAACCAATACCACCTATCAAAAGAGATTCTACCAAACGGTGATGGAAACTGATGATGATGAAAAAGCCACTGAAAAGCAAGTGGAAAAATGGGAAGATTATACAACAGAAGTAGAAGCCTTAATTAGTGGTATTGAACAGGTGATAACAAATCATGATCCGCAGGATAAAGAGGCTATAATTGAAACCGCAAGGATTGAGTGTAATAAAAGAATACTTTCAGGATTTGATTCTGATTGTCTAGGCGTTACTAAACACTTTGATTGTGATTATACCGATCAATCAACGATTCAAGGTTTGGTTATTACGGCTATGCTCGGATTACAAGGTCTAACAACAGAAAAATGTGAGTGGAAAGCATCCGGTGAACTAGAGTGTTATGAATTTACTTATGAACAAATAATTATCCTTGGAACAGATATGAAAACTCACATACAAACAAATATTAATCAGTTTAATACAGAAAGGATGGAGATTTTAAATGAGTAATAAAATAATGTATACAATACTATATGTAATAATGGGCGCAATCTATTATCTAATAGAATTAGCTTTTAGAGGGTATTCACATTGGACTATGTTTTTATTAGGAGGATTATGTGGAGTACTTATTGGAATGTTAAATGAAAATAAATTCACATGGGATACCTCAATTACTAAAATGGTTATATATGCAGAAATGATAATTTTGCCATTAGAATTTATAACGGGAGTTATACTGCACAAGATATTGAAAATTCATCCACCTATTTGGGATTATTCAGATTTACCATTTAATATCTGGGGACAGTCTAGTTTGATTTTTGCAATAATATTTATTCCAATCATAATTCTAGCAATTATAATAGATGATTATATACGGTTTATAATATTTAATGGGAAAAAGCCGAAGTACAGAATTATATAATAATTCTCAAAATAAATGACAAACAGAAAACAATACTTCTTAGAATTGATTCAAAAAAGAAGTATTGTTTTTGCCACTTATTTTGAGAATTTTTGTCAATAATTTTGCGCGGCTACAGCAATAGTCATGAAAGAGGTTAATGATGGAAAGAAAAATTAAACTTAAAGTTGAAAATGTAGAAAAATCCTTTCCAGGTGTAAAAGCATTAGCAAATATAAATTTTGAAGTTGAAAAAGGTACGGTTCATGTTCTTTGCGGAGAAAATGGGGCAGGAAAATCAACGCTAATGAAAATCATTAATGGGATTTATCAAAAGGATAAAGGAAAAATACTTATTGATGGCAAAGAACGAGAGATTAAAGATCCGATTGAAGCTCGAAATTTAGGAATATCCATGATTTTTCAAGAGTTGAACTATATTCCGGAAATGACAGTAGAAGAAAGTTTGTTTGTCGGAAGTTGGCCCAAGACATCAATTCGAGTTGACTGGAAGTTGATTCGAAAAAGAGCCGTCGAACTTTTAGAAAGTGAAGGATTGCGTTATAACCCGACAATGCAATTAAAGGATTTAACGGTATCAGATATTCAAATATTAGAAATCGTAAAGGCAATATCCTATGAATCGGACATTATCATTATGGATGAACCGACATCGGCCATTACGCAAAAAGAAGTTGAGTTCCTCTTTAGGAAAATTAATGAGTTGAGAAATCGAGGAACATGCATCATTTATATCTCCCATAAAATGGATGAAATATTTCGTATCGCAGATCAAATAACCGTCTTACGGGATGGTGAGGTTGTGGATTCCCGTCCGGTTTCTGAATATACGATGGATTTAGTTATCGCCCAGATGGTTGGACGAAAGATGGAAAAGACATATCCAAAGGAAGTGTTACCTTGTGGTGAGAAGCTTTTAGAAGTCAATGGACTCACATCGGGAAGAACATTCGAAAATATTAGCTTCAATTTAAGAAAAAATGAAATTGTTGGTTTTGCAGGGCTAATGGGTGCGGGAAGAACCGAAGTGATGCGAGCTGTTTTTGGACTTGATGATTATGAAAAAGGGGATATCCGAATACGAGAAGAAGTAGTTTCGATAAAAAACACACGTCAATCGATTGCACATAATATGGTTATGCTATCTGAAGATCGAAGGCGGTTTGGAATTATTCCGGTACGAAGTGTGAGGGAAAACGTATCTTTGTCAAGTTTAAAATCATTTATTTTTCATGGATACTTACACAGTGTGAAAGAAAATGAAGTTGTTGACTACTATTGTAAAAAAATGAATGTAAAAACCCCAACATATGAGACAAGTATTGAATCCTTAAGCGGTGGTAATCAACAAAAAGTAATTTTAGCAAAATGGATGGTAACAAATCCGGATATTTTAATTATGGATGAACCGACACGAGGAATTGATGTAGGGGCAAAATTTGAAATCTACAAATTAATGACAGAATTGGCAAAAGAAGGAAAAGGACTCATCATGGTTTCATCTGAATTGCCGGAACTTATAGGCATGTGTGATCGAATCTATGTAATGGCACAAGGACGTATAACCGGAGAGTTGACACGAGATGAGTTTACTCAAGAAAACATCATGAAACTAGCGACAATTGGTGTATCGCATCAATAAAATGAATAAGGAGAAGGAAATGGAAAATAAAATAAACTGGGGTAATGTTAAGAAAAAATATAGCATCTATATTGTTTTAATCGTTCTTTTTGCTTTGTGTTGGATGGCAAATGAAAATTTTGCAACGGTAACTAACTTGACTAATATTTCAAGACAAATTGCAGTTGGAACCATACTGGCATTTGGAGAAACGATTCTTATTATATCCGGCATGCTTGATTTATCGTCAGCATCAGTTTTAGCTCTGGCAGGAGTGCTATCTGTGGATGCATATTTAGCGACAGGTTCCTTGCTAATTGCTTTTATCGTCGGAATATCAGCCGGAGTTGTATGTAACATAATCAATGGAATTATGATTACAAAGTTCAAAGCACCTCCCTTTATCGCGACATTGGCTATGATGACAATGGCAAGAGGAGCCGCCCTGTTATACACAAACGGGCAAAACATTTATCAAATCGGAGATTATGTTTCTTTTGGACAAGGTTATACATTTGGCATTCCAACGCCCATTATATTTTTGGTTATCGTTTTGATTGTTACATGGTATCTTTTAAAACATACCGTTTTTGGGCGTTCAATATATGCCATTGGTGGAAACGAAGAGGCAGCGACAGCGTCCGGTATCAACGTGAATTGGATTAAGATGAAAGCTTTTATAATCAATGGAGTTTTTGTTGGAGTCGCAGGTATTTTATTTATGTCGCGAAATAACGGAGGAATGCCAAATGGTGCGATTGGCTATGAGTTTAAAGCCCTAACGGCGGCTGTTATTGGTGGGACGAGTTTTACAGGTGGTATAGGTACAGCTGCAGGAACTGTTGCTGGTGCATTTATTGTTGGGTTTTTAGATAATATCATGGTTCTTATGGGTGTCAATTCCTATTTGCAGCAAATTATACGGGGAGCCATTATAGCTTTTGCGGTGATCTATGATATTCAATCAAAAGGTAAGAAGAAGTAAAGGGAATCAAAGGTAAGGTATTTGGTTATTCCTTGGTTTTAACCAAGATAACATATAACTATCATTCAAGAAGATAAAAGGAGGAAACACATGAAAAAGGTAATATCATTATTATTGATCGTAACATTAATGAGCGCATTATTTGTAGGGTGTGGAGCAGAGGATAATTCAGGAGCAGGATCGGACACTGGGGCAGTTGAAACAGAACAAAATGAAGAAACGGGGACAAGTGAATCAGAAGAAATGGCACAAGAAACAGAAGCAGGTAAAGTATATCGTGTAGCATACATTGCACGTGCTCAAGCAGATTCATTTGCTGCATGGTTAGCAAATGCGGTCAATGAAGAAGCTGAAAAATATGAAGATATCGAAGTGGATATATTTGACGGACAAGCCTCAGATGATACACAAAATGGATTGATTGAGAATGCAATCACAAACAAATATGATGCCATCGTCATACAACCAAATAATGGTGAGGCGCAGAGACCTTATGCAGAAAAAGCAGTAGCAGCAGGTATTGTGACAATTACAACAAATGCTAGAATTTCTGGAATAGAAGGAGCGTCTTCTGTGGATGCAGATCCATATGCCCAAGCAAAAGTGAATGCAGATAAAGCAGTTGAACAAATTCCACAAAATGCCAATGTTGTTGTACTCTTAGGCCCTCCGGGAAACTTCCATGCAGATGAACGCCGTAAGAGTTGGGAGCAAGAATTTTTTGCAAAACGTCCGGATGTAACAATTGTTGGTGAAGAAATAGCAAACTGGAATAAAGATGAAGCCTTAAATTATATGGAAACTTGGGTTCAAGCAAATGATAAGATTGATGCAATTATTTCAATGAATGACAATATGGCTGCTGGTGGGATTGAGGCAATCAAAGATAATCCTCAATATGATAGTATTTTGGCATATGGTGTTGATGGAACTGCTGAAGCGTGTCTTTTAATTAAAGAAGGGCTAATGACAACAACAAGTCTGCAGAGTGCTTATGCTTTAGCAGAAGCGATTTTACATACCAGCCATCAATTAATGACCGGAGCTGAAGACCAAATTGATATCGATATTGATTGTCCCTTAATTACAGAAAAAAATGTGGATGAATATATTGAGATGCACAAGCGTGCAGGAGCAATTCAGTAGTAAGTGATGACAGTATTGGAGGACGACAATGAATAATAACGCTTTTTATATGCAGGGTACAAATCACATGGTTAAAAAAGAATTACCGGTACCGACACCAAAAGAAAATGAAGTTTTAATCAAGGTGGATGTTGTTGGTATATGTGGTTCAGATGTTCATTATTATAAACATGGAAATATTGGTGACTTTGTTGTCGAAGGAGATTTTATCTTAGGACATGAATGCGCAGGAGAAGTCGTGCAAGTAGGCGCAGACGTGAAAAACCTAAGGGTAGGTGATCGAGTTGCACTAGAGCCGGGCAAGACCTGCGGAAAATGTGAATTTTGTAAATCGGGTAAGTATAATCTATGCCCGGATGTTGAATTTTTTGCTACGCCGCCTTTTCATGGTGTATTGACCAATTATGTAACCCATCCAGAGGATATGTGTTTTAAATTGCCTGAGAACGTATCGAACATGGAAGGCGCCTTGGTTGAACCGCTAGCTGTCGGACTGCATGCGACATCACTAGGCGAAGTGGGTTTAGGTGATACGGTCATTGTCTTTGGGTCCGGATGCATCGGATTAGTTACGCTGATGTCCGCAAAAGCCAGAGGAGCTTCAAAAGTGATTGTAGTAGATGTTCTTAAAAACAGACTGAAGACGGCGCTGAAGTTAGGCGCAGATTACGTTATTAATGCAAAAGATGTTGACCTTATATCTACAGTCAATGAGCTAACGGATGGCAAAGGGGCAGATGTTGTCATTGAAACTGCCGGAGCTGATGTAACAGTAAAACAAACTGTAGATGTAGTGAAGATTGGTGGAACTATTGTTCTTGTAGGTATGACGGCAAAAGATGAGGTTTCATTTAATTTTATGAGGTTAATGGGAAAAGAAGGTGTGGTGAAAACGATATTTAGATATAGAAATCTTTATCCGGTTGCCATTAATGCAATTGCAAGTGGCACCATAAAAGTAAAAGATATCGTGAGTCATGAATTCGCCTTTGACCAAACCAAAGAAGCTTTTGATTTTGTATCAGAAAATGCAGCAAATGTTGTCAAAGCGGTAATAAAAATCGGCTAAAATAATAGGCTAAAATAATAGGGCGATTAGTAGTGTTAAGACTATTAATTGCCCTATAACATATTAAAAAAGAAGAGGAGAAAAGATAAGTATGTATTTTATAGGTATTGATTTAGGAACTTCCTCTGTGAAGGTATTAGTGACAAATGATAAAAATGAAATTGTTGGTGATGCTTCCAAAGAATATCCTGTATCCTATCCACAGGAAAAATGGGCTGAACAAGATCCTCTTGACTGGTGGAATGGCACAAAAGAGGCAATAAAAGAGGTGGTTAACAAATGTCATATTGCTAAGGACGCTATCCGAGCAATCAGTTTTAGCGGACAAATGCATGGTTTAGTTGCTTTAAACGCCGAAAATGAAGTTTTGCTGCCTGCGATTTTATGGTGTGACAATCGGACAGAGGAAGAATGTGAAGATATTACGAATTATTTTGGGCAGGAAAAATTAAGTGAATATACAGGAAATAAAGCCCTTGCAGGATTTACAGCTCCTAAAATACTCTGGGTGAAAAAGAATTTACCGGATATATTTAAACGAATTAAGCATATTATGTTGCCTAAAGACTATATTAGTTTTAAATTGACAGGGGCATATGCGACAGATGTTTCAGATGCTTCAGGAATGTTACTATTAGATATTAAGAATAGAACGTGGTCGAAAGAAATGTTGGAATATTTAAATGTTGATGAAGCCATACTTCCCAAGATGCATGAATCCTACGAAGTTTGTGGAAAAGTTACAACAAGTGTTTTGGAAGAGCTTGGACTAGAAGGTGACATCTTGGTTATAGCAGGAGCAGGCGACCAAGCTGCGGGAGCCGTTGGAACAGGAACGGTTAGTGAAGGGATAGTATCGATAACGCTTGGAACGTCAGGAGTTGTTTTTGCAGCGCATGAACAGTATGCGTATGACAAGGCGAATCGACTACATGCTTTTTGTCATGCAAATGGAAAATATCATTCAATGGGAGTTATGTTGTCAGCTGCTTCATGTCTTAAATGGTGGGTTGATGATATTCAAAAAGGGATGGGCTTTGAAGCGCTATTGGAAGAAGCAATTCAGCTTGAATCAGAAGATAATCATTTGGTCTTTTTACCATATCTGATGGGTGAACGCACGCCTTATGCAGATCCTGATGCGAAAGGTGCTTTTGTTGGTATGACCATGATGACAAAACGTGGGCACATGACAAAAGCAGTGTTAGAAGGGGTTTCTTTTGGCTTAAAGGATTCTGTAGAAATATTAAAAGACATCAATGTACCTATTAATGAAGTTCGTATAATAGGCGGAGGAAGTAGAAGTTTATTATGGAAACAGATGTTGGCAGATATGCTTGGTATGTCGATTCAAGAAATCAATACAAACCAAGGTGGTGCCTTAGGGGCAGCAATTTTAAGCGCGGTTGGAGCAGGCCATTTTTCTTCTGTAGAAGAAGGCTGTCAAGCGATGATTAAAGTGACGAATAAAGTGGAACCGAATTTGGATAAAAAAGAATATTACGAGAAAAAATATCAGAAATTTCAAAAACTGTATGAGGCATTGAAGTATTGGTATAAGAGTTAAAAAACTGCAGCAAAAAAGCGGGTGATGGGAATCGAACCCACGTATCCAGCTTGGAAGGCTGGTGTTCTACCATTGAACTACACCCGCAGCAAAACTTATTATACACGATGATGAAAAAAATGGCAAGCAATATTTGCCATTTTTTTTCTTTGATGTATAATTGCATTATAAGGAGAGTGAGTTTATGAAGATAGCATTTTTTGATACAAAACCATACGATCGTCAATCCTTTGATCAATATATTGATCAATATGACATTGAGATTAAATATTTTGAAGCTAAATTAAATGAAGATACAGTGGCATTAGCGGCACATTCAGATGTTGTATGTGCCTTTGTAAATGATACTTTAAATGAAGCGGTCCTTGATACCTTAGTTGATATGGGGATTGACTTATTAGCACTACGCTGTGCAGGATATAATCATGTCGATTTTGAAGCGGCATATGATAAGGTGCATATTGTTCGAGTTCCGGCGTATTCACCTTATGCAGTAGCAGAACATGCTATCGCACTGATGTTTTCTTTGAATAGAAAAACCCATCGGGCATATGTGCGGACACGAGATAATAACTTTAATATTAACGGACTCACCGGATTTGATTTTCATGGAAAAACTGTTGGTGTTATTGGAACAGGAAAAATCGGACGTATATTTATAGATATATGTAAAGGTTTGGGGATGAAGATTCTTGCCTACGATATGTATCCATCAGAGATTGAAGGTGTTGAGTTTGTAGACCTGACAAGTCTTTATCAAAAGTCGGATATCATTTCCTTGCATTGTCCGTTGACTCAAGATACACATTATATGATTGATGATGATGCAATTCAGCAAATGAAGGAAGGTGTTATGCTCATTAATACATCCCGAGGTGCATTGGTGCAGACAGAACATCTTATTGATGGATTAAAATCAAAAAAAATCGGGTCGGCGGGATTAGATGTCTATGAAGAAGAAAGTGAATACTTTTTTGAAGATTTTTCATCGGAAAGTATTGATGATGATAATCTTGCGAGACTTTTATCCTTTAGCAATGTTCTTGTGACATCGCACCAAGCGTTTTTGACAAAAGAAGCGCTAAGTAATATTGCAGAAACAACATTAGAAAATGTCAAAGCATACCAAGAAGGAAGTCCTCTTGTCAATGAAGTGTGTTATCACTGTCCGGACGTTCCGGCGAACTGTAATAAAAAAGAAACGGGTCGTTGTTTTTAACAAAATATACTTGCATGTGTATCGAAAAAATGATAAAATATCACTTGCGTGATTTAATTCATCAAGCAATGGGATATAGCTCAGTTTGGTAGAGCGCATGCTTCGGGAGTATGAGGTCGCAGGTTCGAATCCTGTTATCCCAAGGAATACATATAAAGAAAATATAATGGGCATTCGCCAAGCGGTAAGGCACAGGACTTTGACTCCTGCATTCGCTGGTTCGAATCCAGCATGCCCAGTTATAGCTGTAATCTATAGGATTACAGCTTTTTTCTAAGCTGACATAAATGAACTTGACCCCTAATCATAAGTATAAAAGTAAGGTGGTTTATATGAAAAAGTCTCTTCTAGTGGGCGTTAATGCAAAATACATACATTCTAATTTGGCCATTCGTTACATACAAAAATACGTACAACAAGATCAGAATAAAGAAAAAAACTCTATTCTCTTCAAAGAATTCAGTATTAATCAAGATATAGAATATATTTTAGAGGAAATCATGAAAACTTCAGCCGATATTATTGGTTTTTCATGTTATTTGTGGAATATAGAAATGATTCGGCGCCTCAGTCGAAATATAAAAATGATTCGTCCGAATGTAATCATTGTCTATGGTGGGCCGGAAGTGACATATACATCAGTTCAGGAAATTGAAAGTAATACATATGTTGATATCATTGTCAAAGGTGAAGGTGAAAAAATCTTTGCCGATATCTTAACCCATTTGGACCATTTAGAAAAGGTCAAGGGTATTACATATCGTCATCAAGATAAGGTCATTGACCAAGCGAATGGTATGGGGATTGATTTTTCTGATGTTGTTTTTCCCTATGAACCGAACCTGGACCATTTAGAGCATCGTATCATCTATTATGAGACTAGTAGAGGGTGTCCGTTTAATTGTCAGTACTGTTTGTCATCGGTTGAAAAAGGTGTGCGATTTAGGCTGATAGAGATGGTGCAAAAAGAACTGCAGTTTTTCTTAGATGCTAAAGTTCCTCAAGTTAAGCTCGTGGATAGAACCTTTAATGCTAGACGAGAACATGCCATAGCAATTATGGAGTATATCATAAAAAATGATCAAGGATTAACGAATTTTCACTTTGAAGTGGCACCGGAATTGATTGATGACGATTTCTTAACATGTCTTGCTAAAGCTAGACAAGGACTATTTCAACTCGAAATTGGTGTTCAATCCTCCAATCCGAAGACACTGTCGATTATACAACGTAAAAATGATTTGGAACAAATCCCGCAGGTTGTTGAAAAAATCAAGACCTTGAATAACACACATATACACTTAGATCTCATCGCCGGATTGCCGGAGGAAAATCTATCGGCATTTAAAGATTCATTCGACTACGTTTATGCTATGGAACCCGATCAATTCCAATTAGGGTTTTTAAAAATATTAAAAGGGGCAGGACTTTTTTATGTAGCTAAAGACTATGGAATCATGTATCGAGATTATCCCCCATATGAAGTGATATCAACACATGCCTTGCCATTTGAAGATGTGATGGAGTTAAAAGTTGTGGAAGAGATGGTTGAAAATTTCTATAATAGCGGACTGTTTAATCAAACAATGCATCGACTTGTCAATGTTTACGAACGGCCCTATAATTTATATGCGGCATTAGGTCGTCAATGGATAGATTTTGGAATGCATCATGTAAAACATAATAAACTGGATTTATATAATTTTGTATATGAATGTATTCTTCGATTGAATGTTTCAGATAGGATGAAAGAGGAATATATTGATTGGTTGCAGATGGATTATGCCCTCAATGAAAAACCAAAAAAACAAGCCGAATGGATGACCATGAACTTTGTTGAGTCGACGCTTCAGCGTTACTTGCTTGAAGTTCTACAAGAACATCATATCTGGAAAGAAGAATCTGGTGAATATACGACGAAGCAACTATCACGGATGTATCATATTGACAAAATTGACAACAAAAATCTATTAGAAGCATTGCCCTTGGCCCATCGAATTGATGCGAGAGCAAGAGAAGGAGAGCAAGGCACTTATATTTTAATTAACTATTGTCGACGTGACTTTATTCATAATAATGGGGAGATGGTAAGCATCAACCTCGGATGACATTAGGAAGGGATGAAGATGAATAAAAAGAGAAAAGAAAAAATATTAGGAATGTTGGATAAACATTATGGTGTAGAATATATTTGTTACTTGAATTATCAAAAACCGTATGAGCTTTTAATTGCAACGATGTTAAGTGCTCAATGCACCGATGAACGTGTAAACATAGTGACAGAGAAGCTGTTTAAAAAATATACATCGTTAGAAGCCTTTGCTGGTGTTGAGATTAAGGAATTGGAAAAAGATATACATTCAACAGGTTTTTATCGCAATAAAGCGAAAAATATTAAAGCGTGTGCAAATGAGTTGTTAGAACGACATAATGGAATTGTACCCAAAGACATTGATTTGTTGGTGAGTTTATCCGGAGTCGGTCGAAAGACAGCCAATGTTGTTCGTGGGCATATCTATGATTCTCCAAGTGTTGTCGTCGATACTCATGTTAAGCGAATTTCGAAAAAACTAGGCTTTACGTCGCTAGATGATCCGGTGAAAATCGAATATGATTTAATGGAAGTACTACCCAAAGAGCATTGGTTGAGGTATAATACTCAAATAATCGCTCATGGACGTCAGATTTGCATGGCTAGGAATCCAAACTGTGAAGAATGTTTTTTATTAGCGCAGTGCCCGTGGGGGTTGAAAAAACGTTGTGAAGATTTGGAGGAAGAAAATGAATAAGCCTATCGTGATTGGTATAGCAGGAGGAACTGGGTCCGGAAAAACGACACTTGTCAATCGATTAAAATCTGTATTAGATGATCAAGTAGTGACGATTTGTCATGATTATTATTACAAAGCCAATGCGGATATGCCGCTTGAAGAACGTAAGCTGCAAAATTATGACCATCCAAATGCTTTTGAAACGGAATTGATGACAGAGCATCTAAAACACTTAAAGGAAGGGCAAACGATTCATTGTCCAATCTATGATTTTGTAGCGTATACAAGGAAGAAAGAATGTTTAGAAATAAAGCCCAAACGCGTGATTATTGTGGAAGGGATCTTGATTTTTGAGAATAAAGAATTGGTTGATGAACTTGATATCAAAGTGTTTGTTGATACCGATGCTGATGTTCGAATTATTCGGCGAATCATTCGTGACGTCAAAGAACGTGGACGGAGCTTGGATTCAGTAATTGCACAATATTTAACAACGGTAAAGTATATGCATGATGAATTTGTTGAACCAAGTAAACGAAAAGCAGATGTCATTATACCGGAAGGTGGACACAATCAAGTGGCTGTTAATATGCTTGTTGAGCAGATTAGAACTCTGTTGCGTTAGAAGGTAGGGGATAGAATGAAAGAAAAGGTTTATGTTTTTGGGCATCAAAATCCGGATACAGACTCGATTTGTGCGGCCATAAGTTATAGTTATCTTAAGAATCGGTTGGATGAGAGTCATATTTATGAACCGGTTGCATTAAAAAATGTGAACAAAGAAACACAATTTGTCTTGAATCATTTTGGCGTTGATGAACCTCGTATTGTATCGAGTTTGAAACCGCAAGTACTTGATATTAATTTGCCGGGTTTTTTATTATTATATGAAACAGATTCCATAAGAAAAGCATTGCTTCTTATTACGAGTCAAACCGGTCGTGTGGCTCCGGTAACCGATAAAAAGGGGCGATTAATCGGTGTGGTTTCAATTTCGGATCTTATTCCTCGCATGCTAAATTTAGGGAATCGAGATGTGCTTAAGCTATCAAAAACACCCATTGATAATATAATTGATGACTTAAGACTTGAAGAAATCTCTGAAAATCAATCCAATAAATATATAAAAGGTTTGGTTCATATTTCGATGGATTTACAGGACGAAAAACAGTTGAAAAAACTGCAAAAGCAAGACCTTGTTTTGTGTAACCGTTTTGAGTTTGCGTCATATTTAGGACGAGCCTCTGTCATTATAGTCAGTGGTGTTGAAACGGAGAAACACAAACAAGCGCTTATTCAAAGTTATCAAAAAGCAATGCAAGATCGATTGATAGAAACACGATGTTTTGTATCGGATAAGAGCACATTTGAACTGGTTAAACCTCTTGCCCAAACCGCACCTATTCGTGATGTTGTTGTCAAAGGGGATCTTGAATATTTCGTAACTTATGAGACCATTGATGATGTGAAGAATAACATGTTGTCCTCACGATTTAGGCGTTTCCCGGTTGTGACCGAAAAAGGTGAAGTGATTGGAATGATTTCCAGGAGTGATCTTATTGATATTAATAAGAAAAAGGCTATTTTAGTAGATCACAATGAACGTGGCCAATCCATTGAAGGTATTGAAGACATTGATATTCTTGAAATTATCGACCACCACCGTGTTTCAGATATTTCAACAGTGACACCACTGTATTTTCGTGTCGAACCGGTGGGCTGTACGTGTTCAATTATTTGTAGAATTTATGAAGAACAAGGGGTAGAGATTCCCAAAGAGATTGCCGGCTTAATGCTAAGCGCGATTATATCGGATACATTGTTGTTTCATTCACCTACATGTACGGACTTTGATCGTGAGATGGCTAAACGCTTGAGTGATATCACCGGAGTTGATATGCAGCTTTATGGTATGGAGATGATTCGTGCCGGTTCAAGCATGCAAGAAGAATCGCCAGAACATATTTTAAGCTATGACCGCAAACGATTCATGTTTGGTGAATATAAGGTTTCAATTTCTCAGATTAATACAGGTGATTATGAAGGCTTGTTTGAAGTATATGATGACATTATAGAAGAAATGGAAGTGATGGCAGATAAAGATGGACTTAATCTAGTTGTCCTTCTTGTTACAGATGTAGTTGTGGAAGGCACAGAATTGATTGCCATAGGAGATGCTCGCTGGATTGCAGAAAATGCTTTCCATCTTGAAGAAGATGATCAAAGCATTTTCTTGCCAGGAGTCTTTAGCCGAAAGAAACAAATTGTTCCCAAATTAATGAATGCAGCCAAATTGTAATTTTTATTCTAAAATTTTGTGCTTACTCAACGCTGATGAAATGATCATATTGAGTAAGTATTTTTTTTGTAATAATAGTACTGTTTAACCATGTGATGATACCCATTCCGAAAAACATGAAAACAAACAATTCAACAGCGCCTAAGAAAATTAATATGATTATAATAATAGCAACCGTATTGAATAAAGATGCTAAAACGGTCCAAGGTAAATGCTTGTTTGCCAGTAAAAATGAGTTCTTGATAATGTCGAGGAATTTTAAATCAGAATGTGCCAACAGTGGGAAGGCATAGGTTGAGATAAAAGAAATCTCGATAAAAATAAATAAATAAAAGGGAAGAATATACACGCTGCCAAATTGATTGGTCCAAATAAGAAAGATATTAAACAAGCTGACAACAACAAAAAACATGGTAAATAAACCGACAAGTAACGATGTTAAAAAACGTTTTTTAAAACGCCTAAAAAATTGCTTAAATGGATATCCTTTACCGGAGACAACGCCGGCATACATGCCTGCATATAAACCGGTCAAAGCCGGACCGCTTAAGATTCCTGCACTAAAGACAGTAAGTAATAGCCATACAATGTTTAGGACCAGCACATCAAATACAATCGTTCCATAATGTTGAAATGGTCCGTCTAAATCAAATATTTTCACAACATAACCTCTTTCTGAATGTATTAAAACATAATCTATGTATTTAAAGTATTATATCATAGGATAAAACGATTGGGAAGGTGTTCTGATAAGTGAATTTGCATAAATTTACCTTGTCATAGGACTAAAGACCCGTTATAATAGACACAGACGAGTCAATAGAAATGATGAGGTGAAGGAATGTTTGAGCATATATTATATTCAAATGAATTTTTTTCTTTAGTTGAAGAAGAAAAATTAGTTTATATTAAAGTAAAGTTGAAAGGCTATGAAATCAATGATTTTAAAGCTTTTATTCAAAACATTCCCAGAATTAAAGTGACCCAATTTAGTCACCTTAGAAGTGCTATCGTTCATGGTATTGATAAATATATTGTTATTGGTGACTATAAACCATGCGTTGAAATCCAAGTGTCAAAAGATCGATTTACTGCCTACGGTATCATAAATATGACCCAAGAAGAATATGAACAAGCAGACAAAGATGAATTGATTGATGATATCATTAAAATTTCAAGTCAAGAAGGCATTGAATACGGTATGGACATGTCAGAGGTTATGGATAATATGCAACCTATTTGTCCTTTTGTCATAGCTCACGGTATGCATCCGGTTCAAGGTGAAGATGCTGTTATTCAACTCTACGAAATTGAAGAGGCGAAACCGCAAATATATCAAGATGGTAAGGTGAATCATTACGAACTCAATCTGATTAACAAAGTGGATGAAGGCGAATGGGTTGGAGAGCGAATTGAGCCTAAAGACGGTATACCGGGAAGAACAGTATTTGGTGAAATTGTTCCGGCACTTCCGGGCCATCAAGAAAAGTTGATCTATGATCGGAAATCTATACAGGCGATTTTGGATCCCGACCACAAAAAAACTGTTTTACATGCGAGGCGCATTGGTGCGGTTGTCTATGAAAACGGTGTTCTGAGTGTCTGTAATTACCTTGAAATTGATGGAAAAGTTTCATTTAAAACTGGAAATGTTGATTTTGACGGATATGTCGACATAAAAGATTCTGTTGAAGATAATTTTTCGGTGAAAGCGGATAATGACATACAGATTATGGGTGATCTTGGTGTTGGTGCTGTTGAACACATTGAAAGTCGTGAAGGCAGTATATATATTCGCGGGGGTATTGCAGGCCAGAATAAAGCGGTTATTGTTTGTGAAGGAGATTTGTTCACAAAATTTGTTGCAGATTGTGAGATTATCTGCCAAGGAACTGTGCATATTGGTTATTACGCGATTAATGCAAAAATAAAAGCAAAAGAAGTGATTCTTGAAGGTTACAATAGTCGTATCATTGGTGGGAAGATTGATGCGGATGTGCGTGTATATGCAGGGGAGATTGGAAGTCGAGCAGAAACAGCGACAGAGATTTGTGTTCGAGGGTTTAACCGACAAGCAATGCGTGAAGAATATGATTCTATCGATACGACCGTCGAGAAGCTCATGAAAATGGGGCAACTGTTAAAGCAAAAGATGACCATCTATACGAGTAGTGGAAAATCAGGGTTGGAAGTAGATGAGGCAGAGGCCTTGGAAAAGTTAGAAGCAGAATATGAACGATGCCAAAAAACATTAAAAATATATGTTCAACGGAAGAAAAACTATCGTTCTTATCTTCAGACAAGAGGAGAGGGTGAGATTCGAGCCCAAAAAACAATTTATCCGAATGTTGATCTCATATTAAAAAAAGAAATTATACGTATACGAAATCAAGAGAATGCGAATACTTGTTACTACTATAAAAACAATCAAGTGTTTAATGATTTATAAAAGCTTTGCGAAATGGGGATGCAATATAAAAGGAACCACAAATGACGAAATGTAAAGGTGTGGTTCTTTTTTTGAGCATATTTTGAATATACAAAATACATTCATCTAGGTTTGAAATTGTGGTATAACCTTGGTTATTATACGCATTGGTGTCCAAAGCGCGTGGACTATTTGGGGTGGTAAGTATTATATCGGATGCTAATGAAGCAAGCAAAGAAAGTCCTCGTTGATAGTTCTTGCCTTTTAAAGAACCAAAGACGAGAATGATGGGTGCGCTTGAGCTTGTTGTATCGGCAAGAAGATGTTGGTATAATGCGGTGAGTCCATCTTCGTTATGACTACCGTCTAGAGTAATCGTATGTCCATTTTGTTCAAAGGTTTCGATGCGACAAGGATGATGTAGTTGACTTAGTCCATTGCGCGTATTTTTGGAGAGAATAGGGTAACTTTTGTTCAAATAAGTAATAATGCTTAAAACGCCCAAAAAATTATCAACCTGATGTGTTCCATTAAGGGGGAGTGGTAAATATTGGTTCAGGTCAATGGACGAACTACTAAGATAGTCTTTACTAACATAACATGGCGCGTTTAGTGTAGTTGCATAAGAACGAATTGCTTCAGTAACTTCAATCTTATTTGGATTAATAAAAACCGGGCAATTTGCTTGAATAATTCCTGCTTTGTGCCTAGTAATATCCATTAGAGAAGGTCCTAAAAATTCTGTGTGGTCATAACTAATAGAAGTTATGAGGGCAGCTTCTATATTTTTAAATACATTCGTTGCATCATCTCTGCCGCCCATAAGTGTTTCAATAATTGCTAAATTCACATTAGCTTTGTATATAGAGTAAAAGGCGATAACGGTGAGACATTCGTATTGGGTTGGTAGTTGTTTTCCTTTAGATTGTAGACGCTCATAGGCGATTTGAATCTCTTGTGTTGTTTTATTCATCGTCTCAACAGAAATCATTGAACCGTTAATATGAATACATTCTCGATAGTCATCAATATATGGAGATGTATATGTTGCGCATGTATATCCATTAGCTCGGTATATAGAGTCAAGCATCATCGTACAAGAACCTTTGCCGTTTGTTCCTGCGATATGAATGACCGAGAGTTCTTCGTGGAAATCGCCAAGCTCCTTAAGTAAATTAAACATACCTATAAGGTCCATTTTATCAGAAAATGGTGGAACTGAATCTAAAAAAAATGTGTAATGATATGTTGTTTGTTTATCCATATGAGCTCCTTTATTTTACAACTATTGATTCCATTTATTATAACGGAATCTGTGGAATGTGGCAATGAAAACTATACATGATTTTGGGAGAATGCTATAATGAGAATAAAAAAAGCGAGTTGAGGTGGTTAAATGACAGAACCTGCATATCGACATTTGGCGAAAGAATTAGAAAAAGATATAAGGAAAGGTGTTTATAAAGCAGGAGACCGATTGCCTTCAGAACGTGACTTGGCAAAACAGTATTTGGTCAGTCGCATGACAGCTAGGCAAGCAATGCAATTGCTCGAAGAAAATCAGACGGTCTTTCGCGAACGGGGGAGTGGTACTTATGTCAAAGCGCCGTCTTTTCAGCAAAATAATGTTGGGAGTTTCACAGAGACGATAGGAAATATGGGCTATACTGCAAAAACTGAAGTGTTGGAATTAAGTACCATATATTCATTGAACTCAGTGGCAAAGCAATTAGACTTGCCTGACGATACGATTTTCTTGAAAATCAAACGTTTACGTTATGGTGACGAGATACCAATGGCGCTAGAGACGCTTTATATACCCAAGATGTATTGCCCTGAGTTAGAAAAGCATAATCTTTGTACATCTCTTTATCATTTGTTAGAAGTACATTATGATATCCGTATTAAAAAAGTTTCGTATAAAATCGAAGCACAGATTGCGAATCCGATTTACGTGAAAATTTTTAATCTAAATAAAGCGACGGCGCTCTTGAAAGTTACAGGAGTAACTGTTGATCTGTCAGAACGAAAACTTTTTTATGAAGAGTCTGTTTATCGATCAGATCTCTACAATTATCATGTGGACATCCTGCGAAGTTAATAGAAGAGCAAAAAATCACATTCAATCACTTTTGATGATTGAATGTGATTTTTTGTTGGCGTGATGAATGTTTCGCTAATCAATAGTACTAAATATTGAGCAAATATACTATCATTAATGCCAAAAAATGTGATTGATATTGATTGAAAGTGATTGAAATGCTATAATACTATCATGAAACCAATCAGAAGGACAATGATTTAATTGTGTTAAGAAAGGATTTGACGATTTGGATGGTGTAGCAGTATTTAAAGGAATCGGAATTGGTAAAGCGTATAATCACAAAAAAGCTGAAGTCAACATATCTACAGAGAAAATCAAACCAAATGAAGTAGACGCTGTGCTAGAAGAATTTCAACAAGCGAAGTTGCAACGTATTAAGAAGCTTGAAGAACAAAAAGAACATGTGGCAAAAACGGTTGGAGAAGAAGAGAGTCTTATATTTGAAGCACATATAGAGATACTCAATGATCCGGAGTTAAATGATCAGATTGTCAATTTGATTAAAAATGATCAGATGAATTTGGTCCAAGCCATTGACCGGACACGCAATCAATTTGTTGCGCTTTTTGCTCAACTCGATGATCCATATATAAAAGAACGATCAAAAGATATTGAAGATGTAACAAATGGAATGATTAATGCATTATTGGGAGTTGAAGAAGACCAGCTATCCAAGATCAACCAAGATACAGTGATTTTTGCAAAAGACTTGAATCCGTCAGAAACAATTCAATTAGGTGAATATGTTCAAGGTATTGTTTTAGAAGATGGAAGTGTGACAAGTCATACGGCAATTGTTGCAAAAGCAAAAGGGATTCCAACACTTGTCGGTTATACAAAAGAACGCCCTAACGACGGAGAAATTGTTGTTTTAGATGGACACACAGCGCGTGTCTTTGTGTTGCCGGAAGAACTTTTGCTTAAAGAGTATAAGAAGAAGCGTGACAAAGAAATTCAGAGAAATATTGAACTGAAAAAAATACGCGATAAAGAAGCAATTACAAAAGATGGTCACAAAATACACTTAGTGGGTAATGTGGGTTCTGAACTTGAGGCGGAAGCGGTC
Source organism: uncultured Eubacteriales bacterium (assembly GCA_964627665.1). GTDB lineage: Bacteria > Bacillota > Clostridia > Lachnospirales > Vallitaleaceae > UBA1351. The sequence continues at coordinate 13,063 of CAZVKG010000008.1, read as the reverse complement.
GTAGAGAATGGTGGATTTGGCGTAGGTTTGTTAAGAACTGAGTTTATTTATATGGATTCCCGCCACTGGCCAACAGAAGAAGAACAATTTACAGCCTACAGTGCAATTGCTCGAAAAGCCGGAGGAGATGTCATTATTCGTACTCTAGATATTGGTGGCGATAAGACCTTGCCTTATTACACATTTCCCAAAGAAGACAACCCATTTTTAGGACTTAGAGCGATACGGTTTTGTTTGAAAAATCATGGAATATTTAAAACGCAGCTGCGTGCAATACTTCGAACAAGTGCAAAATACCCGGTTAAAATTATGTTTCCAATGATAAGTGGTGTTGATGAATTTTTAAAAGCCAAAGATATTCTTGATGAAGTTATGCAAGAAATGGATGCAGAGAAAATAGCCTATAATAAAAAAATACAAGTTGGAATCATGGTGGAAATTCCCTCAGTTGTGTATGTTATGGATAAGTTTGTCGAACATATTGACTTTGTGAGTATTGGAACCAATGATTTGTGCCAATACACCTTGGCGGTTGATCGATTGAATCCTGCAGTGTCTTATATTTATGACGGAATGAATATGAGCATTTTAAGAATGATTCGCCATGTTGTTGAAGCGTGTCATCAAGCAGATGTTATGGTAGGCGTCTGTGGAGAGCTTGCAGGAGAACTTGAATCATCAATGGTATTAATCGGATTAGGTGTTGATGAGTTATCGGTAAGTGCCTCAATGATTCCGATTATTAAAGAAAGTATATTAAAAAGTGAATTTAAAAGCCTTGAAAAAAATGCATTCGATAAGATTCGATAGGAGGAATGAATATGTTAATAACAAAGGAATTAATAGATCTTAAAATGACCCAAAGCTCAAAAGAAGAGGTCGTAAAAGCATTAGCAGAAAAAGCAAAAGGAATAGGACGTGTTTCTGATTTGGAAATGTATGTAAAAGCGGTCATGCATCGAGAATCGGAATATTCCACAGCGGTAGGATTTGGAGTGGCAATTCCACATGGTAAGACCAATGCTGTATCAGAAGCTTTTTTGGCATATGGACGAGTTGACGCGGTTGATTGGCAAGCGCTTGATGATGAGCCGGTATATAATGTTTTTTTAATTGGTGTTCCTGAAGAAGCTTCGGGGAATACGCATCTTCAAATTTTGGCGAAATTGTCAAGAAAATTAATGAAAAAAGAGTTCCGTGCTGCATTAAATGATGCTGATTCTTCGGAAGACTTATTAGAGTTACTTAAAGAAAATGAAATAATGTAGGTGATTATATGTTGCCTGAAGAAAGAAGAACAAAAATTCTATCTATTTTACATATGAATAAAAGTGCAACAGTAACCCATTTATGTAATGAATTAAAGGCTTCAGAAGCAACAATTCGACGCGACCTTGTTATATTGGATGACGAAAATAAACTGGAACGTGTTCGGGGTGGAGCTATTATGCGGTCGAACACGCCGGTAGAAAAAGAAGAGACCTTTGGTGAAAAAGAAGGGGCATATATTCGAGAAAAACAACGTATTGCTAAGGAAGCCTTTAAGCACTTAAGAGATCATGATTCGATTTTTCTTGATGCAGGGACGACGACATTAGAACTCGCAAAATTGATAGGTCGAAGTCGAATTCATGTGTTTGTGGCGACAAATGCACCACATTTTTCCATGTATTTAGCCAATAATCCCAATGTAGAACAATTTGTTGTCGGCGGCAAAATTCGGAATAACACCTTGAGTGTCGTCGGAGCTGCGGCCGTGGATATGATTCGCCGATTGAATATGAACAAAGTCTTTATTGGGGTCAATGCCATATCGCCGGAATTTGGATTGACAACGCCGGATTTTGAAGAGGCGGAGTTGAAACGGCATGCTCTTGATAATGGACGGGAGCGTTTTATTCTGGCTGATAGTAGTAAATTTAGTAAAGTTGCATTGTGCGAGATTGCACCTTTAAGTTATGTTGATATGATTATCACATCAACGATTGAAGATGAATCTATCCGATCGGAATGTGAAAAAGAAGGCATAACGCTTGTTGAAGTGTTAAGAGACTGGGAGGGATAAAAATGATTGCAACAGTCACGTTGAACCCTGCAATTGATAAAATTGTTGAGATTAATGAGATGTCGCTTGGAAAAGTACATCGGATATCGAAGATGGTAAAAACATTAGGTGGAAAAAGTATTAATGTATCAAGAATTTTGTCAGGGCTAGAAGTTGAAAACAGAGCTTTATGTTTTGTGGGTGATGATAATAGTCATGAAGTAGAAATGTATGCCCAATCGGATCAGATTAACTTGGATATGATTCGAGTAAAGGGGAGTACGCGAACCAATGTGAAGGTGGTTGAACCGGATAATGGGTATCAAACCACGGATTTAAATGAGCCGGGCTTCATGATTTCAAAAGAGCAATTAGAAGCAATGACGACTAAGATTGTGAACGATTATGGTGATAGTGAGTTTATAGTTCTAAGTGGAAGTTTGCCCAAAGGGGTTGGCGATTCCTACTATGCTGAAATTGTCAAACAATTAAAAACAAAAACGAATATTGTTGTTGATGCAGATAAAGATGTTCTTATGAAAAGTATTAAAGAAGGACCTTTTCTTATTAAACCAAATATTCATGAGCTTGAATCAGCTGTGGGAAAAAGATTTGATTCCGTGGAAGAACTAATGAACGAGTCTCGCAAACTCATTGATCAGTATGGTATTAAGTATATTTTGGTTTCTATGGGAGAAGAAGGTAGCCTTCTTGTCAGTAAAGATTATTGCATAAAAGCAGATATTTTAAAAGTAAATGTAGTCAGTACTGTTGGGGCAGGAGACTCTATGCTTGCAGGATTCATATTTGGGTTAAAGGCATTTTCGAAAGAAAATGAATTAATAAAATTAAGAAAAGCCTTACAATGCGGAACAGGAAGCAGTGCTATTGCCATTGAGACGCAAGATCATGTGAGTTTTTCAAGAGAAAAATTATTAGAAAGGAGTAATCAAGTAACGGTAACAAACTTGGGGTGTTAACAATTAAATTTATCTATTTATAGGAGGATTATGTATGAAAATTTTAGGAGTAACAGCTTGTCCAACAGGGATTGCGCACACGTATATGGCGGCAGAAGCCATTGAAGAAGCGGCAAAAGAAAAAGGGTATGAAGTTAAAGTTGAAACAAGAGGTTCGGTGGGTGTAGAAAATGAACTTACACAAGAAGAAATCGATAGTGCAGATGCTATTATTTTGGCTTGTGATACATCAGTTCCGATGGAACGTTTTGCAGGTAAAAAAATGATATCTGTATCTGTCAGTGAAGCGCTAAAAGACACAGGCGCATTAATTGAAAGAGCATTAAAAGCTCCGAAGTACAGTGTGAATAAAGACTTGACAGATGACGTGGCAGAGATTAAAGCAAAACGCAGTGAAGAGCGCAAAGGTGTATATAAGCACTTAATGAATGGTGTATCTTTTATGATTCCGTTTGTTGTAGCAGGTGGTATTGCTATTGCGTTAAGTTTCTTTTTTGGCTATGATGCATTTGAGTCAGAAGGAACGTTGGCTGCTTATTTGATGGGTATTGGTGGCGGTGCAGGAGCTTTTGGCTTAATGATACCAATTCTTGCCGGATATATTGCCTATTCAATTGCTGATCGCCCCGGTTTAGCGCCTGGTATGATTGGTGGAGCAGTGGCAACTCAATTGAATGCCGGATTTTTAGGCGCTATATTAGCCGGATTTTTGGCTGGTTATGTTGTTTTATTTATCAAAAAAACTATTAAACTTCCAAAAACATTACAAGGGATTATGCCTGTTTTGATTATACCTGTTTTAGGCTCTTTGGTTGTAGGACTTATCTTTTTCTATGTTATAGGAACGCCTGTTGCAGCAATCAATACAGCAATGAACAATTTCCTAGAAGGAATGAGCGGAACGAATGCAGTATTACTTGGGTTAATTATTGGATTAATGATGGCCTTTGATATGGGAGGTCCTGTTAATAAGGCGGCATATGCTTTCGGAGCAGGAACATTAGTGGCAGGAACCGGTTCGCCGATTATGGCAGCGGTTATGGCGGCCGGCATGGTTCCGCCACTTGGTCTTGCCTTAGCAACTATTTTGTTCAAAAATAAATTTTCAAATAGTGAAAAAGAAGCGGGAAAAGCAGCGGTAGTTCTTGGCTTGGCCTTTATAACTGAAGGTGCTATTCCTTTTGCGGCGGCAGATCCATTGCGCGTTATTCCGTCAATTATGGTCGGTAGTGCAGTGACAGGTGCTCTATCTATGGCGTTTAATGCAACATTATCTGTGCCTCATGGTGGAATTTTTGTTTTCTTTGCTGTAGAAAATGTTATAATGTACTTGTTAGCTATAATTATTGGAGCGATAGTATCCGCATTTATGGTTGGCTTTTTAAAGAAAAAAACAGAATAAGAAAAAATTAAGGAGTGATGTTATGATTCGTTTTAATGCAAAGGTACCATTTGAAGAAGGTCTGCATGCTAGACCGGCAACGCAACTTGTAAACCTCATTAAAAATGTAGCCTCTGAAGTTCAGCTGGTTAAGGATGGAAAATCTGTTAATCCTAAGAGTATTCTCGGTGTATTAACGGTTGGCGCAGGGCACGGAGATGAGATTGAAGTTGTGGTTGAGGGTGAAGATGAAGTAAAAGTTGCGGATAGTTTGAAAGAATTTTTTCAAGCTTAAAGCAAAGGAGTAAACCGGTGAAATGATAATCTTTATCAATTAGCTTGCCATATTTAAATATGTGTATTATAATGTCTTATATATGATAACGTATTATCATACAATGGAGATATAAATGATAGGAGGCTTTGAATATGGCTAAAATTACCGGAGATATGATTATTGCAGATATTATTCGTGTCGATCAGGAACTCATTCCGATATTAATGGAAAACGGCATGCACTGTGTCGGTTGTCCGTCATCACAAGGTGAAACATTAGAAGAAGCTTGTTATGTTCACGGAATGGAAATAGATCCATTATTGGATCAGATGAATACATTTTTAGAAGACAGATAACAAAAAAAGGTTGTGTACGAAAGTACACAACCTTTTTTATTTGGATCAAATCAAAATTGACTCATAATATTGACCGCATTATCTTTAATAAGCGTATCAAAATGCTCTTCGAAATAACTTAAAGCCGTATGTCGATGTACTGCAGATTCACCATACTCAGATAAAGTGCCTCGGATTACTCGGTTTGCCCAACGCGGGATGTTATCGGCAACAATAGCTAGATAGTATTGGTTGGTAACAACGTTCTTGAATAATGAACTACGTGTAAAATCAAAATCATTAACTTTGTTCGCCGCGTGCGAAACTTCATCCAATGAATTGAAAATATATACATAAAAGACATCAATAAGCTCATCTTTAATGCGTTCTTTTTCAAGAGCGGATTCTTGGACGAAACTTTCTTCGGGTAATGTCTTTTTCTTGAAAGTCCTTGTCGTCGGTACAGGTAGATTGGCAAACTTATCTTCGATGTCATCTGGATTATCTACCTTTGTAATAATAAGCATAATGCTGTCAGAAGATAAAGGTACAGCTTCAATCATTAATGGGGCATCGTTAGCCTCGAAACCAAATTGGTCGCTTGCTTGCAACATCATATCCTTAAATAGTTCTTGAGCCTTATCAGTGCCATATGCAAGCTCGCTTACTTTGATCTGTCGGGAAGTTAAATCATTTTTACTAAGAACGCATTTGATTTGATTGTTGTTGATCTTTTCGATTTTCATAGGATCACTTCCTTCCATACAAATGTTAGAAGATAAATAAACATATCTCTTCTAACTATAGTATAACTGATTTTACAGTGTTCTGTAAAGTTATTTGTGTTATAATTTTCGGTAAAAATGCCCCGAATAATAAGCTTTTTCTAAAAATTCATAAAAAATTAATAGCTTTGTCACACAATTTTGCCGAACATTTTTAAAGATATAGCCATTAATATTCGGAAATGCTTGATTTTCATGAATTATTTTGATAATATATTAAAGGACTGTGCTTATATTCAAAAGCCCAGTTATAATATATAATAGAATGTAACGGATATTATATCAATGGGATACTATCCTGTCAATAAAAATGTGTTTTGGAAGGAGTTTTTTTATGGCGACAAAAGTTATAATAGGTGCACAATGGGGAGATGAAGGTAAGGCGAAGATCATCGATATTTTGTCTGAAGAGGCAGAGGTTGTCATAAGATCACAAGGTGGAAATAATGCGGGCCATACTGTAGCCGTTGATAACAATGTATATAAATTTCACTTGATTCCTTCCGGAGTATTATATCCGGGAACAGATTGTATTGTTGCAAATGGTGTTGTTATTGATCCACAAGGGATTTTAGAAGAAATGGACGGATTAGCAAAACGAGGTATTTCTTTTGAACGTCTAAAAATCAGTAAGCGTGCACATGTGGTTATGCCCTATCATAAAGTACTTGATGGAATTAAAGAAGAGGCTAGAGGGCTTAATGATATCGGGACAACTAAAAAGGGGATTGGCCCTTGCTATATGGATAAAGCGGAACGATCAGGAATCCGTATTTGCGATTTATATAATGAAGACGTTTTTGCCAATAAAGTTCGAGAAAATGTGATCATTAAAAATAAAATAATTAAATATGTGTATGAGCAAGATATTCAGTTTGACCCGGAAGAAATCATTACTGAGTATAAGGAATATGCAAAACGCTTGAAGCCATATGTCGATGATACAACAGTCCTAGCATATGAAGCGATTAAGTCCGGAAAAAAAGTTCTTTTTGAAGGGGCACAAGGTACCTTATTAGATCTTGACCTTGGAACCTATCCTTATGTCACAAGTTCACATCCGATTACTGGTGGTGTGTGTGTCGGTTCAGGTATTGGACCAACCATGATTGATGAATGCATCGGAGTTATGAAAGGCTATGTTACACGTGTGGGAAAAGGACCCTTCCCGACAGAATTGTTTGATGAAGTTGGAGAGCAGATTCGTGATATTGGACATGAATTCGGAACAACAACGGGGCGAGCAAGACGTTGTGGATGGTTTGATGCAGTGATTGGAAAATTTGCTGTGAGGACAAGTGGATTGACGAGTATTGCACTAAATAAGATTGATGTATTGGCAAATATTGATACACTAAAAATATGTGTGGCTTACAAAAAAGGTGAGGAAACAATTCATGAGTTCCCTGCTAGCTTGGAAGAATTAGCACTGTGTGAGCCTGTATACGAGGAATTAGAAGGTTGGGGACCCATTGACCATATTAGAGATTATGAAGACCTACCTGAGGCGGCTAAAACGTACGTGAAACGTGTTGAAGAGCTTTGTGGGGCAAAAGTATCTATGGTTGGTGTCGGACCGAATCGGGATCAAAACATTTATGTAAAATAGTATTCATACGCAAGTATTTAGGAAGGAATGACTATGAAGATAATTATAGGCCTAGGCAACAAAGGGCTAAAATATGCTCAAACCCGTCATAACATAGGTTTTGAAGTGGTTGAGTTATTGGCACATCGACATAACATTCCCATGAATCAACGTAAGTTTAAAGGTATTGTCGGTCAAGGTGTCATTGCAGGAGAAAAAGTCTTGTTAGTGATGCCTTTGACGTATATGAACTTAAGTGGGGAATGTGTCCGTGAAGTATTAGATTTTTATAAATTAAGTGCAGAAGATATTATTGTCATTTATGATGACCTCAGTATGGATTTAGGTGCACTTCGTATTAGAGATAAAGGAAGTGCGGGTGGACATAATGGTATTAAAAATATCATTAGTCATCTGGGCCAGGATTATTTTCTTCGGCTAAAAGTCGGCGTTGGACCTCAGCCTCCGAATGTAAAGGCTGAACATTTTGTCTTAGATCGATTCAATAAAAGTGAAATTGAAAAAATGAGTGAGAGCATTGAACATACTGCGAATGCAATCGAATCGATTCTTGAACAAGGTATAAACTATGCTATGAATAATTATAACAAAAAATAAATTCAACCTATGAAAGCGTGATCGTGTGCAAAATATCATAGAACCTTTAAAGTCCCTTGAAGTGTTTGAAGCGGCTTTACGGCATTTAAAATATAAGAAAACCCATTTGAATATTTCCGGTGTATCGGATTCCCAGGTCAGTCACTTAGTGAGTGGTCTCTTGCCTGTGGGAACAAAAGTAATCATTACGCCAGATGAGAAGAAAGCAAAAGAAATTGTTGATGATATGAAGTTTTTTGAAGGGGAGCGTGTATTATTTTATCCGTCAAAAGACTTGATTTTTTATAGTGCAGATGTGCATAGCAATGATATTACTCGAGCGAGAATGCTAATTCTAGAGCAGCTTGTTCAAGGGAATGATATAACGCTTGTGATGTCAGTAGAAGCATTAGTGGACCCATTAATATCTTTTGATAAAATTCAATCTAAGGTATTAAATTTCGAAGTAGGCTTGGAAAAATCAGTAACCCAATTAGCAAAAGAACTCGTATTTTTAGGATATGAACGCGTAGATATCGTTGAAAGTCGCGGACAATTTGCACTTAGAGGGGGGCTTGTTGATGTTTTTCCTATGAATATGGAGGACATCGTTCGTATTGAATTTTTTGGGGATGAAGTGGATTCAATTCGCCTAGTGAACCACGAGACACAACGTTCGATATCGATGCTCGATGAAGCAATGATTTTGCCGGCAAGAGAGATTGTTGTAGATGAAGAAGCCGTTCAACGGGCACTAGAGACATCGACAAAGGATTATGAACAGCATTATAAAAAATTGAAAAAGAAAAATCTTCTGGATGAGATTGGGGAACTCAAGCGAACGTATGAGGTGTTAACAGATAAGATTAGTCAACATGGCAATTTTAATGGTATTGAGAGTTATGTGTTCTATTACTATGATCAAATTTATAGTATTTTAGATTATTTAACTAACCCCAAAATTGTCCTTGTAGAACCAACGCATATTTTAGAGCGTATAAAAGGTATGACCCATGAATATACAGATAGTATGCAAACCCGGTTTGAAAAAGGACAAATATTACCCAAGCAATTAGAATTAGGACATCGTTTTAATCATATCATAGATGAAATAAATACGTATCAGACAATTATGATGAATAGTCTTTTTTCGACCAAAAAAGTATTGGATTATGAAGAAAATCTACAATTTAATATTAAATCCATTAATGTTTATCATCAAAACTTTGATTTAATGATTAAAGATATAAATTATTATTTGAATTTGGACTATACGATGCTCTTAGTGACAGCATCAAGAACACGCAGTCAACGTTTACACGAATTGTTCCTTGAACATGATATTCCAAGTCGTGTTTTAAAAGATTTTGATCACGAATTACCGAAAGGTATTATAAATATCGGTGTTGGTCAAATTCATAGAGGGTTTGACTATCCGGATGTTAAGTTTGCTATACTAGCAGAAACAGATATGGCTGGCGTCAAGAAAAAAGCCAAAAAACGTAAATATTCCGGTGGAAGCAAAATCGATCGTTTTACAGATCTAAAAGTCGGAGACTATATTGTTCACGAACATCATGGCGTCGGTGTTTTTCGCGGGCTAGAGACGATTGAAATCGACAATGTCAGTAAAGATTTTATTAAAATTGACTATCGAGATAATGGGAGTTTATATATCGCGACGAGTCAATTAGATGCAATTCAAAAATATATTGGAGCAGAAGGAAAAGCGCCAAAGCTTAATAAATTGGGAACGTCTGAGTGGAAGAAAACAAAATCTAAAGTTAAAGGTGCGGTCGAAGAGTTAGCGACAGAGCTAATCTCCCTATATGCAAAACGTCAAGAAACAAAAGGATTCATTTATAGTAAAGATACACTGTGGCAACAAGAGTTTGAAGAAATGTTCCCTTATGATGAAACAGATGATCAGCTAAATGCAATTGAAGACACTAAAAATGACATGGAAAGCACAAAGATTATGGATCGATTAATCTGTGGTGATGTTGGTTATGGAAAAACGGAAGTTGCTATACGGGCTGCCTTTAAAGCGGTTCAAGATGGGAAACAAGTCGTATATCTTGTTCCGACAACAATTCTGGCACAACAGCACTACAATAATTTTGTGCAACGCATGAAAGATTTCCCTGTTCGTGTTGATATGATGTCACGTTTTCGGACAAAAAAAGAACAGCAGATTACTATTGAAGGTTTGAAAAAAGGACTCGTGGATATTGTCATCGGAACCCATCGATTAGTATCTAAAGATATTCAGTTTAAGGATTTAGGCTTATTAATTGTGGATGAAGAACAACGTTTTGGAGTAACCCATAAAGAAAAGATTAAACATCTCAAAGAAGATATTGATGTTTTGACCTTAACAGCGACACCTATACCGAGAACACTACATATGAGTTTAATCGGAATACGTGATATGAGTGTATTAGAAGAACCGCCGGAAGAGCGGCAACCGATACAAACCTATGTATTGGAACATAATGATGAACTGATTAAAGATGCAATTTACCGAGAACTTTCACGGGAAGGACAAGTCTATTTTGTACATAATCGTGTCAAAGACATTGATGAAGTTGCCTTAAAAATCAGTGCAATGGTTCCTGAAGCAACGGTTGCTTTTGCTCATGGGCAGATGAGTGAACGTGAACTCGAGGATATTATGGTTGATTTTATCAATGGTGAAATCGATGTGTTAGTCGCAACGACGATTATTGAAACCGGTCTGGATATACAAAATGTGAATACGATTATTATACAGAATGCGGATCATATGGGATTATCCCAATTGTATCAGCTGCGAGGACGGGTAGGGCGATCGAGTCGATTAGCCTATGCCTACCTGACATATAAGCGAGATAAAGTGCTTCAGGAGATTGCAGAAAAACGATTGAAGGCAATCAAAGAATTTACAGAATTTGGTTCGGGATTCCGCATTGCCATGCGTGATTTAGAGATTCGAGGTGCCGGGAATATTCTTGGACAAAGTCAACATGGACATATGGATGCAGTCGGTTATGACTTATACTGTAAACTATTAGAAGATGCTGTTAAAAAACAACAAGGTGGACATTATGAAGAACGCTTTGAGACGGTTATTGAATTAACGGTTGATGCATTTATTCCGCCCTATTACATTAAAAATGAAGTGCAAAAAATCGAGAGTTACAAAAAGATTGCATCTATTTCGACGGTGGAAGACTATGAAGATATGCAAGATGAATTAATTGATCGGTATGGAGATTTACCGAAAGCAGTTGAAAATTTACTTGAAGTTGCCCTAATTAAAGGTTTGGCTAACCATTTATATATTACATCAATTGAAGAGAAGAATACCAATATTCTTTTTGAGATAAAACAAGATGCATCCATTGATCCGACCAAAATTCCGGATATTATATCAAGAGATGAAAAACATCGACGCTTTACGGTGAATCAAAGACCCTATTTTACATTAGTACTTAATAAAGAAGAGTTTAAAGAGAAGTTTATTCATATTAAATCTTTATTACAAGACTTAAAAGAATTGAAGTCCTAGGCACGAACGCGTATAATAAGAATAATGGCAATTGATGGGGGTAGTGACTGGAGAGAAAGTTATGGACAGAAGCTACCAAGTATATGCACATACAGTACGTATTTTAGTTTTACTACTTATGTTAAGTGGTTTTTTGTCATGTTCAAAACAAAACGTTGTTGAAGAGGATTATTGGGTTAAAATTGATGATCTGGCAATTGGGCAAGCCGAAGTCATGATATATGCTTATCAAGTATACGATGAATTTATAAATATTGGTGGAGAAAATGTTTGGGAATTTGAAGATTTTAGTGGTGGTAAAAGTGCAAGCGAAGTTGCACGAGATGCAGTTCTTAAAAATATTGTTCGCATAAAAACGATTCAAAAAAAAGCAGATGAGTTTAGAATTGAATTGTCGGAAGAGCAAAAAACAGCAAGCAAAACGCAAGGAACAAAGTATTATGAACAGTTGCCGGAAAACTTCAAACAAGAACATGGAATTACAGAAGAACGTGTTCATCATGTTTTTCTAGAATTTGCAAGAGCAAGCGGTGTCTATAATGATTTGACAAGTGATTTAACCCCGGATGAAGATACCATTCGACAACTCATGTTGGAGAATAGAGATTACCGACAACTTGTTGAAACAGGCCCCAAAGACTTGTTGACACAAATTCAAGTTCAGGAAATATTTATTCCATTAGATGCTGACGATACACCGGAAGAAGTGCTTAATGGGAAAGCGTTTGAAGAACTTATTGATATGTATCATCAAGGAGAGGAAATACTCTTTACATATACGAAAACGACAATACCGGAAGCGTTTGAAGCTGAACTGACAAATCTTGAAGTAGGTGAGATTAGCCAAGTAATTCGTGTGGACCAAGGGGCATATTTGTTTAAGCTTATTGAAATTATAGAGCCATCAACAGAAGAGTTGAAGGAATTTGATAAAAATTTTATGGAATTTGAGACAGAATTGCGCAAAAAGATAATTAATACATTAAAATCCGAACATTTTGATCTTGTATATGAAGAATGGCGACGGAATACATCGGTTGAGATAAACAGAGAACAGTGGGGAAACGTTGATTTTGAGTTTGAATAGAGGTGGATGGATGTGGATGTAGTTGTTAAAGATTTATGTGTGCATTACGGAAAAGTAAATGCTTTACACAAGGTAAATTTGGCGATAGAGAATAAAGAGTTCTTAGGAGTAATTGGCCCAAATGGTGGTGGAAAATCAACATTATTAAAGACCATCGTTGGACTTATTGAGCCAACAAACGGTAGTATCGAAATAAAAGAAGGACTTCGCTTAGGCTATGTGCCACAATTTACATCTTTTGAAAAGTCGTTTCCGACGACGGTCGAAGATGTTGTTCTCATGGGAGAAGCTAAAAAACAACAACGCTGGTTTTATCGAACCCATGAATCATCCTATAAAAAAAGCGAAGAGTTAATGCGTTTTCTAAACATATATGATTTGAGGCATCGACAAATCGGTCAACTTTCAGGTGGTCAGATGCAAAAAGTATTGATTGCAA